>NZ_WSRO01000002.1:4586250-4894285 GCF_009769735.1 Streptomyces sp. BA2
ACGAGCAGCGTGGGCAGCGTCCGCAACAACGCCGAGGGCAGCAAGGTCCAGCCTGGCTACCGCTACACCGACTGCTCGTACGTGGTGACGGGCGGCGGCCTGGGCGACCTCGACGGCCTGGACGGTCTCGATGGTCTGGATGGCCTCGACGGGGTTGTATGACCGATGATGTGAGTCCCCGTCACCGAACCAGGTCAGAATGAGACCTGGTCAGAGGGCACGCCGGGCCGTCATTGCCCGGCGTCACTCAGCGTGATACACAGAGTGACCATACGTTTCAGCCAACGAATGACGCCAAGTCGACATGCACTGGCCCGTTTGTCGGCGAGAATGAGCTGTCCTCTGTACTGCGGTAGGCAGAGGTGACGGAACAACCCACTAGGGGCGGTGAGTTACACATGC
Source organism: Streptomyces sp. BA2 (assembly GCF_009769735.1). Classification (NCBI taxonomy): domain Bacteria; kingdom Bacillati; phylum Actinomycetota; class Actinomycetes; order Kitasatosporales; family Streptomycetaceae; genus Streptomyces; species Streptomyces sp. BA2. The sequence continues at coordinate 4,586,653 of NZ_WSRO01000002.1, forward strand.
TTATGGCAGCCGAAAAGGGCGACATCACCACCATCATCGGCGGGATCGCCCCCGACTGGGGTCCCTTCGGGAGCCTGGGCAACGAGGCGCGGGTGATGATCGAGGTCGTGATGGCGATCGCCATCCTCCTCTGTCTCGGCATTGCGATCTGGGGCGCGGCGAAGCAGCGCATCGGCGCGACGGCGCTGCGCGACACGTTCAGTGCGGAGCAGGGCAAGGGCCTGATCATCGCGGGCCTGACCGGCGTCTTCATCATCGGATCGCTCGGCACGGTCTTCACCATCGTGTACGGGATGGCGGTCTAGCCCGCCACCACTTACGTCCCCGTTCCCTTCCCCGTCCCCGTCCTGTCCCCTCCCCCTGTCCCCCTTCGACCCACCCATCCGTCGTGCCCACCGGCTGAGGTTGCAACTCCCTGATGTCGAGTCACCACACCGCGCCCGCGCGGGAACCAGCACGGCTACCGTCGTACGTGGCGGTACACCGAGAGGTTGAGGGGGCGTGCGCGGCATGAGTCTCGACGACGAGCGAAACGACGGCCTCTACGGCGGCTCGGGCGAAACCCGGACGCGGCTTCCCGAGGGGGAGGGGGGCGGCCAGGACGGGTACGGCGGATCGCGCAGATCCAGCCGTTCTTCGTCACGGAGCCTCGTGACGGTGGTGGGTGTGGTGGTGCTGCTGATTGCGGCTATCGCCTTTGCGAACCGTGGGGGTGGGGGCTCCTCCGGAGAGGGCAGCGGGGACAGCGAGAAGCCGGGGGCGGCTCCCACCGCCCCTACCGGGGAGCGTCCTGTCGACGGCAAGACGTCGGGGATCCCCTCCGGGTTCGCGAAGAGCGAGCAGGGCGTACAGAGCGCCGCATCCAACTACGCGGTGACGCTGGTCTCGGCCGACATCCTCAAGCCCGCCCGCAGGGCCCAGATCGTGCGTCAGATCTTCGTGCCCGACAAGGTGGCCGCGCTGGAGCGGGACTTCGGCAAGACCTACTCCAAGGAATTCCTGGACAAGGTCGGCCTGGACGCGAACGGCAACCCCGCGCCCGGCGAGACCTACGTCTCGCGCACCGTGCCCGTCGGCACCAAAACCACCGCGTACGCGGACAGCGCTGCCACCGTGCAGGTGTGGTGCACCGGCGCCTTCGGCACGGCCGGACAGAACACGACGAACCCCGTGAGCAATGACTGGTTCACCATGACGTTCAAGCTGCGGTGGACCGGCGGGGACTGGAAGGTCGAGCGGTACTCCTCGAAGGACGGCCCGGCTCCCGTGAACGGCGACAACAAGGTCTCCACGGCCGACGAGATCGCCAAGGCCGTCCAGGAGTACGGAGGGTTCACGTATGCCCGGTAGCCGACGTGCCCTGAAGCTCACGGCCACGGTTGCCGCCGTGCAGTCTGCGGCGATCCTACTGGCCTCACGCGCCTACGCGGCGCCCGAACCGGACGACGAGAAGTGTGACCTCATCGTCGGCCCCGCCAAGAAGTACTGCGAAAAAGGCCAAGACGGCGGAGGAAGCGGAAGCGGAGGCGGAGGCGACTACCCCACCGAGTCCCCCCTCGACTCCACCCTCGACCCCCTCTCCTCCCTGGCAAAGGGCTGCGCCGACGCCGCCTCCTGGACCGTCGACAAGCTCTCCGAAGCCGTGAAGGAGACCGCCGAGGTCGACTTCACGAACCCCAGCTTCCTCAAGCAGTACGCGGTCGTCTTCGCCGCGTCCACCATCCTGACCCTGCTGCTCTGGCTCCTCGCGGTGGCCAAGCGCGCGGTGCGAGGCGTCCCCCTCACCACCGCGCTCTCCGAAGCCATCGGGTTCCTGTGGCTGACGGTCCTCGCGTCCGCCTTCACGCCGCTGATCCTCTATACGGTCGTCTCCGCGGCCGACGGCGTCACGGACGTCATCGCGAAGGCCACCGGCGGCCAGACGGACACCTTCTTCGGGACCTTCTCCGAGGCCCTGAAGAAGGGCGAGGACATCGGCGGCGGGCCGATCATGCTGATCGTCGTCTCGCTCGTGTCGATCCTCGCGGCCGGAGTGCTGTGGCTGGAGCTCGTCATCCGGGCCGCCCTGCTCTACGTAGGCGCCCTGCTCGGCACCGTCGTGTACGCGGGCCTCGTCGACAAGAACCTGTGGACGCACGTCCGCCGCTGGGCGGGGATCATGATCGCCGTCATCCTCGTCAAACCGATCATCGTCATCGTGCTCGGCCTCGCCGGCGCGCTCTCCGCCGACGACGGACCCGACGCGTTCTCCGCCGTCGTCTCCGGGCTCTCGATCATCCTGCTCGCCATCTTCGCGAGCGCCATGATCTACCGCTTCGTCCCCGGCTTCGGCGACGAGATCGCGGGCTCCCGGAACAACCGCATCTCCCAGGGCGCCGAGAACCGCGCCGCGGCCGTCATCACCTCCCCCGCGTCCCTCGTCTCCCAGGGCATCAAGACCCACAGCTCCCGTGGAGGCGGAGGCGGAGGCGGCAACAACCAGTCGCGGCCGTCCAACCCCGCCAGCGGCGGCGTCGCCGCCCACAGCAGCCGCCCCAGCGGAGGCGGCGGCTCGTCGAACGGCGGCGGATCTGTCCCCTCCGCCGCACCCCCGCCCCGGGGCAGCGCGACCAGCACTCCGCACGCGCGCAACCGCGGCTCGGGACACGGCTCCACAGGTTCCACTGGCACTACCAATCGCACGGGAGGTGAAGGGCGTTCATGACCACCCAGTCCCACGTGTCCCATCCGGTCGCGCCCCGCCGCACATATCTGATCGGCCGCGCACGGCCGAACGCGATCGTCGGCAAGAACCGGGAGACCGGTGAGATCGCGCTGATCATCGCCGGCGCCTTCGTCGGAATGATGTGCGGCCTCCTCGTCCCGGTCCTCTCCCTGCGCATCGTGCTGCTCATGGGCTTCCCGATGCTGGCGATCGCCGCGGTCTACGTCCCCTACAAGGGCCGCACGTTCTTCAAATGGTTTGAAATCAACCGCAGCTACAAGCGCTCCCTGAAGCACGGCACCGCCTACCGCTCCGCCACCCCCGAAGCGGGCGTCCGCTTCGACGGCAGGGAGGTCGAGGTCGGCCCGCCGCCCGGGATCGGCCGCATCAGCTGGCTGGCCGCGCCCTTCGGGCCGGATGAAATCGCCGTACTGCTGCACGCCGACCGGCGCACCGTCACCGCCGCCATCGAGATCGAGGGGCCGGGCGTAGGCCTTCGCGACTCCGAGGACCAGGAGGCGCTGGTCGACCGGTTCGGGACGCTGCTCAAGCACGTCGCCAACGGCGACGGCTTCGTGACGCGGCTCCAGATGCTCGCGCGCACCCTTCCCGCCGACCCGGACGCCCACGCCAAGGACGTCACCGTACGAGGCGACGACCGGGCACTGCCCTGGCTTCAGCAGTCGTACGAGCAGCTCCAGTCGATGGTCTCCACCAGCAGCGAGCAGCACCGCGCGTACCTCGTGGCCTGCATGCACTACTCCCGCGACCTGGCCGCCGAGGCCCAGGCGATGGCCCGCGCCAGCCGCCCGCACGGAGGCCGGAAGCTCGACAAGGACGCCGGTCTCGCGGTCGTCATGGCGCGCGAACTGACCGACATCTGCTCGCGGCTCCAGGAAGCGGACATCCGCGTACGACAGCCGCTGGGCCAAGGGCGGCTGTCGTCCCTCGTGCACTCCATGTACGACCCGGACCACCCCATCGACCACATCCAGGCGATGACCAAGCGCAACGCATGGCCCGCCGAGCTCGACGCCATGGAGCCCACCTACCTCCAGGCCAAGACCCGTGAGTCCTCCACCCGCGCGCCCTGGTGTCACGCCACGGCCTGGGTGAAGGAGTGGCCGATGACGCCCGTCGGCGTCAACTTCCTCGCCCCGCTGCTCGTCCACACCCCGGACGTGATCCGCACGGTCGCCGTCACCATGGACCTCGAACCCACCGAGGTCGCCATCGAGCGCATGCTGACGGAGAAGACGAACGACGAGGCCGAAGCCAGCCGCCAGGCCAAGCTGAACCGCACGGTCGACCCGCGTGACATCGCGTCGAACTCCCGTCTGGACCAGCGCGGCGAGGACCTCGCGAGCGGCGCGGCCGGCGTCAATCTCGTCGGCTACATCACCGTCTCGTCCCGTTCCCCCGAAGCCCTCGCGCGCGACAAGCGCACCATCCGGGCCTCGGCCGGGAAGTCGTATCTGAAGCTGGAGTGGTGCGACCGCGAGCACCACAGGGCCTTCGTCAATACGCTGCCGTTCGCGACCGGCATCCGACGCTAGAGACGTAGAGGCGAGGGCTGCCACCATGCGGGATCCGCTGACCATCCTCACGGACGCCTTCACGTCCTTCCTGTTCGGGAAGGTGGAGACGACCAGACTTCCCGTGCGTACGTCGACGGGGCAGGCCCAGGCGGTCTATCTGCCGACGGCCGCCCCCGGCCTCGGCGACTCGGGCGTGATCATCGGGCGCGAGGTGTACTCCGGCAAGGGATACATCTACGACCCGTTCCAGCTCTACGGCCAGCAGCTCCCGGCCCCCCACTGGCTGGTGCTCGGCGAGTCGGGCAACGGCAAGTCGGCGCTCGAGAAGACGTACGTCCTGCGGCAGTTGAGGTTCAAGGACCGCCAGGTCGTCGTCCTCGACGCGCAGGGCGAGGACGGCGTCGGCGAATGGAACCTCATCGCCCAGGAGCTGGGGATAACTCCCATCCGCCTCGACCCGACGGCCGCCCTGGACATGGGCATCCGCCTCAACCCGCTGGACCCCTCGATCACCACGACGGGTCAGCTCGCCCTGCTCCGCACGATCATCGAAGTCGCGATGGGGCACGGCCTCGACGAGCGCTCGGGCTTCGCGCTCAAGGTCGCCCACGCGTACGTGAACGAGACGATCGTGGAACGCCAGCCGGTCCTGACCGACATCGTGGAGCAGCTGCGCCACCCGGAGCCGGAGTCGGCCGAGGCCATGAACGTCGCCATAGACGACGTACGGGCATGGGGTCTGGACGTCGCGCTCGTCCTGGACCGCCTGGTGGACGGTGACCTGCGGGGCATGTTCGACGGCCCGACCACGGTCGGCATCGACCTGGACGCGCCGCTGATCGTCTTCGACCTCTCGCACATCGACCGCAACTCGATCGCGATGCCGATCCTGATGGCGATCGTGGGCGTCTGGCTCGAACACACGTGGATCCGCCCTGACCGCAAGAAGCGCATCTTCCTGGTGGAAGAGGCGTGGCACATCATCAACTCCCCCTTCGTGGCGCAGCTGTTCCAGCGGCTGCTGAAGTTCGGGCGGCGGCTCGGTCTGTCGTTCGTGGCGGTGGTGCACCACTTGAGTGACGTGGTGGACGGGGCGGCGGCCAAGGAGGCGGCGGCAATCCTGAAGATGGCGTCGACCCGCACCATCTACGCCCAGAAGGCGGACGAGGCGAGAGCGACCGGCCGGGTCCTCGGCCTGCCACGCTGGGCGGTGGAGATCATCCCCACCCTCACGCCTGGCATCGCGGTGTGGGACGTGAACGGCAACGTCCAGGTCGTCAAACACCTGATCACGGAGACTGAACGCCCCCTGGTCTTCACCGACCGCGCCATGACGGAATCGTCGGCGGACCAGCTGCTCGGCGACGACGCGATGCGGGCGGCGGAGCTGGAGGCGGAGGAGCGGGCGGCGTACATGGAGCAGCAGATGAACGGTCCGTCGTCGTCGCGTTCCGGGGTGGCGTAGGGGATGGGGTACCGGGAGCCCGAGCCTTCCGACTACCGCTACCGGGACGGGCGGCGCGAGTCACGGGAACGGGGCATCCCCGACGGCCTCCTGGTGGGCGGCCTCGCCTTCGTGCTCGGCCTGACGGTGCTCGTCTGGTCGGCGACGGGCCTGGCGGGCCTGTTCTCGCACGGCTCCTGGCCCAAGAACGTCACCTTCGGCAATACGCCGGTGGCGATGCGGCACCTGGTACAGCAGCCGCACGACATCGCGGGCGCGTGGCCGGCGACCCCGGCACCTCAACTCACGGGCTACGGCCTGTTCTGGGGCCTGCTGATCGGCCAGCTGATGGTCCTCGTGGTGCTCACGATCTTCGTGATGGGGACGGTCACGCGGTGGAGGGCGGTACGAAGGGCGAGGCGCGAGGCGCCACCAGAACCCGCCGTCGCCCCGGTTGTGGGCAATCGTCCCGCAGGGCGATGGGGGTCCCCCCGCTCGAGCGCAGCCGAGAGTGGGGGAGGGTGGGCACAGCCCACACCGCCGGGCGCCGATGAACAGGACGTCAGGGCTGCGGTGCCGCAGAGCACCGAGGTGCTGGGTGCAGAGACAGCCACGGTTCCTACCCCTCGTACCCCCCTGGTACTGGGCCCCCAAGAAACCCGCAGACCCCTAGCCGCAGAAGCAATCCGAGACGCAGAGGGCGCAGCCCTAGTACTGACATCGGACCCCACCCTGTGGGAAGAGACAAAAGACGCCAGAGCGAAGCTCGGCCCAGTCCTCGTCTACGACCCCTCCCACCTCTGCGACACCCCCGCAAGACTGCACTGGTCCCCCACCACCGCCTGCGAGGACAAGGCAACCGCGGCACAACGAGCCACCGCCCTGCTGGCCGCCATAAGGCCAAGCGCCAAGCTGGACAGCACCGTCGCCGACACCGCCGAAACCCTCCTCCGCAGCTTCCTCCACGCGGCAGCGGTGGACGGCCGCCCGGTCAAGCACGTACACCGCTGGGCACAAGGCACCCAAGTCCAAGAGGCAGTCCGCATCCTCCGCACCCACCAGAAGGCCACCGCGGGAGCCGCGGGCGAGCTGGAGGCGGCCCTCACGGCGTACCCGGAACGGCGCGACATGGCCCAGGAGTTGACGGCACGCGCACTGTCCGCCCTCTTCACCCTGAACGTACGGGAATCGTGCACCCCAAACCGAACCGATTCCCTCACCCTGGATTCCTTCATCGATGAAGGGGGCACGCTTTTCGTGGTGGGTGAACCCATCGAGGACCCCAAATCGCCCAAGGGGCCGGGCGCGATGCCCCTCCTCACGGCACTCGCCTCAAGCGTGGTCGAGCACGGCCGGCGCATGGCCGAACGGTCATCCTCCGGTCGGCTCGACCCACCAATGACGCTGGTCCTCGACGACGTGGCCGCCGTAGCACCGCTCCCCCAGCTCCCGGAGCTCCTGTCCACCGGCGCGGACCGCGGCCTGCCCACCCTGGCCCTCCTCCGCTCCCGCGAACAGGCCCGAGCCCGCTGGCCGCACGCGGAGCTCCCCGGCTGACACCCGGCGCGGGCCACGGCCTCAGGGTCGCCGTCCTACCCCGGTACTACCCGTACCCGCCCACGTCCCGCCCCTGGTCCGACGCCCCGCACCCCCGCGAGCGCCAGCATCAGAAGCATGATTCGGGCATACGAACTCACCAAGCGCTACGGCGACAAGACCGTCGTGGAGGACCTCTCCTTCACCGTCCACCCCGGTACCGTCACCGGCTTTCTCGGCCCCAACGGCGCGGGCAAGTCCACCACCATGCGGATGCTCCTCGGCCTGGACGCCCCAACTCGCGGCCGCTCCACGGTCGGCGACCGGACGTACGCGACGCACACCGCGCCCCTGCACGAGGTGGGCGCGCTGCTGGAGGCAAGGTCCGTCCATCCGGGCCGCACCGCCTTCCACCACCTCATGGCGCTGGCCCACACGCACGGCATCCCACGCCGCCGCGTCGAGGAGGTGCTGGACCTCGTGGGCATCCACGAGGTGGCCCGCAAGCGCGTGAAGGGCTTCTCGCTCGGCATGGGCCAGCGGCTCGGTATCGCGGCCGCGCTCCTCGGCGACCCGGCCGTCGTCATCCTCGACGAGCCGGTCAACGGCCTCGACCCCGAGGGCGTCCTGTGGATCCGCAACCTCCTCAAGTCCCTTGCCACGGAAGGCCGTACGGTCCTCGTCTCCTCACACCTCATGAGCGAGATGGCACTGACCGCCGAGCACCTGATCATCATCGGCCGCGGCAAACTCCTCGCGGACACGACGGTCGAGACGTTCGTACGTGAGTCGGGCACAGGCTCCGTCAAGGTCGTCACCCCCGAGGCGGGCCTCCTCGGCGAGCTGCTCGCCGCACCCGGCGTACAGATCACAAGTGACGCGCCGGGCGTACTCGACGTACGCGGCGCGGACGGCGAGCACATCGGCCGCACGGCGGCGCAGCACGGCATCCCCCTCTTCGAACTCACCCCGCACACGGCATCGTTGGAGCAGGCATTCATGGACCTGACGCGGGATTCGGTCGAGTACGTCGCGTCGGTGTCCACCGCCGCCGACGCGACCGCCGACGCGACCGCCGACGCGACCGCCGGCGTCCCGGAAGTCCCGGAAGTCCCGGAAGGAGCAGCGGCATGAGCACCGTCACGACAACAGCCCCCTACCGCCTGTCCTCCCGCGGGATCCTCCGCTCCGAGTGGCACAAGCTGTGGACGCTCCGCTCCACCTGGATCACGCTCGGCCTGGCGAGCGTCTTCACCGTCGTCCTCGGCATGATCCTCGCCGCCACCTACACGTCCAGCCCCGGTGACGAGATCGACCCGGTCACGTACGCCCTGCTCGGCACGCAGATCGGCCAGGTCGCGATCGCGGTCCTCGGCATTCTCGTCACCGCGGGCGAGTACTCGACGGGCCTGGTGCGGGCCACGATGGCCGCGGTGCCGCGCCGGGTGCCGGTGCTCCGGGCGAAGACGGCCGTGTTCGCCGCGGTGGCGCTCGGGACGCTGCTGGTCACGAACTTCCTCACGTTCCCGCTAGCCCAGATGTTCCTCGGCGGCACGGACCTGGAGGCGTCACTCGGCGACCCCGGCATCGCGCGCGCCGTCGCCGGATCCGCCGCCGGGACGGCCCTCATCGGCGTCATCGTGCTCGGCCTCGGCTCGGCCCTGCGCAGCATCCCGGGCACGATCGGCGCGTACGTAGGCGGCCTGATCCTCCTGCCGCAGCTCGCCACGATGATCCCGAACTACACGGTGCAGGATCTCCTGAACTACTTCCCGCTACCCGCCGCCGAGTCCCTCGCGGCCCTGAACACCTCGCCCGGCGACCTCTCACCCGGCGCGGGCCTGCTGACCCTGTGCGTGTGGGCGGCGGCTTCCCTGGCGGCAGCGACGTATCTGTTGAGGCGACGGGACGTATGAGCATGTCCCGTACGAGGATGAAGCGGTGACCCCGGCGCACGGAACCTCCGACCACGGCGCCCCGGACCAGGACTGGTCCGAGGGCGCACAGCCTCTGACCCGGTACGTGGAGCGCGGCGTCCAGTGGATGCGCGCCTTCGACCGCCGCCTCCCGCTGGTCTGGGATCTCCATCTGGTCGGGTTCTTCGTGTTCGCCGCGTTCATCGACCTCGTGGGCGACGGCTGGCGGAACATCGCCCAGAACACGGACGTTCCGGCCTGGGCCCTGTACGCGATCACGCTGGCCGCCACGGTGCCGCTCCTGTGGCGCCGCACCCATCCGCTCGCGGTCTACATCGTCATGCTGCTCGCGTCGCTGGCCAACAACTGGACGGGCGCCGTCCTGCAGGCCTCGCTCACCCTGCTCATCGTCGTCTTCAACATCGCGATACGGCTTCCGCTGCGCACGTTGGCCTGGTCGTACGCGCTGCTCGTGCTGCCGCCCGTGGTCGGCCATCTCCGCCACCCGCAGGGCAGTTGGGACCAGCAGGTGGTGCCGACGATGATGAGCTTCGCGATCGTCGCTCTGATGGGCATCGCGTTCCGCACCCGCCAGGAGTACATGGCATCGCTGGTGCAGCGCGCCAAGCAGCTCGAAGTCGAACGCGACCAGCAGGCGCAGCTCGCCACCAACGCCGAACGCACGCGCATCGCCCGGGAGATGCACGACATCATCGGCCACAATCTCTCGGTCATCACGACTCTCGCGGACGGCGGTTCGTACGCCGCCGCCAAGTCCCCGGAGCGTGCCGCCCAGGCCCTCACCGCCATCGGCACCACAAGCCGTCAGGCCCTGACGGAGCTGCGCCGGCTCCTGGACGTCCTGCGCGAGGAGGCCCCTCAGTCACCTGAGGCCGCTGCTCTCGCTCCCCAGCCCGCCCTCACCGACCTGGACCAACTCATCGACGGGGTACGGGCCGCGGGGCTTCCGGTACGCAGCACGGTGCGCGGCCGCCCGGACTCGCTCCCGGCGGGCCGACAACTCACGGTCTACCGCGTGGTGCAGGAAGCCCTCACGAACACGCTCAAGCACGGGGGCCCGTACGCGACGGCCTATGTGGAAGTCGCGTACGGCGACGACGGGGTGCGGGCGACGGTGACGGACACGGGTGCGGGAGGCGGGCCGCCGGCCGTGGACTCCGGCGGCAGGGGACTGACGGGAATGCGCGAGCGAACGGCCCTGTACGACGGGACACTTGAGGCAGGCCCGCTGCCGCACCCGCAGGGCGGCTGGCACGTCGAACTCCATCTCCCCAAGGAATCCACCCAGTGACGACCGTGCTCATCGTCGACGACCAGCCGATGCAACGCTTCGGCTTCCGCATGCTCCTGGAGAGCCAGGACGACATGAGGGTCGTGGGAGAGGCCGGCAACGGCAGCGAGGCGGTCCGCATGACGGCCGAACTCCACCCGGACGTCGCCCTGATGGACATCCGCATGCCGGGCCTGGACGGAATCGAGGCCACGCGCCGCATCGTGGCGGCGGGCGACCGCACCCGCGTCCTGATCCTCACCACGTTCGACCTCGACGAGTACGCGTATGCGGGCCTGCGCGCGGGAGCCTCGGGGTTCCTCATCAAGGACGCCCTGCCGGAGGAACTGCTCTCCGGCATCCGCGCGGTCGCCACGGGGGACGCGGTCGTGGCCCCGAGCCTGACCCGCCGCCTCCTGGACGCGTACGCCGATCATTTGCCGATGCCGCGGGCGGGCTCGGACGCCACCGACCCGTCCCGGGACCCACGCCTGGCCTCACTGACGGACCGGGAGCGCGAAATCCTGACGGTCATCGGGCAGGGCTGGACGAACGCGGAGATCGCGGGCCGGCTGCATCTCGCGGAGTCGACGGTGAAGACGCATGTGGGGCGCGTTCTGGCGAAGACGGGGGCGAGGGATCGGGTGCAGGCGGTAATTCTGGCGTACGACACGAAATTGGTGCGGCCGGAGTAATCACTAATCACTAATTGCTGATTGCTGATTGCTGATTGCTCCTGAACGCAGAAAACCCCCGCACCCAGAGGGTGCGGGGGTTTCCCGTTAATGATAGTTCGGCGGCGTCCTACTCTCCCACAGGGTCCCCCCTGCAGTACCATCGGCGCTGTGAGGCTTAGCTTCCGGGTTCGGAATGTAACCGGGCGTTTCCCTCACGCTATGACCACCGAAACACTATGAAACTGTCAACCGCACCGTAGTCGTGGCCCGACATACGGGGTTGTTCGTGGTTTCAGAACCAACACAGTGGACGCGAGCAACTGAGGACAAGCCCTCGGCCTATTAGTACCAGTCACCTCCACCCGTTACCGGGCTTCCAGATCTGGCCTATCAACCCAGTCGTCTACTGGGAGCCTTAACCCCTCAAAGGGGGTGGGAATACTCATCTCGAAGCAGGCTTCCCGCTTAGATGCTTTCAGCGGTTATCCTTTCCGAACGTAGCCAACCAGCCATGCCCTTGGCAGGACAACTGGCACACCAGAGGTTCGTCCGTCCCGGTCCTCTCGTACTAGGGACAGCCCTTCTCAATATTCCTACGCGCACAGCGGATAGGGACCGAACTGTCTCACGACGTTCTAAACCCAGCTCGCGTACCGCTTTAATGGGCGAACAGCCCAACCCTTGGGACCGACTCCAGCCCCAGGATGCGACGAGCCGACATCGAGGTGCCAAACCATCCCGTCGATATGGACTCTTGGGGAAGATCAGCCTGTTATCCCCGGGGTACCTTTTATCCGTTGAGCGACGGCGCTTCCACAAGCCACCGCCGGATCACTAGTCCCGACTTTCGTCCCTGCTCGACCCGTCGGTCTCACAGTCAAGCTCCCTTGTGCACTTACACTCAACACCTGATTACCAACCAGGCTGAGGGAACCTTTGGGCGCCTCCGTTACTCTTTGGGAGGCAACCGCCCCAGTTAAACTACCCATCAGACACTGTCCCTGATCCGGATCACGGACCCAGGTTAGACATCCAGCACGACCAGAGTGGTATTTCAACGTTGACTCCACGAACACTGGCGTGCCCGCTTCAAAGTCTCCCACCTATCCTACACAAGCCGAACCGAACACCAATATCAAACTGTAGTAAAGGTCCCGGGGTCTTTCCGTCCTGCTGCGCGAAACGAGCATCTTTACTCGTAGTGCAATTTCACCGGGCCTATGGTTGAGACAGTCGAGAAGTCGTTACGCCATTCGTGCAGGTCGGAACTTACCCGACAAGGAATTTCGCTACCTTAGGATGGTTATAGTTACCACCGCCGTTTACTGGCGCTTAAGTTCTCAGCTTCGCACGCCCGAAAGCGCACTAACCGGTCCCCTTAACGTTCCAGCACCGGGCAGGCGTCAGTCCGTATACATCGCCTTACGGCTTCGCACGGACCTGTGTTTTTAGTAAACAGTCGCTTCTCGCTGGTCTCTGCGGCCACCCCCAGCTCAGAGTGCAAGACTCATCACCGGTGATGGCCCCCTTCTCCCGAAGTTACGGGGGCATTTTGCCGAGTTCCTTAACCATAGTTCACCCGAACGCCTCGGTATTCTCTACCTGACCACCTGAGTCGGTTTAGGGTACGGGCCGCCATGAAACTCGCTAGAGGCTTTTCTCGACAGCATAGGATCATCCACTTCACCACAATCGGCTCGGCATCAGGTCTCACCCACATGTCATCCGGATTTACCTAGATGACGGGCTACACCCTTACCCCGGGACAACCACCGCCCGGGCTGGACTACCTTCCTGCGTCACCCCATCACTCACCTACTACCATCTTGGGTCGGCGGCTCCACCACTTCCCTTTGCCCGAAGGCTCCAGGACGGCTTCACGGCCTTAGCATCAATGGGCTCGATGTTTGACGCTTCACAGCGGGTACCGGAATATCAACCGGTTATCCATCGACTACGCCTGTCGGCCTCGCCTTAGGTCCCGACTTACCCTGGGCAGATCAGCTTGACCCAGGAACCCTTAGTCAATCGGCGCACACGTTTCTCACGTATGTATCGCTACTCATGCCTGCATTCTCACTCGTGAACCGTCCACCACTCGCTTCCGCGGCAGCTTCACCCGGCACACGACGCTCCCCTACCCATCCCAGCAGGCGTTGGCCCTATATGCTGGAATGACACGACTTCGGCGGTACGCTTGAGCCCCGCTACATTGTCGGCGCGGAATCACTTGACCAGTGAGCTATTACGCACTCTTTCAAGGGTGGCTGCTTCTAAGCCAACCTCCTGGTTGTCTCTGCGACTCCACATCCTTTCCCACTTAGCGTACGCTTAGGGGCCTTAGTCGATGCTCTGGGCTGTTTCCCTCTCGACCATGGAGCTTATCCCCCACAGTCTCACTGCCGTGCTCTCACTTACCGGCATTCGGAGTTTGGCTAAGGTCAGTAACCCGGTAGGGCCCATCGCCTATCCAGTGCTCTACCTCCGGCAAGAAACACACGACGCTGCACCTAAATGCATTTCGGGGAGAACCAGCTATCACGGAGTTTGATTGGCCTTTCACCCCTAACCACAGGTCATCCCCCAGGTTTTCAACCCTGGTGGGTTCGGTCCTCCACGACCTCTTACAGCCGCTTCAACCTGCCCATGGCTAGATCACTCCGCTTCGGGTCTTGAGCGCGCTACTGAATCGCCCTATTCGGACTCGCTTTCGCTACGGCTTCCCCACACGGGTTAACCTCGCAACGCACCGCAAACTCGCAGGCTCATTCTTCAAAAGGCACGCAGTCACGACGCATTGAGTAAACTCAATGCGCGACGCTCCCACGGCTTGTAGGCACACGGTTTCAGGTACTATTTCACTCCGCTCCCGCGGTACTTTTCACCATTCCCTCACGGTACTATCCGCTATCGGTCACCAGGGAATATTTAGGCTTAACGGGTGGTCCCGCCAGATTCACACGGGATTTCTCGGGCCCCGTGCTACTTGGGTGTCTCTCAAACGAGCCGTTGATGTTTCGACTACGGGGGTCTTACCCTCTACGCCGGACCTTTCGCATGTCCTTCGCCTACATCAACGGTTTCTGACTCGTCTCACAGCCGGCAGACTGTGAAAGAGAGATCCCACAACCCCGCACACGCAACCCCTGCCGGGTCTCACACGTATACGGTTTGGCCTCATCCGGTTTCGCTCGCCACTACTCCCGGAATCACGGTTGTTTTCTCTTCCTGCGGGTACTGAGATGTTTCACTTCCCCGCGTTCCCTCCACACTGCCTATGTGTTCAGCAGCGGGTGACAGCCCATGACGACTGCCGGGTTTCCCCATTCGGAAACCCCCGGATCAAAGCCTGGTTGACGACTCCCCGGGGACTATCGTGGCCTCCCACGTCCTTCATCGGTTCCTGGTGCCAAGGCATCCACCGTGCGCCCTTAAAAACTTGGCCACAGATGCTCGCGTCCACTGTGCAGTTCTCAAACAACGACCAACCACCCATCACAGCCCGCCGAAACGAACTTTCACTGGGGTCGGCACTTGAAGGCAGCCATACGGCCATACCTTCAGATACCCAACAGCGTGCCCGGCCCGATCCTCTGACTTTCACGTTCCACGCCGAAGCAGTACTGGTGAAGCCAAATGATCGTGCCGAATAGTCAACGTTCCACCCATGAGCAACCAGCATCAGACGTTCGCTGATGAACTGGCCTCTGACCAACCGGAGTTGGTAAGAAGTGCTCCTTAGAAAGGAGGTGATCCAGCCGCACCTTCCGGTACGGCTACCTTGTTACGACTTCGTCCCAATCGCCAGTCCCACCTTCGACAGCTCCCTCCCACAAGGGGTTGGGCCACCGGCTTCGGGTGTTACCGACTTTCGTGACGTGACGGGCGGTGTGTACAAGGCCCGGGAACGTATTCACCGCAGCAATGCTGATCTGCGATTACTAGCAACTCCGACTTCATGGGGTCGAGTTGCAGACCCCAATCCGAACTGAGACAGGCTTTTTGAGATTCGCTCCGCCTCGCGGCTTCGCAGCTCATTGTACCTGCCATTGTAGCACGTGTGCAGCCCAAGACATAAGGGGCATGATGACTTGACGTCGTCCCCACCTTCCTCCGAGTTGACCCCGGCAGTCTCCTGTGAGTCCCCATCACCCCGAAGGGCATGCTGGCAACACAGAACAAGGGTTGCGCTCGTTGCGGGACTTAACCCAACATCTCACGACACGAGCTGACGACAGCCATGCACCACCTGTCACCCGACCACAAGGGGGGCCGTATCTCTACGGCTTTCCGGGCGATGTCAAGCCTTGGTAAGGTTCTTCGCGTTGCGTCGAATTAAGCCACATGCTCCGCTGCTTGTGCGGGCCCCCGTCAATTCCTTTGAGTTTTAGCCTTGCGGCCGTACTCCCCAGGCGGGGAACTTAATGCGTTAGCTGCGGCACCGACGACGTGGAATGTCGCCAACACCTAGTTCCCACCGTTTACGGCGTGGACTACCAGGGTATCTAATCCTGTTCGCTCCCCACGCTTTCGCTCCTCAGCGTCAGTAATGGCCCAGAGATCCGCCTTCGCCACCGGTGTTCCTCCTGATATCTGCGCATTTCACCGCTACACCAGGAATTCCGATCTCCCCTACCACACTCTAGCCTGCCCGTATCGACTGCAGACCCGGGGTTAAGCCCCGGGCTTTCACAACCGACGTGACAAGCCGCCTACGAGCTCTTTACGCCCAATAATTCCGGACAACGCTTGCGCCCTACGTATTACCGCGGCTGCTGGCACGTAGTTAGCCGGCGCTTCTTCTGCAGGTACCGTCACTTTCGCTTCTTCCCTGCTGAAAGAGGTTTACAACCCGAAGGCCGTCATCCCTCACGCGGCGTCGCTGCATCAGGCTTTCGCCCATTGTGCAATATTCCCCACTGCTGCCTCCCGTAGGAGTCTGGGCCGTGTCTCAGTCCCAGTGTGGCCGGTCGCCCTCTCAGGCCGGCTACCCGTCGTCGCCTTGGTGAGCTTCTACCTCACCAACTAGCTGATAGGCCGCGGGCTCATCCTGCACCGCCGGAGCTTTCAACCCCCTCCCATGCGAGAGGGGATATCATCCGGTATTAGACCCCGTTTCCAGGGCTTGTCCCAGAGTGCAGGGCAGATTGCCCACGTGTTACTCACCCGTTCGCCACTAATCCACCCCGAAGGGCTTCATCGTTCGACTTGCATGTGTTAAGCACGCCGCCAGCGTTCGTCCTGAGCCAGGATCAAACTCTCCGTGAATGTTTTCCCGTAATCGGGATCGCATCCGCGTTGAGCGGAACCAGGAAGAGGAATAATCTTCCGGTTCACAGCGTCCTCGCTGATGTTTTCTTCAAAGGAACCTCGTCCCGACCATGACGGCCGAAGACGGGGTATCAACATATCTGGCGTTGACTTTTGGCACGCTGTTGAGTTCTCAAGGAACGGACGCTTCCTTTGTACTCACCCTCTCGGGCTTTCCTCCGGGCGCTTCCCTTCGGTGTTTCTTTTTGTTCTTCGTTCTTGCGTTTCCGACTCTATCAGACTCTTTCGTGTCCGATTTCCTCGGTGCCTTTCCGGTTCCCGCTCCGGCCTTTCGGCTTTCGCGTTTCCCTTTCCGGCGGCTCCGACTCTACCAGATCCTTTCGGGCCTGATTCCCAGTCAGCGGGGCTTGTCTTCCCGGCTGTTGGGCCGTTCCGACGTCTCAAACTCTAGCGGCTCTTCCCGGTTACTCATAATCGAGCCCTGGAATTGAATTCGGGCATGCCGAAATCGTTCCCGGTGGGATGTCGTGCAGAGTTTGTTTTGCCGCGTCTCAGCGGCGGGAGGTGCTGTCGCAGAACCGTTACGGCTCCGTGGCAACCCGAAGGACCTTACGGATCGGGCGGGTGACTGTCAAACGCCGTGGTGGAGCCCTCGACCCACCCTCTCGACCCACCCTCTCAACCCGGCGCTCAGTCCAGGTCGGTGAGGCGTCCGCCCGCGTCCGGCTGGGCGTCTTCCACCCTGCGTAGAAGACGAGTCAGTACTTCTCCGAGGGCGCCGCGCTCCTCCTGGGACAGGTCCTGGAGGAGGTCCTCCTCGAAGACCGTGGCCAGGCGCATCGCCTCCAGCCACTTCTCGCGGCCTTCCGCGGTGAGCTCGACGATCACTCGTACGCGGTTGGACTCGTCGCGGTCCCGGGTCACCAGACCCTCCGCCACCATGCGGTCGATGCGGTGGGTCATGGCCGCCGGCGTGAGGCCGAGGCGCTTGGCGAGCTCGCCGGGGCCCATTTGGTACGGGGCGCCGGAGAGGACCAGTGCCTTGAGGACCTCCCACTCGGCGTTACTGATGCCGAGGGTCGCGGTCTGCCGCCCGTAGGCGACGCTCATGCGCCGGTTGAGGCGGCCGAGGGCCGAGACGATCTCCTCGACCTGGGGGTCGAGGTCCTGGAACTCCCGCTGGTAGGCGGCGATCTGCTCTTCGAGGGTCGGCTCAGTGGGGCCGGGAGTGTCACCCATGGCCGCAGTATGGCACGCCCTTACTTGGCATTGAAGTTCTTCTGTGTGTATTGTTTAGACTCTAACTTTAGCTTCGAAGTCTTCACGTCTAACTCCTAAGGCAGGTGAAAGTGACCAGGGCGATGGGCGCAGCGATGCGTCGTATTCAGGTCGGCAGCGCGCTGAGCGCGTTCGGCGTCGGGTTCACGGTTCCGTTCCTCTACGTCTACGTGGCGCAGGTGCGGGATCTGGGTGCCAGTACGGCGGGCATCGTGCTCGCCGCGTTTGCCATGGCCGCGCTGATCGTCCTGCCCGTCACCGGGCGCGTCATCGACCGCCGCGGCCCGCTCCCCGTACTCATGGGAGCCGCGCTGACCGCCTCGGTGGGTGCCCTCGCCCTGGGCTTCTCGAACAGTGAGCCGACGGCGATCGTCTCGGCGGCCCTCCTCGGTGCGGGCACCGCGGTGATGCAGCCGGCGCTCGCCACAATGATCGTCTGGTGCTCGACGCCCACCACGCGCACGCGTGCCTTCGCGATGCAGTTCTTCCTGCAGAACCTGGGTCTGGGTATTGGTGGACTCATCGGCGGGCAGATCGTCGACGAGCACGACCCGGGCAGCTTCATCACGCTGTTCTCCATCGAGGCCGTGATGTTCCTGGTGCTCGCCGCGATCGTCGTCACCGTGCGGCTGCCGCACGCGCCGTCCATCCAGGACTCCGTGCCCAAGGACGGGTCCGCGCCGCAGAGCGGTCTGCGGGCGCTGGTCCGGCACAAGGCGATGGTGCAGCTGTGCGTGCTCGGCTTCGTGCTGTTCTTCGCCTGCTACGGGCAGTTCGAGTCGGGTCTCTCCGCGTACGGCGTGGAGGCGGCCGGGATCTCGCCGTCGACGCTCGGCATCGCGCTCGCCGCCAACACGGCCGTGATCGTCATCGCGCAGTTCGCCGTCCTGAAGTTCGTCGAGCGGCGCAAGCGGTCCCGGGTGATCGCGGCCGTCGGTCTCATCTGGGCCGTCGCGTGGATCGCGGCCGGGTACGCGGGGATGGGCCACGGGAGCCAGGCCATGGCGACCGCCGCGTTCATCTCGACGTACGCGCTCTTCGGGCTCGGTGAGGCGATGCTGTCGCCGACCGTCGCGCCACTGGTCGCCGATCTGGCGCCCGCCGGGATGGTCGGTCAGTACAACTCGGCCTTCGCCCTGGTGAAGCAGCTGGCGCTCGCGGTCGGTCCCGCGGTCGGCGGTCCGATGGGGGCCGCGCTGCACGGGCCGTACATCGTGACGTTCCTGCTGTTCTCGCTCGGCATCACGGTGCTCGCCGTGCGCCTTGGGCGGCAGCTCACTCCGCTGCAGAACCAGCCGTACGTCGCGAAGAGCCGGGTCGTCGCTCAGGGCGCTCCGGAGTCCGAGTCCGCGGAACCCCAGCCCGCCAACTCCTAGGCGCTACAGGCGCTACCCGCGCGGCAGTGCGAACTCGCACCAGACCGCCTTGCCGCCGCCCGGTGTGCGCCGTGAGCCCCAGTTCGAGGCGATCGTGGCGACGATGGCGATGCCACGTCCCGCCTCGTCCGCGGGCTCGGCGCGGCGGCGGCGCGGCAGGTGGTCGTCGCCGTCGGTGACCTCGATGATCAGCCGGCGGTTCGTGCGGCGCAGGCGAAGGCGCATGGGCGGCGTGCCGTGCTGGAGGGAGTTGGCCACCAGTTCGCTGGCCGCGAGGACTCCCAGGTCGTGCAGTTCGGGCGGGAAGCGCCAGCTGGCGAGGACACCGGTCGCGAAGGCACGCGCGCGTGGCGCCGCTTCCACGCCACCGAGCAGCTCCAGGGCGGCGTTGCGGAACAGCTCGGCGTCCAGGCCTTTGCGTGCGGGGTGCTGGAGGACCAGGACCGCCACGTCGTCGTCGTGGTCGGCCGTCACCCCCAGGGCGCGGATCAGACGGTCGCACACCACCTGGGGTGTGCCGGTGGCGCCCGCAAGGGCGCGCTCCAGGGCGGCGACGCCTTCGTCGATGTCCTCGCTGCGCCGCTCGACCAGGCCGTCCGTGTAGAGGACGGCGGTCGAGCCGGGGCCCAGCGGGACCGAGCCCGATGTGTGCAGCCAGCCTCCGGTGCCGAGCGGCGGGCCCGTGGGCTCCTCCGCGCGGTGGATCGTGCCGCCCTCGTCCCGTACGAGGATCGGCAGGTGCCCGGCGGAGGCGTACACGAGGCTGCCTTCGTTCGGGTCGTGCACGGCGTAGACCATGGTGGCGATCTGGCTTGCGTCGATCTCCGCGGCGAGGCCGTCCAGGAGCTGCAGGACCTCGTGCGGGGGCAGGTCGAGGCGGGCGTAGGCGCGCACGGCCGTGCGGAGCTGGCCCATGACGGCCGCCGCGCGGACGCCGCGGCCCATGACGTCGCCGATGACCAGGGCGGTGCGGCCGCCGCCGAGGGTGATCACGTCGTACCAGTCGCCGCCGACCGCCGCCTCCGTGCCGCCCGGTTGGTACGTGGCGGCGATGCGCAGGTCGTCCGGCTGCTCCAACTCCTGGGGAAGGAGCGAGCGTTGCAGGGTGACGGCCGTCTCGCGCTGGGTGCGCTCGCTGGCCCGAAGGCGCTCGCCGGCCTCGGCGTGGTCGGTGACGTCGGCGGCGAAGACGAGGACCCCCTCGTCCTTGAGCCCCGCGGCGGAGCCGCTCACGGGGAGCGTCACGGGCGTGCAGGTGAAGGTGTACGACCGGCCGCTCGCCGCCTTGCGGGACTTGACCGTGCGCGGCTTGGAGCTGCGCAGGACCTGGTCCAGGAGGGGCAGCAGGCCGAGCTCGTCCAGCTCGGGCAGCGCGTCGCGGGCGGGCTCGCCCACGGGACGGTTGCCGAAGGCGGTGGCGTACGCGTCGTTGACGTACGCGATGCGGTGTTCGGGGCCGTGCACCAGGGCGACGAGGGCGGGGATGCGGTCGAGCACCTCGCGGGTCGGCAGTTCGTCGACGCCTGCGGCCGCGGGGGTGAGGGTGGTGCCCTCCTGGCCCCCCTCGGCGCGGGCCGCAGGGACGGAGCTTTCGGCTCGCTGTGGCGGGGAGATCCCCAGGTCGGTGCGCGCCGCGGCGCGGCGCTGCGTTCCGGGGAGCCGGGCGCTCCAGCGCGTGAAGTTCACTGCGGTAGGCCTCGTGATGTCGCTTCTGGATCGGGCGGGGATTTCCGGCGGTCCTGGCCCGCCCATGGTCACACGAACAGTCTGGCCGACCGGACTGACATCCGTCAGACGCCGGTGTCGTGCGGGGAGTTCCTGCCTCCGGTCAGGAGGACTCCTTCGGGCTTCTGCCCCCGGCCGCGAGTTCGAACTCCGCACGCGGGTGCTCGAGCGATCCGAGGGAGACGATCTCGCGTTTGAACAGGCCGGACAGGGTCCATTCGGCGAGCACCCGGGACTTGCGGTTGACGGTGGGCACGCGGCTCAGGTGGTAGACGCGGTGCATGAACCAGGCAGGGTAGCCCTTCAACTTCCGTCCGTAGACATGTGCGACGCCTTTGTGCAGCCCCAGGGACGCGACGGAGCCCACGTACTTGTGCGCGTACTCCTTGAGGGGCTGTTCGCGCAGGGAGGCGGCGATGTTGTCGCCGAGTGTCCTGGCCTGGCGTACCGCGTGCTGGGCGTTGGGGGCGCACTCCTTGCCGGACCCGTCCGCGGTGACGTCGGGGACGGCTGCCGCGTCTCCCGCGCCCCACGCGTGCGTGACGCCGTCCACCCTCAGCTGCGCGGTGCAGTCCAGGCGGCCGCGTTCGTTCAGCGGCAGGTCGGTCGCGGCGAGCACCGGGTGCGGTTTGACGCCCGCGGTCCACACGACCGTGCGGGTGGGGAAGCGCGAACCGTCGCTCAGGACGGCGACCCGGTCCTCGCACGAGTCGAGACGGGTCTCCAGACGTACGTCGATGTTGCGGCGGCGCAGCTCACTGACCGTGTACTTGCCCATCTCCTCGCCGACCTCGGGGAGGATCCGCCCGGAGGCCTCGACGAGGATCCATTTCATGTCCTCGGCCTTGACGTTGTGGTAGTACCGCGCGGCGTAGCGGGCCATGTCCTCCAGCTCGCCGAGCGCCTCGACGCCCGCGTAACCGCCGCCCACGAAGACGAAGGTGAGGGCCGCGTCGCGGATGGCCGGGTCGCGCGTGGAGGAGGCGATGTCCATCTGCTCGATGACGTGGTTGCGCAGTCCGATGGCCTCTTCGACGGTCTTGAAGCCGACGCCGTGCTCGGCAAGGCCCGGGACGGGCAAGGTGCGCGAGATGGATCCTGGGGCCATGACGATCTCGTCGTACGTGATCTCGACGGCGCCCGAGCCCTCGTCCTCGGTGGCCAGCGTGGTGAAGGACGCGGTGCGCTTGGCGTGGTCGACCGTCTTGACCTCGCCGATGACGATGCGGCATCTGTCGAGGACGCGGCGGAGCGGGACCACGACGTGGCGCGGCGAGATGGAGCCGGCCGCGGCTTCGGGCAGGAACGGCTGGTAGGTCATATAGGGATCGGGCGTCACCACCACGATCTCCGCTTCGCCCCGCTTCAGCTCCGGCTTCAGCTTCCGCTGGAGGCGCAGCGCGGTGTACATGCCGACGTATCCGCCGCCCACAACGAGAATGCGCACAGGTTCCTTCACCATCCCATGACGCACCCAGCTCTTGAGTTTGTCCACAGCCTCAGCAATTTGTGTGACCGGTTGTCGCCCGCGGCGCGCCGTCGGGGACCTGACAGGGCGTGGGAATGAACCGCAGGTCAGAAGGGGAGGCAGGAGGAGAGCGAGGGGGTGCAATCGGGTCGGAATCGGTGCGTACTCCGATCGAGGGGCGGTCCGTGCGGAACCCACCTCTTCTGAATTGACTCTGGCTCAACTATGTTCGTGTGCTGTCGGGGTGTCGGGGGATGCGCTCGTCGGGTCCAGCTACGGGGCCCGGGAATCGGGCTCGCTCCTCACGCTCCGGGTGTCAATGGCGGGGAGTGTCTCCGGGGGGAGACGTCATTACCGGGGGAAACGCGTATGCATATTCAGGAATCTCACTGGACTTCGACCACGGCGTCGGCATCGGCTGTCGCCACCAGCGGGAACGGACGCGACATGGGGGACGGACCGCGTTCGACGCCGCTGCGTGTGGACGCACAGCGCAATCTCGAGCATGTTCTTCGCGCGGCGCGCGAGGTCTTCGGCGAGCTGGGTTACGGCGCGCCGATGGAGGACGTGGCCCGGCGCGCACGGGTCGGCGTCGGCACGGTCTACCGCCGCTTCCCCAGCAAGGACGTGCTGGTGCGGCGCATAGCCGAGGAGGAGACCTCCCGGCTGACCGACCAGGCGCGTTCGGCGCTCGGACAGGAGGACGAACCGTGGTCGGCGCTCTCGCGCTTCCTGCGGACGTCCGTCGCCTCGGGCGCGGGGCGGCTCCTGCCGCCGCAGGTGCTGCGGGTGGGCGTCGCGGACGAGGTCGCGGGGGTGCGGGACGAGGAGGCGCGCGTGCCGCAGCAGCGGCAGGCGGCTCCGGCCGGTCCCGACCTGCGGCTCGTCGAGCAGCGCTCGGCCCCGGCCGAGGAGTCGGCGGCCGACGACCCGGGGGCGGTGGCGCTCCTTGACGTCGTCGGGCGCCTCGTGGAGCGGGCGCGTGCGGCGGGCGAGCTGCGCGCGGACGTGACCGTGTCGGACGTGCTCCTGGTGATAGCGACGGCGGCGCCCTCGCTGCCGGACGCGGCGCAGCAGGCGGCGGCGTCCTCGCGGCTGCTCGACATCCTGCTCGAGGGGCTGCGCTCGCGCCCCACGGTGTGACGCGGTTCGGGGTGGCTCAACTCCCGGTGAACATACGGCTGTTGAGCCTTCCCCGAATGAGTGAACGGTAGTGCTCGAATACGGGAAATCACCTCGGACGGGTGGTTGACCGTCATCGCCGTTCGCCGTAGCACGGCCGTATGGCACTCTTTCCCGGATGGCCGGGTCTGAGTGTGCAAGCGGGGGCTTCCGCGATGAGTGGTGACGGGCGGGACGAGTCGTCCTCCGCCTTGGGCGAAGAGGCCGGAGGGCTGCCTTCTCGGCAGGTGCCGAGCCAGGGTGGACCCGGAGCCGGTGGCGGTCCGAGCGATGCGGATCCCAGCGTTCCGCCGCAGCGGGCAGCGGCCGAGGCCGGAGCCCCCCTGTCCGGGGACGGCTCCGCGGCCGACAGCGACTTGATCGCCCAGATGCGGGCGGGCGACGACACCGCGTACGAAGAGCTGTACCGAAGGCACGCCGAAGCCGTCCGCCGGTATGCCCGCACCTGCTGCCGGGACGCGCACACCGCCGACGACCTCACGGCCGAGGTCTTCGCGCGGATGCTGCAGGCGGTCCGCGGCGGCAGTGGGCCCGAGCACGCGGTGCGCGCCTATCTGCTCACCACGGTGCGCCGCGTCGCCGCCGGGTGGACGAAGTCGGCGAAGCGGGAGCAACTGGTCGAGGACTTCGCGGTGTTCGCGGCGCAGGCCTCGCGCAGCTCCGAGGTCTCCGACGACGACACTCTGGACCTGGGCGCGGACGTGCGCGCGATGCACGAGGCCGAGCAGTCGATGGCCATGCAGGCGTTCCGGAGCCTTCCGGAGCGCTGGCAGGCCGTGCTGTGGCACACGGAGGTCGAGGACGAGTCCCCGAGCGACGTCGCCACGCTCTTCGGGCTCGACGCCAACGGCACCCGGGTGCTCGCCAAGCGGGCGCGCGAGGGTCTGAAGGAGGCGTATCTCCAGGCCCATGTGAGCACCACGCTCACCGCCGACGAGGAGTGCGCGCGGTACGCCGACCGGCTCGGCGCCTACGCCCGCGGCAGTCTGCGCACCCGGGCCGAGCGCGGCCTGCGCAAGCACTTGGAGGAGTGCGCCAAGTGCCGCCTGGCCGCGGGCCAGATCAAGGAAGTCGCCAGCGGTATTCCCGGGGTCGTGCCGATCGCGGTCATCGGCTGGTTCGGCGCCGCCGGGTACGCGAAGGTGGCCGCCCTCGTCGGTGGTGGCGCCGCGAGTGCCGCGGGCGCCGGCGCGGCGGGCGCGGCAGCGGCGAGCGGCGGCTCCTCGGGGGGTGCGGCAGGCGGTGCGGCCGCGTCCGAGGGGCTCGGCGCGCCCGCGAAGGCCGGTATCGCGGCGGCCGTGGTCGTCGCGGCGGCGGCCGCTGCGATCGCCCTCACCGCGGGCGGCGGGGACAAGCCCAAGGACCTGCCGAGCGCCGGGAAGCCTCCGGCCGCCGAACCCGTCGTGCCGAGCAAGCCTCCGCCCCCGAAACCGAAGCCGAAGCCGAAGCCCGAACAGCCGGTCGCAGAGCCGAAGCCGAAGCCTCCTCCGAAGCCGGCCCCCGAGCCGAAGCCGACCCCGACGCCCACTCCGAAGCCCGAGCCGCCGGCCCCGAAGCCGACGCCGACTCCCACGCCGTCCGAGCCGAAGCCCGAGCCGCCGCCTCCGCCGCCGCCCGCCCCGGCGGTCTACCAGTGGAGCGAGCTGCAGTACGGCGTCGTCGGTGACGGCACCAAGCCCGAGATGCGGCTCGGCGAGAGCAGCTGGGTCTGGCAGCGGTCCGGCCTGTCCATCGCGGACCGGCAGTACGGCCACGGCGTGACCGTCCATGGCCAGTCCTCCGTCACCATCGACCTGAACCGCGCGTGCTCGTCGTACGACGCGGTCGTCGGTGTCGACGACATGACGATGGGCCTCGGCAAGGTGCGTTTCTCGGTCTTCGGCGACGGTGTGCGGCTGTGGCGTTCACCGCTGATCAAGGGCGGGGACGCGGCGGTGCCGGTGCAGGTGAACCTGACCGGGCGCAAGACGATCCGCCTGGTCGTCGAGCCGCACTCGCCGTTCGACTCGGCCGCGCTCGCGGACTGGGCGCAGTCGCGCTTCCGCTGTACGTAGGCCGCGGTTCAGCTCAGCTCCACACGAAGATGTGGGTTCAGCTCAGCTCCGCGAGCGCCTCGGCGGCGGTGAGTTCGGCGCCTGCCGCGCGCTCCGCCTCGTACCGTTCCGAACCGAGGGCGGCGAGCGCCGCCGTCTCGATCTGTTCGGCCTCGGCCAGCTCAGGCATCGGGCGCGGATTGCCGCTCCGCAGCCGGGTGCCGAAAGCAAGCAGGCGGGCCGCGCGGGGGTGGTCGCCGACCCTGCTCACCAGGGTGGCTCCGCCCTCCACGAGGGAGGCGATGACCACCTCCGCGCACCGGCTCTCAAGGGCCCCCCGCAGGCCGTCGGCGAGCAGGGGCAGTGCTTGCGCCGGGCCGGACTCGGCGGCCACGACCTGGGCCTCAAGGCCCTGAAGTGCCGCGATGAACTGCGGCGGCGGCGTGCCGCGCCCGGCGTCGGCGTGGGCCTCCTCGAACAGGGCGCGGGCCTTGGCGACTTCGCCGTCGTCCAGCGCCATCAGCGCCTGCAGTGTCCGGATGAACGCCCACGAGTCCGACACCCCGTACCGGTCGGCCTCGATGCCTGCCTCGTGCAGGGCCTTCGCCGCCAGGTCGCGGTCGCCCTCGCGGTACGCGATCTCGGCGAGGCGGGCGATCAGGAAAGGTGTCTCGGCGTAGGCGCCCACTTCGTAGGCGAGCCGCAGCGCTTCGTCGTACTCGACGCGGGCCTCCGCGTGCTGACAGCGCGCCATCGCGGCCTCGCCCGCGGCGCTGGACACCTGGGCGCGCATCCAGCGGTCACCCGCGCGCCTGCTCAGGCCGCGCAGCTCCGCGAGATCCTCGTCGACACCGGACAGATTGCCGGGGGCGTCGACGGCCTGGTGCGTACGGAACATCAGGCTGACGCCGATCTCCCAGTCACCGCCATACCTACGGCAGTTGGCGACCACGTCGTCCAAGCCGGGTCCGGCCGCGTCGGGGCCGTCCAGGAAGTACGCGGTGAACGGCCAGATGAGGCCGGGGAAGCGGGCCGCCGCCGGCACCGGTTGCGCGAAGGCGTCACGCACCCGCCTGAGGTACGCGCGGTCCTCCTCGCCCGCCAGCGCTTCCGTCGGCCTTGACTCCGCCACCAGGAAGAAGTGCAGCAGCCGCAGGCTCATCCAGGACCAGTGGAGCGGGTCGCCCGTGTCCTCGGGGATGCCATCGGGCCCGTCGGGCGGCAGCGGCGGTGCGAGGCGCAGGATGCCGGCGACCCAGCCCGCGCCCTCTCTGCGGTAGTTCCGCATGGACCAGAACCAGCCCACACCCAGGGCGATGGCCAGGGCGTCCTCGCCCTCGCGGGACTCGATGGCACGCTGCAGGGCCGCGCGGATGTTGTCCAGCTCCGTCTCCAGGCGCTGGATCCACGGGAGTTGGTCCGCCGAGCGGAGCAGCGGCTCGGCCTCTTCGACCAGTGCACGGACGTACGCGGTGTGGCGGCGGCCCGCCGCGGTGCGGAGCTCCGGGGTCTCGGCGGCTCGCTCGGTGGCGTACTCGTGGATGGTCTCCAGCATGCGGTAGCGCATGTCGCCCCTGGACGTGGGCTCGGCGATGAGCAGGGACTTGTCCACGAGGGCGCCGATGAGGTCGGCGACAGGTCCGGTGCAGACCGCCTCGGCCGCCGCGAGGTCCCAGCCGCCCGCGAAGACGGACACCTCGCGCAGCACCGTCCGCTCGGGCTCGTCGAGCAGATCCCAGGACCAGTCGACGACGGCCCGCAGGGTCTGCTGGCGGGGCAGGACCATGCGGCTGCCGCTGGTGAGGAGGCGGAAACGGTCGTCAAGGCGGTCGGCGATCTGCCGGGGCGAGAGCAGGCGCAGGCGGGCCGCTGCCAGCTCGATGGCGAGCGGGAGGCCGTCGAGACGGCGGCAGATCTCGGCGACGGCCTCGGCGTCCTCCTCCGGGTCGAAGTCCGGGCGCACGGCTGTGGCGCGCTCGGCGAAGAGGCGGTGCGCCGGGTCGGGCGGCAGGGGCTCGACGGGGCGGACGAACTCCCCGGGGACACCCAGGGGTTCGCGGCTGGTGGCGATGACCGTGAGGTCCGGGCAGCGCGTGAGGAGGGTCTGGGCGAGCTCGGCAGCGGCGCCGATGACGTGTTCGCAGTTGTCAAGGACCAGGAGCAGGCTGCGCGGGGCGCAGTACTCGACGAGCAGGGCGGCCGGGTCCTCCTGCGTGACGGTCATCTCGCTGGTCATCAGCGCGGTCTCGCGCAGACCCAGGGCGCTGACGACAGCTCCCGGAACCGCCTCGGGCCGGTCGAGCGGGGCGAGCTCGGCCAGCCATGCCTGCGGATGCCCGGCGGCGGCTTCCTCGGCGAGGCGGGTCTTGCCGGAGCCGCCGGGGCCGGTGAGGGTGACCAGGCGGGCTCGTCTCATGTCTGAACGGATGGCGGCGAGTTCGGGTTCCCGGCCGACGAAGGAAGTCAGGCGGGGACGGAGGTTGCCTCTCCGCTCCGAATGCTCCTGGCCCCCCGGACGCTCCTGTCCCCCCGGACGCTCCGGGGCCTCAAGACGGTTCGCCCCGCCGGTGGTGAGCGCCGCGGACCCGGCCGGGTCCAGCAACTCCGCGTGCAGCGCTCGCAGTTCCGGGCCCGGGTCGGCGCCGAGCCCCTCGGCGAGCGTGCGGCGAGCGTTCTCGTACGCGGCAAGGGCGTCGGCCCCACGGCCCGCGTCGCGCAGGGCCCGGATCAGCAGGGCGTGCAGCGCCTCGTCGTACGGCTGGGCGGCGGTGAGCTCTTTCAGCTCCGGTACGACGTCGGAGGCGTGGCCCAGGTGCAGCCGCGCCTCGACGCGTGCGCGGGTCGCCTCGGCGTGCAGCGCTTCGGGGCGGGTGGCCGCGCTGCGGTCGGGCAGGTCGGCGAGGGCGGGGCCGCGCCACAGGGCGAGTGCCTCACCGAGGGTGCGGGCGGCCGACGCCGGGTCGTGGTGGTCGAGTGCCGCCCTCCCCTCGCGTACGAGGCGTTCGAAGCGGTGCAGGTCGATGTCTTCGGGGGTGACGGTGAGGCGGTAGCCGCCGGGGTCCGAGGCGACGGCGGCCTTGCCGAGGGCGCGCCGGAGCCTGCCGACGAGGGCCTGGAGGGCGGCGGTGGCGTCGGTGGGGGGCTCGTCCTCCGCCCATACCTCGGCGATGAGGGATTCCACGGGGACGGTCCGGTTGGTGCGGAGCGCGAGGGCGGCCAGGAGCGCGCGAAGCCGTCGGCCCCCTACGGGCAGGGGCGCTCCTTGTTCGTCGTACGCCTCGGTGGCGCCCAGGATTCTGTACCGCACGGGGTCATTCTCCCTGGTGGGGTCGCGCGAGGCGCGAGGGTTTTCCTTCCCTGGGCGAGCCGCTCCAGGTGCTCCGGTGGTTCTCGGGCTACCGCCCCGCCCCCAAGGCACCCCTCTGCGGCACGACGCTCCCCGTAGGGACAGCCCTCTGCCGCGCGGGCGTGCCCGTCCAGCACGTCCCCCTGCGGGACAGCAGGCGGCGCAGCCACAGCTCCGTGGAGACCAGGTCCGCCAAGCCGTCCAGCGGCAGTGGTTCTCCCTCCGCCGCCCCGCGCAGCGCCTTGCGGACCACGCGGGCCTCCACCAGGCCCGCCTGTGCGAGCAGGGGCGTGTCGAAGAGGGACAGGAGGTCGTCCACCGCGACCCGCAGGCCCGTCCGCGCCGCCGCCGCGGACGACGCGTGGGACGGAGCGCCCCAGCCGGGCGGCAGTTCGGCCACCCCGGCGCCTTCAAGGACCGTACGCAGGATGGCCGCGCGTGCCCCTGGCTGGACGCGCAGGGCCACGGGGAGGGCACGGCAGGCGCGGACCACCTGGTTGTCCAGGAAGGGCGCGTGCAGGCGCTGGAAGCGGACCTCGGCGGCCTGTTCGAGGACGCGCAGGTCGGCCGCGTGCCTGGCGAGCGCCGCGCGGGCGCGGAATTCGCCGGGGCGCTGGCCGGGTCCGGCGCCGGGACGTCCGGTCGTGTCCTGGAGGCGAACCGATACTTCAGCGAGGGCCTCGCCCGTCAGCCACCGGGCCGCGGGCCCCGGTCTCGCCCACGCGAGACCGGCGAGGGACGCCCCCACCGCCCCGCCCGGCTCGTCGAAGCGGCGCTGGAGGAGACGGTCGGCGAGCGAATCGACGCCCGCGCGGTAGGACATCCGGGAGAGCTTGCGCGCGGCGCCGTACACGCGCGCGGGGACCATCACGGAGCCCGGGGAGCCGTCCGCTTTCGCCAACGCCGCGACGGGGCGCACCAGATGGCGCCGCCTGCGGTCCATCAGGAGGTCGGCGAGGCGGGCCGGGTGCGCGTCGAGTACCTGCCGTGCGCCGTACCCCGTGAAGTGGTCCGCGCTGCCCGAGGAGAGCCGCGCACGGTGGCGCTGGGCCGTGACGAGGGTGGCGCTCGGCTCGTCCGTCAGAGGGCCGTCCAAGTCCGCGTACGGGAGGGCCTCTTCGCCCGCGGCGACCACTACGTGGTGCAGGCGGGGATTGGCCGCGATGGCGCCCGCCCGCTCCAGCTCGGCCTCGCGGCCGTTGATCGCGAGGTCGTTGAAGGTGACGGCAAGGAGCCGCTCCCCCGCGCCCGTGCCGTGGCCGAGGACCGTGCCGGGCATCCCCGGGAGGCCCGCCGCGAGCAGCGCGAGCGTGCCGGACGCGGGCCCTCCGGAGAGGTCGGCGCCGATGCCGGGCACCGGCATCCCGCGCGCCGCGCGCCGCTCCGCGGGGCCCATGCCGGGCACGGGTCCGGGGTCGACCTCCGTCGCTCCGGGGACGTGCCGCGGGGCCGCGAGCCGGGTGCGTACCGCCTCCACGAGGGCGTCTCGGACGCCGTCGACCGCGGTGGTCGCGTCGGCGGCGGGCGCGGCGACCGCGAGGGACGCCACGTGTTCGTACCCGGCGATCTCGCGGGCGCCCGCGCGCAGGATCAGCGCGTGCCCCGGTGGCACACGGCGCACGCCCTGGTAGGGCGTCGAATCCTGGAGCGCCTCCGGCACGTCGGGCGCCGCCAGGAGCGCCGCGAGGTGGCCGATGTCCAGGTGGGCCTCGATGAGGTCGGCGAGCGGCAGCGCGGCCGTCGCGAAGGCCGTACCGCCGGCCCAGGGGGTGTAGAAGACAGGGCGCGCGCCCGCGAGGTCGCCCGCGACCATGACGCGCCGCCCGATCTGGACGACCGCGGTGTAGCTCCCGGACCACGCGGTCAGGTGCCGCAGGGCTCCGCCGCGGGCGGCGAACAGGCCGACTCTGAGCTCCTCGTCGCTCGCCCCGCAGGTGCCGAGCACCGCGATGCGCGTCTGCTCGTCGGCCTGCACCGTGCGCACCTCGTCGGCGCGCCAGTCACCCACCGCCCACAGCGGATCCGGGTCGCCCCAAAGGAGTTGGGAGCCCACGGGATGAACGGTCTCGCCGTCCTCACCGGTGGCCCCGGCCGAGCCCACCACCGAAGGCTTCGCGGCAGTGCTGCTCCACCCCACCAACCACCGCATCGTTGCCTCCACAGGCTGTGGACAACCAGTGCATCGAAGAACTGGGGTCCCATGCTGCCACGAAGGAGGCGCGCGGGAGTGGCTACGGGGGTGCTCACGCTCCCGTCGATCTGCCCCGGGGGAGCGGTACTTGAAGGGCACGACCACGCCCTGTTCGCTGCGCGGGGGCGCACTGCCCCGGCCTCCGGAGAGGCGATTTTCGGCCAAATCAGCCGGTGGCGCTCGCGTGACGGAACCGTAAAAGGCAACACACAGTCCGGGAGGCGTCGTTCGCCCCCCGGACTGGTCCGCCGCCCGCGGGGATGGAGGCGGCGGTGTCCCCCAGCCCACTGACTCCAGCGCAGCGGGCCGACCCACGCACCATCAATGGAAGCGCTCCCCTTATGGCCGGTGAAGAGCGCACACGCAGGCGCACGGCCACACACCCGGAGCACACCCCGTCACTCCCCCGCTCCCCTACCGGCAACAATCTCGCCATACGGAACTACGCCTCTTAACGCTTGGGATTCGGCGAACTACGCTGTGTGTGCTGATGTTTTCGCGGAGGCATATACCTGGGGGCTCGGCCAAATGCTCTTGCGGCCGAGGTTCCGGGCCACGGCGGTCGTAGTCGCGGACGCCGCTGCCCCTGGGGGAACGCAGCACGAATGCCGCGCGGTCAAGCCATCGCACGGCAGCCGTCTGTGTCGAGGGGTGGCGCATGTCCAGGGAGCAACGCGGGCCGAACGAAAAACTCGGCACCGTTCTCGCCCTCGCGGGAATCAGCAATGCGGGACTCGCCCGCCGGGTCAACGACCTCGGCGCACAACGCGGGTTGACGCTTCGATACGACAAGACGTCGGTGGCCCGGTGGGTGTCCAAGGGCATGGTGCCGCAAGGCGCTGCCCCGCACCTCATCGCCGCGGCCATCGGCCAGAAGCTCGGGCGTCCCGTCCCGCTGCACGAGATCGGGCTCGCGGACGCCGATCCGGCGCCTGAGGTGGGCCTTGCCTTCCCGCGCGACGTGGGCGCCGCGGTGAAGTCGGCGACCGAGCTCTACCGCCTCGATCTGGCGGGCAGGCGCGCGGGCAGCGGAGGCATCTGGCAGTCGCTCGCCGGCTCCTTCGCGGTGAGCGCGTACGCGACGCCGGCCTCGCGCTGGCTGATAACCCCGGCCGACAGCTCGGTCGCCCGCGACGTCATCCTGGACGAGCCCCGCGAGTTGGGGGGCCACTCCGAAGACAGCGGGCAGCCGATGAAGGTCGGCCACAGCGACGTGGTGAAACTGCGGGAGGCCGCCGAGGACGCCCGCCGCTGGGACTCCAAGTACGGGGGCGGCGACTGGCGTTCGTCGATGGTCCCGGAGTGCCTGCGGGTCGAGGCGGCGCCCCTGCTGCTCGGTTCGTACTCGGACGAGGTGGGCCGCTCGCTCTTCGGGGCGTCGGCCGAACTGACCCGCCTGGCAGGGTGGATGGCCTTCGACACCGGCCAGCAGGAGGCCGCACAGCGCTACTACATCCAGGCCCTGCGCCTGGCCCGCGCGGCGGCCGACGTCCCCTTAGGGGGCTACGTCCTGGCTTCCATGTCCCTCCAGGCGACCTACCGCGGCTTCGGTGACGAGGGCGTCGACCTCGCGCAGGCGGCCCTGGAGCGCAACCGCGGTCTGGCCACCGCGCGCACGATGAGCTTCTTCCGCCTCGTCGAGGCACGCGCACACGCGCGCGCCAATGACGCGCAGGCGGCCGGAGCGGCCCTCCGGGCGGCCGAGGGCTGGCTGGAGCGGGCCAGGGACGGCGACAACGACCCCTCATGGCTCGGTTTCTACGGATACGACCGCTTCGCGGCGGACGCCGCCGAGTGCTACCGCGACCTGAAGGCGCCCCGCCAGGTGCGGCGCTTCACGGAGCAGGCGCTCAAACGGCCGACGGAGGAGTTCGTCCGCTCGCACGGGCTTCGGCTCGTGGTGTCGGCGGTCGCCGAGCTGGAGTCGGGGAACCTCGACGCGGCGTGCGAGCAGGGCACACGCGCCCTGGAGGTCGCCGGACGCATCTCGTCCGCGCGGACCACGGAGTACGTGAAGGACCTGCTGCACCGCCTGGAGCCGTACGGGGACGAGCCGCGGGTGGTGGAGCTGCGGGAGCGGGCCCGGCCGCTGCTCGTGGCCCCCGCGTAGTCCGCCTCCCATGCACCTCCGGACCCTCTGCACCGCCGGATCGGCAACAGCATTTACGCCCCTTGTAACCCTGCGGTCCTCGCCGGGTTTGAGGGCGTTGTCAGTGGCGCAGTGCACTATCGGGGTGGGAGGTGATGCGGGATGGTCCGAGCCGTGGCGTACGACTGCGATGTGCTGGTGATCGGCGGCGGGATCGTCGGTCTGTCGACGGCGTATGCCATCACGCGCGCCGCGCCGGGGACGCGGGTCACCGTCCTGGAGAAGGAGCCCGGCCCCGCCAGGCACCAGACGGGACGCAACAGCGGGGTGATCCACAGCGGGATCTATTACCGCCCCGACTCCCTGAAGGCGCGGTACGCGGTGCGGGGCGCCGCCGAGATGGTCAAGTTCTGCGCGGAGTACGGCATCGCGCACGAGGTCACCGGCAAGCTGATCGTCGCCACGGAGCGCTCCGAGCTGCCCCGCCTGCACGCCCTCGTCCAGCGCGGCAGGGAGAACGGCATTCCGGTGCGGGAGCTGGGCCCCGCCCAGATAGCGGAGTTCGAACCGGAGGTGCGGGGGCTCGCCGCGATCCAGGTCGGGACGACGGGTATCTGTGACTACGGCTCGGTGGCGGAGCACCTCGCGGACGCCTCGGGGGCCGACGTCCGGTACGGGGCGGAGGTCGTCCGCATCGACCGGCGCGAGTCGCTCGGGGTGGCCGTCCGCACGGCCGACGGCTCGGTGGTGCGGGGAAAGGTCCTGGTCAACTGCGCGGGGCTGCACTGCGACCGGGTGGCGATGCTGACCGGCGACGACCCCGGGATGCGGATCGTGCCCTTCCGCGGGGAGTACTTCGACCTGGCGCGGCCCGATCTTGTGCGGGGCCTGGTGTATCCGGTGCCGGACCCGGCCTTCCCCTTCCTCGGGGTGCATCTGACGCGGGGCATCGGCGGCGGGGTCCACGTGGGGCCGAACGCGGTGCCGGCACTGGCCCGTGAGGGGTACGGATGGGGTGTGGTGCGGCCGCTGGACGTGGCGGGGACGCTGGGCTGGCCGGGGGCCTGGCGGATGGCCTCGCGGCACTGGCGGTATGGGGCGGGGGAGCTTCGGCGCTCCTTCTCCAAGGAGGCGTTCACCTCGGCGGTGCGGAGGCTGCTGCCCGCGGTGACCTCGGATGATCTTGTGCCGGTGGCGGCGGGGGTGCGGGCGCAGGCCGTCTTGCGGGACGGGACGCTGGTGGATGACTTCCTCATCCGGGAGGGGGTGCGGGCGGTGCACGTCCTGAACGCACCCTCGCCTGCGGCTACGGCTTCGCTGCCGATCGGGAGGGCGGTGGCCCGGCGGGTGCTGGCGCTGCTGTAGGGGCGGTCCCTGCGGGGCTTTCCCCAATCCCACCCCTTCCCGAAACTGGGGCTCCGCCCCAGACCCCGTACAAGATGTCCTCAAACGCCGGACGGGCTGGATTTCCAGCCCGTCCGGCGTTTGAGGACGAGCTCGGCGCAGCCGGCGATGACGGTCACCAAGGCCCTCGCGCCGAGCGAGTTTTCGGGAAGGGGCGGGGTTGGGGACTAAACTCCCCCCACTGTGTCTGAGTCACCCACCACCCCCACCAGCCCCCAAGCCCCCCGCCCGAAGGGCGAGCCCCGCTTCCCGGACGGGCCCGCGCCCGACCCCGCAGGGTCACACTTCGAGCGGCGGATCCGCAGCTTCCAGCCCCGCAGGAGCCGCGTCACCGCCGGCCAAGCGGACGCGCTCCAGCGGCTCTGGCCCAAGTGGGGCCTGGACATCGACGGGCAGCGCACCCTCGACCTCGCCGAGCTCTTCGGCGCCGACAGCCCCGTCGTACTGGAGATCGGCTTCGGTATGGGCGAGGCCACCGCCCAGATGGCAGCGGACGACCCGGACACCGGCATCCTCGCCGTGGACGTGCACACCCCGGGCCAGGGAAATCTCCTCGGCCTCGCCGAGCGGAACAACCTCACCAACATCCGCGTCGCGAACGGCGACGCCGTCATCCTGCTCCGCGAAATGCTCCCGCCCGCCTCCCTCGACGGCCTCCGCGTCTACTTCCCCGACCCCTGGCCCAAGGCCCGCCACCACAAGCGCCGCATCATCCAGCCCGACTTCCTCGACCTCGCCGCGCCCCGCCTCAAGCCCGGCGCCGTACTGCACTGCGCGACCGACTGGGAGCCGTACGCCGAGCAGATGCTGGAGGTCCTCACCGCGCACCCCGCCTTCGAGAACACCCAGGCCGACGGCGGGTACGCGCCCCGGCCCGCCTTCCGTCCCCTCACCCGCTTCGAAGGCCAGGGCCTGGACAAGGGACACGTCGTCCACGACCTGCTGTTCCGCCGTGCATCCGGCCAAGAGGCCTGACTTACCAGCCACCGGGCCCGAGACACCGTCGCGGCCCACCCCCGTCCCTCGTTAGGGTCAACGGGTGGCCATCCGTTCTCCGCACCCGCACCCAATGCCCCCCGCAGGGCCCGCCGGGCTGCGGCACGCGCGCTGGTGGCAGCGGCGGGCGATACGCGCGGCCGCCCTGGTCACGCTGCTCGCCCTGTCGGGCCTTGTGATCCTGGCCCTGGTCAGGGAACAGACCGGCACCGAAGGCTTCCTGGTCGGGCTCGGCCTCGCGACGCTGCCCGTACCGCTCCTGGTGGCCGCCTTCCGCTGGCTGCAACGCGTCCAGCCGGGCCCCTGGCGGAATCTTCTCTTCGCCTTCGCCTGGGGCGCCTGCGCCGCCGCCCTCATAGCCATCGTCGCGAACAGCTTCGCGACCCGCTGGATAGCCACCGCCACGGCCGACCCCACCAGCGCGGACACCCTCGGCGCGACGGTCATAGCGCCGATCGTCGAGGAGAGCGCGAAAGCCGTGGCCGTACTGCTCGTCTTCCTCTTCCGCAGACGCGAGTTCACCGGCATCGTCGACGGCGTCGTGATAGCCGGAGTGACCGCCACCGGCTTCGCGTTCACCGAGAACAT
This sequence comes from Streptomyces sp. BA2, assembly GCF_009769735.1. Taxonomy (NCBI): domain Bacteria; kingdom Bacillati; phylum Actinomycetota; class Actinomycetes; order Kitasatosporales; family Streptomycetaceae; genus Streptomyces; species Streptomyces sp. BA2. The sequence goes on from NZ_WSRO01000002.1 coordinate 4,622,706, forward strand.
CCTCTACCTCGGCAGCGCCTTCGGCACCGACCAGCTCAACGGCGGGACGGGGCTCGCCTCCGTGACGGCGGCGACCTTCTTCGTACGCGTCGTGATGTCGCCCTTCGCGCACCCGCTGTTCACCGTGCTCACCGGCATCGGCTTCGGCATCGCCGCGCTCAGCGCCGACCGTCAGAACTGGCGGCGCGTCCTGCTGCCGCTCGGCGGGCTGCTCCTCGCGATGGGCCTGCACGCCCTGTGGAACGGCTCGGCAAGCTTCGGGGAGTACGGCTTCTTCGCCGTGTACGCCCTGTTCATGCTGCCCGCGTTCGGACTGCTCACCTGGCTGGTCATCTGGATCAGGCAGCGCGGCCTGCGCATCGTGCGCGCCGAACTGCCCGCCTACGTGATCGCGGGCTGGCTCACCGCGCCCGAGCCCTACGCGCTCGGCACGATGCGCGCCCGCACCCTCGCCCGCGACTACGCCTCGTACACCCAGGGCAAGGCCGCGGCGCGCACGGTCGCCCAGTACGAGACGTACGCGACGTCTCTCGCGCTCCTGCGGCACCGGGGGCGCCGGGGCAGGGCGGGCGCCGACTTCGTCGTACGGGAGCGGGAGTTGCTGCACGCGCTGTGGGAACGCCGCGAGGCCGCGCGGCCCGCCCTCGCCTACGCGGCGCAGGCGACGGCACCCGTGCTCGTACCGATGCCACCGCCGTACGGGTACCGGCAGCCGTACCCACACCCCAACCCGCAGCCGTACCCCCAGCAGCCCCCCTACGGATATCCGTACGCCCAGCCTGCGATGCCCTACCCCGCGTACAACCCCTACCGCGGCTGACCGGGCCTCGGCTCAGGCGGAAGCCGCCGTCAGCGCCGACACCTCGGCGTCCGTCAGTTCGAGCTCCCCCACCGCGAGCAGCGCCGGCAGCTGCTCGACCGTACGGGCCGACGCGATCGGCGCCGCCACCGTCGGCTGCGCCGCGAGCCACGCCAGAGCCACGGTCGCGAGCTCGGCGCCGCGCGCCTGGGCGATCTCGTCGAGGGCGGCGAGCACGCGCAGGCCACGGTCGGTGCCCAGGTGCTTGCCCGCGCCCTCGGCCCGCGCGCTGTCGACCGCCGCACCCGGGCGGTACTTGCCGGTCAGGAAGCCCGATGCGAGCGCGTAGTACGGGACGGCGGCCAGGCCGGAGCGCGATGCGACCTGCTCCAGCGGGCCCTCGTAGGTGTCACGCGAGACGAGGTTGTAGTGCGGCTGAAGCACCGAGTAGCGCGCGAGGCCCTCGCGGTCGGAGAAGTCCAGGAACTCCTGGAGCCGCTCGGGGGTCACGTTCGACGCGGCGATGGCGCGCACCTTGCCGGACGTCACCAGCTCGTCGAGGGCGCCGATGATCTCCTCGACCGAGACGGTCGGGTCGTCGTAGTGCGTGTAGAAGAGGTCGATGTAGTCGGTGCGCAGGCGGCGCAGCGACTCCTCGACGCCGGACTTGATGGTGTTCGCGGACAGGCCCTTGTAGTCGGGGTGGGCGCCGACCTTGGTGGCGAGCACGACGTCGGAGCGGTTGCCGCGCGCTGCGAGCCAGTTGCCGATGACGGTCTCGGACTCGCCGCCCTTGTTGCCGGGCACCCAGGCCGAGTAGACGTCGGCGGTGTCGATGAAGTTGCCGCCGGCGGCGGTGTAGGCGTCGAGCACGGAGAAGGACTGCGCCTCGTCGGCCGTCCAGCCGAAGACGTTGCCGCCCAGGGCGAGCGGGAAGACCTCGAGGTCGGACGAGCCAAGCTTGCGGAGAGAAGTCATACGGGGCTCAACGCCTGTACGGACCACGGAATTCCATACAGCGGGACGCCGATTCCGGTCCGTGAACGGGCCTGCCGAACCGGCAGCCCTGACGTCGGGGGGTTGTCGCCAGGACCGCCGGGGTTCTGGGCTGCTTCAGAAGGGCTGCTTCAGAAGGGCCGTCTCAGAGCGACTGGCCCTTGCCGCGCAGCCACGCCGCCGGGTCGACCCCGGTGGAGTCGCCGCCCGGGTGGACCTCCATGTGGAGGTGGGCCCCGGTGACGTTGCCGGTCGCGCCGACGCGGCCGATGGTCTCGCCGGTGGTGACCTTCTGGCCGACGCTGACGTTCATCGAGGACTGGTGGCACAACCAGACCTCGGTGCCGTCGTCGAGCTCCAGGATCGTGCGGTAGCCGTACGCCCCCGCCCAGCCGGCTTCCTTGATGGTGCCGGAGTGGACGGCCTTGATGGGCGTGCCCGTGGGAGCCGCGAAGTCCAGGCCGGTGTGGTAGCCGGAGGACCACATGGAGCCGGGCTGACCGAAGGTGCCGGTGAGCGTGTACGAGGCGACGGGGAGGGTGTAGCTCTTCGCGAGCTTGGCCAGGCGCTCCGCCTCGGCCTTCTTCTTCGCGGCGGCCTCGGCCTTCTTCTTCGCGGCGGCCTGCTCGGCGGCGATCTTCTTCTCGGCCGCGGACTGCTCGGCGGCGGCCTGCTCGGCGGCCTGCTTGACGGCGGCTTCTTCGGCCGCCTTCTGGACCGCGTCGTCCGCCTGGTCCTGCTGGTTCTCGGCCTGCTCCATGATGCGGGCCCGCAGTGCCTCGCCCGCGTCCGTGGTGCCCTGCTCGGCGTCGGCGGTGCTGAGGCCCGCGGCGCTGAGGGGCGCGGCGGCGGTCGTCACGCCGTTGTCCGCGGAGCCCGAGTCAGACGAGTCGTCGGATATCAAAGACCCCACGCCCGGAAGCGACTTGGCCTCCGGCAGCGAGTCCGTGACGGCCGACAGGTCCGGCATCTCGATGGCGACCGGGGGCTTGCCGCCCTGCGCGGTGGCGATGCCGCCCGCGCCGACGGCGGCGATGACGCCTACGCCGAGAACCGTGGAGCTGCGGGCGAGCCCGCCACCGCCCCGCTTGTGGACGCGGTGCCTGCCGCGGACGGGACGGATGGACTCCTCGGTGGGATTCCATTCCTCCCAGGAATTGTCGTCGCACCCACCGAAATCGTCGTCATTCGGTACGTACACGCCTTGGGGGGCAGGGCGGTTGGACGCCACTGGGGCGCACTCCTTTCCTTCCTTCTCGCCTACCGGGTTAGCTGACGGGTTCGGAGCAGGAAGGTCTCCTACGAACATCTGGCACGGAGGCACAGATGCCCGATTCACCCCAATTAGTGGTTCCCCGGCTCCCTTTCGGGATTAGGCGCGTGCGCGCGGAGCCGACTCGAGTGACGGCTGGGACGACCGCGCTGCGTTATCGAACGTTAATAGACAGCGGGGTCGTATTCCAAGCTGTTCCGACTGATCGTTAACGTCTTTGGCCCGTACTTATCGGGACACCGAGGTCTGGAACGGGGCGAGTTGACCCCACTTCTTCACACACCGGAGCTTCACATCTCCTTGACAGTACGTCAGTTGTTATGCGGAGTGGTGTTCTTCGGTCACGGCCGGTGACATCGGCCGCCGCACCGCGAGCAGCGCCATGTCGTCGGTCCCTCCACCCCCGGTGTGCCGCCGCACTTCCTCGACGAGCGTCGCAAGGAGCGCGTCAGGTCCGTAGGGCCCCGGGAAGATCCGGCCGCCGAGCCGGGCCGCCGGGTTGTAGAACTCGCCCCGGATGTCACGCGCCTCGGAGAGCCCGTCGGTGTAGAGCAGCAGCATCGCCCCCGGCGGGAACTCCGTCTCGTCCGCGCGGTCGGGCCAGACGCCCAGATCGCCCATCCCGAGCGGCAGCGCGGGCTCGGTGGCGGACAGGACGCACAGCCGCCCGTCGCCGCGCAGGAGCAGCGGCCCCGGGTGCCCGCGGTTGATGAGGCGCACCGGACCGTCGCCGTGCGGGATCTCCGCGAGGACAGCGGTGGTGAACCCCTCGAAGGCGTCGAGCCCGTCGCGCCGCGTTCCCTCGCGCGCCAGGGCCCGCTCCAGGCGCTGCGCCACGGCCTCCAGCGTGGCCTCCTGCTCGGCGGCCTCCCGGAACGCCCCGATCACGACGGCGACGGCCGCGACCGCGCCCATGCCCTTCCCCCGTACGTCGCCCACGATGACGCGTACGCCGTGCGGGGTGTCCTGCACCGCGTACAGATCACCTCCGATGAACGCGTCCGCCTCCGCGGCCTCGTACCGCGCCGCGATATCGAGCCCGCCGATGCGGGGGTCCGGCTGCGGCAGTACGGCGCGCTGGGCGGCCTCGGCGATGGAGCGGGCGGAGGCGAGCTGCTTGTCGCTGCGGCGTACGACGCGGTTGATGACGGCAGCGAGGACGGCGACGGTCGCCACCGTGATCAGTTCGGTGACGGCCTCGACGTCGGTGGCGGTGTTGTTCTTGAAGTGCAGGGCGAGCACGGCGGCGCAGGAGCAGGCGCCGATGAGGGTGGTGCCGAACAGCGAGTAGAAGGGCGCGGCGACGAGCGGGGCCGCGGTGAAGAGGGGCGCGGCGGTGAACCTGGGCGGGGTCGAGAGGTCGTAGACGACCCCGACGACGATGAGCAGCAGGGGGAGGGCCCGCACGAGCGCGCGCTCGTGCCGGACATCGGGACGCTCGCCGCCGCCCCCGCCGCTTCCTTCTCGCTGCCCCACTCATTCAGGGTTCCCGGTGCGGCGACGCGGGGCGAGCGGTGTGGGCCGAGCGGGTTACCGACCCGGTCACGGCGGAAAACACCGAAGGCCCGGATCCATTTCTGGATCCGGGCCTTCGGTCTTTAGTAGCGGGGACAGGATTTGAACCTGCGACCTCTGGGTTATGAGCCCAGCGAGCTACCGAGCTGCTCCACCCCGCGCCGTTGAATGCAACTCTACGCCATCAGGGGGAGTGAAAGCGAACCGGTTCTCAGGGGCCAGGACACGGCCTGTGTCTCCTTCCGGTGATCGGGAGGAGGCATGCCCGGTTTGTGGCGGCGATTCGCAGTACGGTGGAGGGGATCCGTGACGTCCCCAGCAGGTTGTGCGTCGGTCTGATGCCGGTAGTCGGTGGCTCCTGAGAAGTGCGATACCCGCCAGCGGATGCTTTCCCAGCCCTCTGTGTCTGGCCCAATCATCGCGCTGCCGGGTCGGTTCCGGTCGACGGGCTGTCGTGGGCGGGAGAACGCCGCACTCCGCAGGTCATCACCTCGTCCCTTCCGCAGTGTGCAAAAAGGGGAAGGGGCGCTGAGTGCGCCATGACGGATCCATCGCGTGAGGAGCGGCTGGCCACGGCGTTCGTGGAACTCGCCGACACGCTGGTCAAGGACTTCGACGTCATCGCGTTCCTGCACCAACTGACCGAGCACTGCGTGGACCTTCTGGATGTCCGTGCGGCCGGGGTCGTGCTTGCGCTGCCACACGGTCCGGTGGTGGACGTGGCAGCCTCCGACGAGAACACCCGCCGTCTTGAGCTGGCCGGCGTGGAGTGGGACGAAGGCCCCTGTCACGACTGCTACCGCCGCGGGACTTCCGTCGCCGAGGAACGCCTGGACGATGCCGACGCCCAGGTGCGGTGGCCGCGATTCGCGCCGCAGGCGCGGCAGGCGGGGTTCACCTCGGTGGTGGCCGCCCCGCTCCAGTTGCGCGGTCAGGTCATCGGCGCCCTGAACCTGTTCAGGGACCAGACCCACCCGCTGGCCCCCGCCGGTCTGCGGCTGGGCCAGGCACTGGCGGACACCGCCACCATCGGCATCCTCCAGCAATGGGCGGCACACGAACACCGGAGCGTCATCGGCCAACTGCAGCAGGCCCTGGACAGCCGGGTCATCATCGAGCAGGCGAAGGGCGCGCTGTCCAACCGCCGTCAGATCGACGTCGACGAAGCGTTCCGCCTGATGCGCCGCTACGCCCGCGAACGGCGGGCCCCGCTGACTGCCGTGGCGCTGCAGGTCCTGGACGGCACCGCCGAGGGGCCGTTACTGGATCCCGGCACCAGCACCTGACCGGCAGCCTTGGAAAGGCGGTGCGCCGTGCCGGATCGTCCGATGGCCCCACATCTGCTCGCCCTGACCTCCTATCGCGGGGCAGGCATGCCGCTGCTGCCGCTGACCGCCTGCACACGACTGCTGAGCCTTGACGGCCTGGCACTGGCCCTTGCTCCCGGCGGCCAGGACGCCGAACTCCTGCAACACAGCGGCCTGCTGAGCGGCGCGCTCGAAGATCTCCAGCGGGTCCAGGGCCAGGGCCCCACCCCTGAGGCGGCGCAGCAATCCGCGATGGTGCTGATACCTGACGTCGCGGCCGTGGCGACCGATCGTTGGCCCGGACTGGCCGGCCCGTTGGCCGACCTGGGCATCGCCGCGGTCTTCGCGCTACCTCTCAGGATCGGGGTCATCACGCTGGGCGTGCTCACCGGCCACCGCACCGTCCCGGGCCCGCTGGCCGACGGCCAACTCGCCGACTCCCTCGCCCTGGCCAACGCCTTGGCCGGCCTCGTCGTCAACCTCGCCGCCCGGTCCGACGCCACCGGCTTCCTCGACGTCCAGTACAGCGACCTGTACTTCGCGGAGGTCCACCAGGCCACCGGGTACCTGGCCACCGAACTCGGCATACCCCCGGCCCAGGCCCTCGTCCGGCTTCGCTCCCACGCCTTCACCCACGACCTCCCCCTGCTCGCCGCCGCCCGCGCCGTGCTGCTCCACCGACTTCAGCTGGACAACGACAGACGCTGACGGCGACAGGGCATCGGTGAGCGAGATATCTACGGAACCGGTCCAGTGGCGGCCTGCGGTGGGAGACTTGGGACGGACCGGTCGTGAGGCCGGGCTTGGGAATCGCCGCCGGTGTGTGACGGCGATCCCCAAGCGTGAGGATGCGCGGCTCCCCTCCACCGCATCCTCACGAGGGCCCTCCCGGAGTTGGGGATGCGGGAATAGCCCCCACATGCCGGGCGGGCGGAGGCTGGAGCTGTGTTGTCGGCGATGCGGCTCCAGCCGGGCCTCAGTGGTGTTCCGGCTCGGGGGCTGGGAGCCTGCTGGGATCACGTGGTCGGTGACAGCACGTGAATCCTTCGTCCGGGATCAGGATATGGCCCCATGGGCTGCCGCGATAGGGGGCCGTTCCAGGCAGCAGCCCGCCCTGCGGCGCGCCCCGTGCCTGCCGTCGCGATCCGGCAACCCCGTCAGCTCTCTCCGGTGTCGGAGTCGGGCGGATCGAAGAGTGTGACGTGGCCGTCGACGACGGCACGGGACAGGGCGATCAAGGTCGTCGCCCGGGTGTGGGCGTGGGCGCGCAGCAGGGCAAGCGCCTGGCCGGTGGTGAGGGAATGGCGGTAGCTGATCATGCCGATGGCGTGGTGGACCACGGCGTCCGCCGGCAGGAGCCAGGCGTGGACGAGCTCGTCCTCGGTCGGCACGGGCGCGGCGAGAAGCAGGAGGTCGGCAGCGTCGGCATGGTCCTGGGCAACTTGCAGGTCGGCGTCGGAGATCGGGCCGGGGCGGTGGCGGTACAGGGTGAGGACGAGGCCGGCCTGCCGTGCCGGGTCGGCGCCGTTGAGGATCGGCAGGGCGTAGGCGGCGCGGATGTGGTGTGCCTTCGCCTGGTGGGCGAAGACAGGCCAGTGCCGGGTGGCGGCCTGGTCGTTGAGATCGTCGGCCAGGACCCGGGCGCGCTGGCTCAGGGCCTGCACACAGGGGCCTTCTCCGAGACTGATCTGCAGCTCCTCGCCCTTGCGGGCCAGCGGCCCGACCGCGCAGAGCGACACCCGCTGCGCCAGGGCGGCGTCGGCCGCCAGTGTGAGCCCCACGGAATACGCGCTGTGCAGGGCTCTCCGGCACGCCTCGCCGATGGTCGATCCGGGTTCTGCGTGTCCTGTGTAGCGGGCGGCGAGGAAGACGGCCTCCCGCCGGGCCCCTGTCACCGGAGGCTCGGTGCGGAAGCGGGCAGGCGCGCGGCGCTGAGGCATGCAGTCATGGTGGCGTCCGAACTCCGGCATTCACCGCCGACGCTGCCCTGATCGGAAGCCAATGTCAGGGTGGGGTGGGCGAGCTGTTCGCCTGCGGGCAGCCTGTATCTCCACCGTACGCCTCACTTCGCGTTCGGCGGAGGAAGAGCGTGCGCTGCCAAAAGGTCCCTAAACTGGAGGGCGTCGTCAGTGCGTCCTCCGCGCCTTCGGAGGCCCCTCCTGAGGCAATAGTGGGAGGTGAACGCAGTGAGCACGGAGAGTGACCTGACTCACGTACTGCGGAGCCTGCACCCCTCCCGCGGGAATCCGGGCCTGATCGGCGCCGACCCGAAACTGTGTGCCCAGGCTCTGCTCATGGACGGCATCGCCGTCTCCGCGACAACCGACGGGGGTCTGAGCGAACTGCTGTGGTCCACGGCGGGCGCCAGCGCATGGCTGGAGGACCTGCAGTTCACGATGGGACAGGGACCGGCACTCGAAGTGGCCGCTACGTGCAAGCCCGTCCTGGTGGCAGACTTGGCGCGCCTGCCGATGGACCGGTGGCCCGCCCTGCTGCCCGAGGTCACGGCCCTGGGTGTCGGCGCGGTCTTCTGCTTCCCGTTGGCCATCGGGTCCGCCTGCCTGGGCACGATGACCCTGCAGCGCGCGGCACCGGGCCCGCTGCCGGACGCCACGTCGACCGACGTCTGGCTCGTGGCCAACGCTTTGATCGCCGTTCTGCTGGACAGCGATCCGCAACAAGAAGCCCTCGCCACCGCAGCTGATTCCTCGGACTTCTACCGGGCCGCCGTCCACCAGGCCAGCGGCATGATCAGCGTCCAGGCCGAGGTCTCGCTCGCCCAGGCCCTCCTGCGGCTGCGCGCCCACGCCTACCGGTGCGGGCGGCCCCTGCTCGAGGTAGCCGAGGACGTGGTAGCCAGGCGGTTGGCCTTCCACAATGATGAAAACGGGCCGGACAATCCTGCCGGCGAAGGGACTGAAGGGCCATGACACGTGAAGAACAACTGCTGGCAGCCATGGTCGATGCCGTAGACACCCTCGTCGACGACTTCGACCTGATCGACTTCCTGCACCAGCTGTGCGACCGGTGCAATGAGTTGCTCGACGTCTCCGCCGTCGGAGTCATGCTCGCCGACCCCAGCGGCGGCCTGCAGCTGATCGCCGCATCGGACGAGCACACCCGGCTGCTGGAACTCTTCGCCATCCAGGCCGACGAAGGGCCCTGCGTGGAGTGCCACCGCGATGGCGCCGCCCGCTTCAACATCTCCCTGAGGTCCCCCGACGAGACAGCCGCCTTCCCGCTCTTCGCCGAGCGTGCCCGCCAGGCCGGATTCGCCACCACCCACGCCCTGCCGATGCACTTGCGCCGGAAGGCCGTGGGCGCGCTGAACCTCTTCGACTCCCGTGAACAGAAACTCAGCGACGCCGATGCGCGGGTGGCGCAAGCACTGGCGGACGTGGCCACCATCGCCATCCTGCAGCACCGCTCCGTCGTGCACGGCAACATCGAGCGCGCCCAGCTACGGGCCGCTCTCTCCAGCCGCATCGTCATCGAGCAGGCCAAGGGCATCATGGCCGAGCGCTGGCAGGCCACCCTCGACGAGGCGTTCGATGCCCTGCGCCGACACGCTCGCTCCCACCGGCAGAGCCTGGCCGGACTCTGCAAGCAACTCATCGACGGCTCCCTCGACTCCTCTACAGTGCAACGCCCCTGACCGCACGAACTGACCGCACAAGCCTGACCGCACCCCGGCCCGGTACCCGCCCCAGCCCTCGGCGGAAGGACGTGTCTCTCCCGCCACCGGCCTCGTCAAAGGGACACCTCGTGAACCAGGACCACCACGCCGCGGCCTGGCAACGCATCAGCACCGCCGCTCACACCGGCGGCGTCACGCTCACGGTCGCCTGCCGGACCTGCGCCGACGACGTGGAAGCCGACTTCGCCGGAGCCACCCTCGTCGTCGCCGGAGAACTGCGCCTGCTGGGCACCGCCACCGATGAGCGCGCCCGCACCGTGGAAGACGCCCAGCTGGTCACCGGCGAAGGACCATGCACCGACGCCTACACCCGCCACGCCCCCGTCGACGCCGTGGACCTGCACCACGCGGCCGACCGCTGGCCCGCGTTTGCCCGCGTGGCCGCCGAACAGGGCGTCCGCAGCGTTCTGGCGCTCCCCCTGACGATCGGCGCCCTCGCCATCGGTGCCATGGACCTCTACCGCGTCGAGCCCACCCCGTTCAGCCCCGCCCAGAAGAAGCGGGCCAGCGCCTACGCCCGCATTCTGGCCCTGCTCGCCCTGGAAGAGCACCCGCACCTGCTCACCAGCGGTTCCCGGCCCACCCAGCGCGGCCCCCAGGGCTACCCGCCCACCGTCCACATGGCCGCCGGTGTCCTCGCAGCCAAGGACGGGCTCACCCCCGACGACGCCCTGGCCCGCCTCCGCGCCCACGCCTTCAGCCACAACCAGCCCCTGCTGCACACGGCGGAACAGGTCATCAACACCCACCGACTCGACTAGGGATACGTGCGCAGGCTTGGCGACCAAGGTCGAGCTGTACGCGGCGGCCCGCCGTGTGGCGCTGGCCCTGACCGGCGCAGTCGGCATCTGGTCATGGACCTGTCCGGGGTGACGCGCTGCGACCGGATCGTCAATACCGGGCTTGCTCACCCTCGCTGTTCGAGGTCGATTACCTCACCATCGAACAGACGAAAACCTATGTTGGCTGGAGTAGACATTGGGCGGTGGTGTGGTTATGGTTTCTCTCGTAACCCAGAGAGACAGCAGGGCCTGGCAGAGACGAACTACCGGGCAGCAATACCCGCAAGTGCAGTTCGCAGGACGATGCGGTGGTGGAGTTCCGAAGCCAGAGCAGATGCAGGAGAGGCAACGGGGCTGGCTGCCGAAGCGTGGCGCTATGAAAGGCCACCAGTAGTTCGCATCACCAGCAGTACGCAGTTCCCGTAGGTAAGCAAGTGATTCAAGAGGGAAGAACGGAGGAGCCGAGCGCCATCAGGAGGATCGCCCGGGCGGAATCTTGAGCCCGGGTACCGCAGGACATCGATAGTGAGGTGGTCTCCGGTCAAGCAACCGCGATCCCGGCAGTCCCGACAGCATCTCGGTCGGGTCTGCGGAAACAGAAGGCCGGCGCAGCAACAGGGCCGGCAGATGGTGTAGCAGTTCCTTCGGGGCCCGGGTGCCGTACAGCACCCGGGCCCCTCCACGCGTTCCATAGAGAGGTGCAAGTGACAGCAGACGATTCGTTCGGGCGTCTCGATGACGACGACTACCCCGCCTACACCATGGGCCGGGCCGCCGACATGCTCGGCACCACCCAAGGCTTCCTGCGCGCCATCGGAGAAGCCCGCCTCATCACCCCCCTGCGCTCCGCGGGCGGCCACCGCCGCTACTCCCGCTACCAACTGCGCATCGCCGCCCGCGCCCGAGAGCTCGTCGACCAGGGCACCCCCATCGAGGCCGCCTGCCGCATCGTCATCCTCGAAGATCAACTCGAAGAAGCTCAGCGCATCAACGCCGAACACCACCGCGCCGCCGAATCAGCGACCCTGACAGCCACGAGTCACAACGGCTGAGCATTACGGCAGCTCCTGCCGAATCACGGTGTGGGCGGTGTCCGACAGGGACAAGCCGGATGCATAGGCGCGTGCGCGCAGCCGGTCCAGGGCTTCGGCCAGCGAAACGCCGAGTCTCTCGCTGAGGACGCCGGTGGCGTGATGCACTTCGGCCCGGTGCAGGTCCACCGCTCCTACGTGACCCGGGCCGTTGCCGACGTCGGTGCCGGCCGGCCAGTGGCTCAGTACGTACTGGGCCAGCGCGTCGGCGACCAACTGGCCTTGTGCCAACTGCTGTCCGGTGAGCGGACCCACCGTGCGCCGGTAGCCGGTCATCGTCCCCACTTGCACGGCGCCGATGCGCACGGGCCAGACGAACAAGGCCGCGATCCCCAGCTCTTCGGCCTCGGCAGCGAACTGCGGCCACTGCTGGGCCAGCGACCGGCCGAGGTCGGGCAACGCGCGTACCTCTGCTTCGTCGTGGACGAATTTCCCGGGCCCCTGCCCGAGGACGAACTGCAGGTCCTCCAGGCGCGCACTGGTCTCATCGCTGAACCACACCAGCTCCTGCCCCAAGGCGACAGCGATCCCACCAAGGCCCAACGCCTGCGCGCAGGCAACCACCCACCCCCGACGCTGTTCCTGATCCGCCGCCGCAGGCAGGCTGTCCAGGAGTTCACCGACCGTCGAACTCATACTCTCCGACCTCGCATTCGTCGGTTCCCATGAGGCGCGGCGGGGCTCAGCCGCAGGTCTCCCAGAATAGTGCCGACTGCTGCCCCGTCCGCTCGCGCAGGCCCCGGAAACGAAGCAGCGCCCGAGCCGACCAAAGTCGACCCGGACGCTGCGTAGCAGGTCAGAGGGGGTTTCCCCGCACCTGCTTCCGGTAGACCGTGTGGGACTCGAACCCACAACCAATGGATTAAAAGTCCACTGCTCTGCCAATTGAGCTAACGGTCCGTGCGGACGCACCCCCCGAGCATAGCCGCAGAGGCCCAGTCGTCCGATCGGGTATCGCTTCCTCGGCCCGTCGCAGCTTCCGCGACGGGCCGTCGAAGGCCGCCGCGCGCTCAGGGATCGGCCGGTTCCGGCGCCCCGCTCCTGGCCGCCTCGCGGGCCGCCGTGCGTTCGTGGTCCGGGTTGAGGAACCAGTGCCTGGCCGATGCGAACCACCAGGTCGCGGCGGATCCGAGGACGACGAGGACCGCGATCGGGGCGTAGTTGAAGGTCCCCCAGGTGACCGGCGAGACCTGCGGCAGCATGAAGAGCACCGTGATCACGCCGACCCACGCCACCGCGACGATGCCGATCGGGCGTGACCAGCGGCCCAAGTGCCAGGGCCCGCGCTCGAATTCGTCGCCCTTGCGCAGCCGCAGGAGGGTCGGGATGACGTAGGCGATGTAGAGGCCGATGACGGCGATGGACGTCACCGCCGCGTACGCCGTGACGTTGATCAGGTAGGGCAGGCCGAGCACGAGCGCGCCCAGGGCCGCTAGCCAGACCGCCGCGACGGGCGTGCGCGTACGCGGGTTGACCGAGTGCCAGATGTGCGAGAACGGCAGCGCTCCGTCCCGCGAGAAGGCGTAGATCATGCGGGAGTTGGCGGTCACGGACGCCATGCCGCAGAAGAGCTGCGCTCCGATGACGACCAGCAGGAGCAGCTTGCCCGTGGTCGCTCCGAGCGCGTCGAGCAGGATCTGGGCGGGCGGCGCCCCCGTCGCCGACTCGCGGGCGCCGTCGTACGACTGGATGGCGAAGGTGAAGCCCAGGAGCAGCACGAAGCCGGCGATCCAGGACGTCCAGATGGACCGGACGATGCCCTTGGGCCCGGCGGTCGACGCGTCGTGCGTCTCCTCGGTCATGTGGGCGGAGGCGTCGTACCCGGTGAAGGTGTACTGGGCCATCAGCAGCCCGATGAGCGCCACGTACAGCCCGCTGCCCCAGCCCGTGTTGTTGACGAACTCGGTGAAGACGAAGGACGCCGACTGATGCGAGTCGGGCGAGAAGGCGAGCGCCCCGACGATCACGGCGACCCCGAAGACGTGCCACCACACACTGACGCTGTTGAGCAGCCCGACGATGCGCACACCGAAGGTGTTGAGCAGGCCGTGGAGCACGAGGATCGCGGCGAAGAGCAGGATCGTGCGCTCTTCGGTGACCTGGAAGTCGAACTGCAGATTCAGGTACGCGCCGAGGAACGAGGCCGCGCCGAAGTCGATCCCCGCGGTGACGGCGACCTGCCCGAGCACGTTGAACCACCCCGTGAACCATGCCCACGCGGCCGCGGTCCGCGTCGGCGCGAGCCGGTGCGCCCAGAAGTAGAGCCCGGCGGAGGTCGGATAGGCGGAACAGATCTCCGCCATCGCGAGACCGACGAACAGCGTCATCAGTCCGACCCCGACCCACCCCCAGGTGATCAGGGCGGGACCGCCGGTGTTCATGCCGAACAGATACATGGTGAGGCAGCCGGACAGGACCGAGATGATCGTGAAGGAGACCGCGTAGTTGGAGAACGCGGACATACGACGCGCCAGAACCTGGGTGTACCCGAGCTGGGCGAGGCGTTCCTCGTCGGAGCCGGGTGGTGAGCCGGGCGGTGAGCCGGGTGGTGGTTTCATGCACGAGCGTTGCCCACGGCAGGGACATGACACACGTCACGTTTGGCATACGGCAGCGGGCCCGCCCCCGAAGGGACGGGCCCGCTGCCGTGGTTCAGTCGCTCAGGCCTCAGCCGTTGCGCTTCCAGCGCGGCTTGTCGTCACGGCGGCCGAAGGAACCGGTGCCGGTGCCGGAGCGGTCGCGGTTGAACGCCGGGCGGTCGTGGCCACCGGAGCGGGCGCCGCCGGAGGGGCGGTCGTCACGGCGGTCACGGTTGAACGGGCGGTCGCTGCCGCGGTGGCCGCCCGACGGGCGGTCGTCGCGACGGAAGCTCGAGCCACCGCGGTTGTCGTCACGGCGGTCGTCGCGGCGGAAGCCGCCACGGTCGCCGCCCGAGGGACGGTCGTCACGACGGAAGCCGGAGCCGCCACGGTCGTTGCGGTCACGGTTGAAGCCGCCGCCCGAGGGACGGTCGTCACGACGGAAGCCGGAGCCGCCACGGTCGTTGCGGTCACGGTTGAAGCCGCCGCCACCCTCGCGACGGTCGCCGCCACGGAAGCCACCCGAGGAGCGGTCGTCACGACGCTCGAAGGAACGGCCGCCACGGCTGTCGTTGCCGCGGTCACGGTTGAAGCCGCCGCGGTCGCCGCCCTCACGACGGTCACCGCCACGGAAACCGCCCGAGGAGGGACGGCCACCGCGGTCGTCACGGCGCTCACGCTCGTAGTTGCCGCGCTCGTCGCGCTGCGGACGGCGCTCCTCGCGGGCGGCCGGTGCAGCGGACTGCTCCGGGACGGAGACAGCGGCCTCGACCTCGGCCTCGGCTGCGGCGGTGGCCTCGGCGACCGCGGTCTCCGGGTCGTCGCCACGCTCGCGGGCGGCACGCGCGGTGAGACGCGAGGCCTCCTCGCGCAGCTCCGTCGCGCGGCGGGTGGCGCGCTCCAGCTCCTTGGTGAGGTCCTTGACCTCACGCTCGGCCTGGGTCGCCGCGTTGCCCGCGGAGTCGGCCTGCACCTCGGTCATCGAACGGGCGCCGGTGATCTCGGCGACCTCCGGGTCGAAGGTGCCGCCGCCGTTGATGATGTGACGCGTGGCGTCGACGCCCGCGTCCTCCATCAGACGGAAGATCTGGCGGCGCTGGTGCGGCAGCGAGAGCGAGACGACCGTGCCGGAGCGGCCCGCGCGGGCCGTACGGCCGGAGCGGTGCAGGTAGTCCTTGTGGTCGCCGGCCGGGTCCACGTTCAGGACCAGGTCGATGCCGTCGACGTGGATGCCGCGCGCGGCGACGTCCGTGGCGACGAGGGCGTTGACGTAGCCCTTCTTGAAGTCCTCAAGAACGCGCGTACGGGCGCCCTGCGTCATACCGCCGTGCAGCGCGTCGGCCTTCACGCCGGACTCGCAGAGCTGCTCGGCGATGCGGTCCGCGCCCAGCTGGGTGCGGACGAAGATGATCGTGCGGCCCTTGCGCGAGGCGATGGCGGCCGTGACGGGCGCCTTGTCCCGCGGCTTCACGATCAGGATGTGGTGGGTCATGGTCGTGACGTTGCCCTGGGCGCTGTCGACCTCGTGCGTGACCGGGCTGTTCAGGTAGCGCTTGACCAGCGTGGAGATCTCGTTCTCCATCGTGGCCGAGAACAGCATCCGCTGGCCGCCGGACGGAACCTGGTCGAGCAGCTCGGTGACCTCGGGCAGGAAGCCCAGGTCGGACATCTGGTCGGCCTCGTCGAGCACCGCGATCTGGGTGTTCTCGAGCGAGCAGGCGCCGCGGCTGATGATGTCGCGCAGACGGCCCGGGGTCGCGACGAGGATGTCGACGCCGCGCTCGAGGGCGTAGATCTGGTTGCCCATGGACGTACCGCCGCAGACGACCTTCATCTTCAGGCCGAGCACGTCGCCGTACGGCTGGAGCGCGTCCGCGACCTGCATCGCGAGCTCACGCGTCGGGGTCAGGATGACGCCGCGGGGCTTCTTCTTCTCGGTGCGGCCCTCGGAGGCCAGCGTCGCCAGCATCGGGAGGCCGAAGGAGAGGGTCTTGCCGGAGCCGGTGCGGCCACGGCCGAGGATGTCCTTGCCGGCCAGGGCGTCCGGGATGGTCGCGGCCTGGATCGGGAAGGGGGAGGTCACGCCGTTCTGGGCGAGCTTGCGGACGATGCCCTCGGGCAGACCGAGGTCACCGAAGGTGGGGCCGGCCGGAGCCTCTTCGGCGGCCTCGTCGGCCGCCTCGGTCTCGACGACCTGCTCGGCGGCTTCCACGACGTCGGCTGCCTGGACGGTCTCGACGACCTCGACCGCGTCGACGGTGGGCTCCACCGTCAGCTCGTCGGTCGTCTCGTTCTCGGGCAGGACGGCGTGGTCAGAATGAGAAATGGACATGCGAAATGCGAAACCTTCCGGAGTCTCGGCACGCGCCCGTCAACTCCGTGATTTCGCAATGGACCGCCTCTATGCGGTCAGCCACGGCAAGGGAGAGTACGCGCCACGCGGCGCTCTTCTTTTTCGGCGCCGGGCAAATGGGATCAAACGATCTACCACCATACGCACCCAACCCCCCAGAAGGCAAACCGCACCCTCCGGGGCACCTTCGATTCCACCCCTCACAGCTCGTCCCACCTGCGACGAAGCGGGTTTTCGGACAGGGAGGCCAAACCCTGACGAACCCCTCCCAACCCCGCCCTAAGCGGGCCCCGCCTCCGGTGAGGGCTCCCGCGACCTGAGCCCCTCCGACCGCTCCCCCAGCTGCGCTTCCTGCTTCGGGGGCTCGTGCGCCGACGAGGAGGGCTCCGGAGTGGGCTCGGGAGTCGGCGTCGGGGTCGGCTTCGGGGGATCGGGCGTCGGCGTGGGGCGCGGCGCGTCGGGCTTCGTACGCGTGGGCGTGGGCCGCCCGTCCTTCGTCGGCGGGGCCGGGGCATCGCCGCCGCCGGTCGCGGACGCCGAGGCCCGGGCGGCACCGGAACCGGAGCCACCCCGCCCGCCCGAACCCCCCTTGCCCGGACTCTTCCCCTTGCCGCCCTTGCCGCGCTTGCCGCCCTTCCCGTCGTCACGGTCGCCACCGCGGCCACCGGCCGAACCGGCACCCGGCGTCACGCCCCCGCCGTCCGGAGCGGCCGCCGCGCTGCGCTCGCCCGCGGACCGCGCGGGCCCTGGCTCACCGCCCCCGTCGTCGCCGATGCTCATACAGCCCGCGGTCGCCATGACGGCCACTGCCGCCGCGGCCCACCGGACAGGAACGTACAACTGGCGCACGGCCGAGCACCTCCGAGGCGCTGAGAAGCGGGGACGCCCTACCCAACTCCCTTGCCCCGCAAGAGGACACGGACCGGCGCACGGCCCGTGGCACCGGCCGTCAGCCGTATCCCAGGGCGTGCAGGCGGTCGTCGTCGATCCCGAAGTGATGTGCGACTTCGTGCACCACGGTGATCTCGGTCTCCGCGACCACGTCCTCGCGCGACTCGCACATGCGCAGCGTCGGCCCCCGGTAGATGGTGATCCGGTCGGGCAGCACTCCCGCGTACCACTCGCCCCGGTCCGTCAGGGGCGTCCCCTCGTAGAGCCCGAGCAGCTCCGGGTCCTCGGCCGGTGGTTCGTCCTCCACGAACACCGCCACGTTGTCCATCAACCGCGTCAACTCGGGAGGAATCCGGTCGAGCGCCTCGGCGACCAGTTCCTCGAACTCTTCCCGCGTCATCTCCAGCACACCCCCATTGTCAGCCACAGCCCCGCATAGCCACCCGCCCCCATGGGCATACGGCCCCAATGGTCCGGCTTCGCGACTTCCGTGCGCCCGCCGCCCTCGTACGCCACTACCGATCCCGCCACCCTCGTCCGGTCGGCGAACTCGTCAGCCCTCCGCATCCCTACGGCCGCGCCATGGGCCTGGTCGCGGTCGTCCTGTTCGGCGCCTGGCTGGGCCTGCTGATCGTCGGCAGCGTGCACGCGCCGGTGGGGCCGATGGACACGCGGATGACGCTGCGCCCCTCGCTCACCGGCGGCACGAAGATCGACGTCTCCCCGCTGGGCGCCCTCGAACTGCGCTCGCACATCGCACCCATCCGCCTTGACGTGGACGTGGACCGCCTGGACCCCGTCCGCTCCCAGGCCCTGGTCGACCACCCCGAGCGCCTCTCGGGCCTCCAGGACGAGGTGGCGAAGGACGTCGGGCACGGCACGCTCGACCTGGCCGTGCGCTCCTGCGCGGCCGTCGTCGCGGGCGCCACGACACTGGGCCTCGCGGTCTACCGGCGCCCGCGCCGGGCCCTCGCGGCGGGCGGCCTCGCCCTCGCCCTGCTCGCCGCGTCGGGCACGGCGGCGTACGCGACGTGGAACCCGAAGTCGGTCCTCGAACCGAAGTTCTCCGGCCTCCTCAGCAGCGCGCCGTCGGTGGTCGGCAACGCCCGCAGCATCGTGAGCGAATTCGACGTGTACCAGCAGGAGTTGGCGCGCCTGGTCACCAACGTGACGAAGCTGTACGACGTGACGTCGACGCTCCCCGCGTACCAGCCCGACCCGTCCACGATCCGTGTCCTGCACGTCTCGGACATCCACCTCAACCCGGCGAGCTGGAAGATCATCTCCTCGCTCGTCGAGCAGTACGACATCAACGTCATCGTCGACTCCGGCGACACGATGGACCACGGAAGCGCCGCCGAGAACGCCTTCCTGGACCCGATCGAGGACCTCGGAGCCCCGTACGTGTGGGTCCGCGGCAACCACGACTCGCACACCACCCAGCGCTACCTCCAGCGCATGAAGAACGTCCACGTCCTGGACGAGGGCAGGGCCGTGTCGGTCGCGGGCCTGCGGTTCGCGGGGACGGGCGATCCGCAGTACACCCCGGACCGCTCGGTGGCGGCGGAGGGCAAGCCCGCCGAGGAGATGGCGGGCATCCGGCTCGCCTCGGCCCTGCGCGACCAGCAGGCGGCCGGCACCCCCGTCGACGTCGCCGTCGCGCACAACCCCGATGCCGCGCGCGAGACGGACGGCGAGGTGCCGCTCGTCCTCGCGGGTCATGTGCACCACTCGGAGATGGAGGTCATGGACCGCGGGACCCGCCTGCGCATCGAGGGGTCGACGGGCGGCAGCGGGCTGCGGGCGGTGGAGGGCAAGTACCCCGACCCGGTCGAGACGTCGGTCCTCTACCTGGACCGCGACACCCGGCGCCTCCAGGCCTGGGACGAGATCAAACTGGGCGGCCTCGGACTGACGAAGGCGGAGGTCAGCCGCCATCTGCCGAAGGAGAACCGGCCCGGAGCGACACCCTCGCCGGCCCCTGGGGGCCGTCCCTCCGGGACCGGCACCCCGGCCCCCCGATAACCGTTTTGGCGATAGCTCCCCGCATCCCATATGCTTCTCACGTCCCCGACGCGCTGCAAAGCGCCCAGGTGGGCCCTTAGCCCTCATCGTCTAGTGGCCCAGGACGCCGCCCTTTCAAGGCGGTAGCACGGGTTCGAATCCCGTTGGGGGCACGCAACACCTTGTGCGAGACTAGTGCTCGCACAACGCTTGGTCCTGTGGAGCAGTTTGGAGTGCTCGCCACCCTGTCAAGGTGGAGGCCGCGGGTTCAAATCCCGTCAGGACCGCTTGCGATTCCGCTCGCGGATCGCGTGGCTGGGTAGCTCAGTTGGTACGAGCGATCGCCTGAAAAGCGATAGGTCGCCGGTTCGATCCCGGCCCCAGCCACCTCTTCGAAGGCCCCGTCCAGCGGACGGGGCCTTCGCCGTTCCCGGCCTCACCAGCGCGAACAGGCCTTTCCCACCCACACGCCCGATTGCCCTGCAGCGACCGCCGAAGCAGCCCGACGGCCACCGGACGATGGCGAGGACGGACATACCGGCGCGGCCCCGCCCCACAGACGGAACAGCACCGCCCGCTCACCCCGCCGCCGGAACCGCCGCATGGGCCGCGGGCTTCTCGCGGCCTCCCGGGTGCCGGTGACGCCACACCCAGAACACCGTGGACGCCACCAGCGCCCACCCCGCGAGCACCAGGAACGGGAACGCGTGCTGGTGGCCGCCGAAGTACACCGCCGTGTGCTGCGCGTTCACCGATGCCCCCGGTGGCAGCCACCTCCCGATGTGGCCGAGCACCGACGGAAGCAGAGGCCAGGACACCGCGCCGCCCGATGACGGGTTGCCGAGCAGGACCATCAGGCCCCACGTCGGGATCATCGCCCAGCGCCCGAACAAGGTGTTGAACATCGTGAAGACCATCCCCGACGCGAACATCGTCAGCGCCAGGATCAGCCACGACTCGACGAACGGCAGATCCACCGCCCCCAGCCACCAGTCCACCACTGCCGCGATCACGAACCCGCCGAGCAGCGCGTAGAGGATGGTGAAAGCGATCCGTTCCGCCGGGTTCAGACCCCGCGCGTGCACGCTCAGCTGAATCGCCCCGACGAAGCCGATGATCACCGCGGCCAGCGAGATGTAGAAGATCGCGAGGCCCCGTGGGTCGCCCTCCTGGAGGGGCTTGATGTCCTTCACGGTCACCGGCACCCCCACCTTCTTCCCCACCTTCGGCGCCGTCTCCGCCAGGACCTGCGCGACCGAGGCGCCCGACGCCCCCGAGACGTCGAACCTCACCTTGTCCCCGCCCCCCGGAGCCACCGCGAGGATCGCGAAGACCTTCTGCTCCTCCACGCCGTTCCTCGCCGCGGCGACACTGTCGTACTCGTGCAACTCAAGGGAGGCGTTCAGCGCCTTCTCCATGCCGTCGAGGAACGCCTTGCCCCGCGTGGCCTCCTGGGCGCCGACCACCGCGGTGGGGATGCGGTGCGGGGTCGGGTTCGCCATGGAGTACGTGTACGAACCCGCGAAGAGGCCCGCGGCCGCCGCCAGGATGAACACGAGGACGACCGCGGGCAGGAAGGGCGACTCCTTGAACGCCGACCACCGCTCACGCCCGGTGGGAGCCCTTCCGTGGGCCCCATGGGGGCCGTGAGCGCCGTGAGCGCCGTGCCGGTGTTCTTCGTGGTCGGGCTGGTCGGGCTGGTCGGGCTGGTCGGGCTGTTCAGGCATACGAACAACGCTAAACCACCCAAAACAGACTCACCCCTGCTCGGCCTCGACCGGCCCCTTCCCCCCACCGGACCTCCTCCGCCACGCCCGCACCGCGAACCCGGCGCCCACCAGCGCCACCACGCCGACCAGCAGCACCGAGTCCGGCACTGCCCGGCCCACGTTCCCGGCCCACCGCTCCACGGCGAACGAGTCGTCCACGTCGAGCAGTCCCGGAAGCGCGGTGGTCCCGTCGTACGCGAGGAAGAGGGCACCCAGGGCCACGAAGAAGAGGCCCGACAGGAGCGAGGTCGTGTGCAGTTCGAAGCGGCCGATACGGAAGGCACGCCCCCGCAGCCACCTCCGCCGCCCCAGGTCGAACCGCTCCCAGAGCAGCGCGAGGACGAACAGCGGAACGGCCATCCCCAGCGCGTACACGGCGAGCAGCAGGCCCCCGTAGACGGGACTCCCGCTCACCGCCGCCACGGTCAGGACGCTGCCGAGGA
The DNA here is from genome assembly GCF_009769735.1 of Streptomyces sp. BA2. Taxonomy (NCBI): domain Bacteria; kingdom Bacillati; phylum Actinomycetota; class Actinomycetes; order Kitasatosporales; family Streptomycetaceae; genus Streptomyces; species Streptomyces sp. BA2. The sequence continues at coordinate 4,644,205 of NZ_WSRO01000002.1, forward strand.
TCGGCCCCGCGCAGAAACCGGCGAGCCCGTACACCGCACCCAGCGCGTACACGGAGACCGCGGTCGTCGGCCGGATGCGGCCCGAAAGCTCGGCCATCTTCCGCGAGGCGAACCCCATGCCCACCACCTGGAGCACACCGAGCGCGATGATCAGCCACCCGGCGACGAGCACCAGCTGGTCCCGGTGCCCGAAGAAGAACCGCCCGGCGACCGAGCCCGCAGCGCCCAGCGGCACGAGGGTCGTCGCGAGACCGGCGTAGAAGATGCCGGTGCGCGCGAGCAGCCGTGAGGTCGAGTCGATCGAGTACGCGAAGAAGGCGGGCAGGAGCAGCGCGCTGCACGGGCTCACCAGGGCGAGGAGACCGCCGAGGAACGCCGCGAAGTACCCGACGTCGGCGGTCACTTGTCCCCCGCCTTGTCCCCCGCCTTGCCCTCGGCCGCGGCCGCCTGCTCGATCGCCTGGTCGAAGACCTCGTCCGGCTGTGCGCCGGAGATGGGCCGCCCGTTGACCAGGAAGGACGGGGTCGACGTGGCGCCGAGGCCGTACGCCTCCTCCTGGTCCTTCTTCACCGCCGCCTTGGCGGCAGCGCTGCCCGCGTCCTCCGTGAAGCGGCCGATGTCCTTGACCCCGGCCTGCTCGGCGAGCTCCTTCAGGCGGTCGCCCCCGAAGCCCTTCTCCTTGGAGCCCTCGGCGTAGGCCGCCGCGTGGAACTGCCAGAAGCGTCCTTGCTGCCCGGCGGCCCAGGCGCCGCGCGCTGCGGACTCGGAGTCGGCCCCGAAGATGGGGAAGTTGCGCCACTCGATGCGCAGGGTGCCGTCCTCGACGTACTTCTTCACGAGGCCCGGCTCGGTGTCGCGGGCGAACTTCCCGCAGTAGCCGCACTTGAAGTCGGCGTACTCGATGAGCACGACCGGCGCGTCCTTGCGCCCCTGGGCAAGGGCGTCCTTGCCGTCGCGCCGGGCGAGCTTGGCCAGCTCCGGGTAGACCCCGGCCTGCGGGTCGGCGGAGACGTCGGCGGGGGACTCCTCCTTCGCGGTGACGGAGGAGGGCTCGTCGGGCCTGGTGGCGCTGTAGGAAGCGGCGCCGAGCAGCAGGGCGGCGACGGCCACGCCCGCTCCGATGGCGATGTTCTTCTTTTTGTTGTTGTTCTTGGGCATCAGGGAGTTCTCTCTCGTTCCTGCACGTGATGTACGTCGTTGAAGGGCCCCGGGACAGGGGCCTCTACACGCGCAGGATCGAGAGGTCTATGGGCGAGGGCGGCGTGAGCGGCGGCGGCCCGCGCTCCGGCGTCAGGGACGGCACCGTCTGCCCGAGGTCCCACGCGCCGGACGCGGCATGGGCCTGATGCAGGGCGGGCAGCAGCTCGTACGCCGAGCTGGAGCGCGGCGGAGCGGCGGGAGCCTGACCCGCGTCCCGCTGTCCGCCCTTGCCGCAGCCGGGCGCCCCCGCGGACGCCTCGGCCTGCACCGACACGGTGGGCTTCGCCACGGGTTGCGCGGCCATCGCGGGCGCGCAGAACCCCCCGAGCACGACGAGCAGTACCCCCAGCAAGGGGCACCACGACAGACGCGTACGGGACGACATGCCCGGAATCGTACGTCCCCGGGCACCTCGCCGGAGAAACCCGGGCGCCCCGCCAGAGAAATCGGTTCGCCACCTCCGAGCGGCGGGTGAGATCCTGGACGCCGTATGTCTACGCAGCCTGCCCTCACCCTCGACGCCCTCGCCCCGCGCCTGTCCGAGCTGTCGCTGCGCGACGAGCACCGGATCGGACGCCGGCTCGAGGGTGCGCGCCGGATCCGCAAGCCCGATGCCCGAGCCGCCGTCCTCGCCGAGATCGCGGCGGACGTCGACAAGGCCGCGGCGCGGATGGCCGAGCGGGGCAGCCGTCTGCCCAAGATCACGTATCCGCCGGAACTCCCGGTCAGCCAGAAGAAGGACGACATCGCCGAGGCGATCCGCGACCACCAGGTCGTGATCGTCGCGGGCGAGACGGGCTCCGGCAAGACGACGCAGATCCCCAAGATCTGCATGGAGCTCGGCCGTGGCCTCCGCGGCATGATCGGCCATACGCAGCCGCGCCGTATCGCGGCCCGCACGGTGGCCGAGCGCGTGGCCGACGAGCTGAGGACGCCGCTCGGCGAGGCCGTCGGCTGGAAGGTCCGCTTCACGGACCAGGTGAACCCGGACGCCACGTACGTGAAGCTGATGACGGACGGCATCCTGCTGGCCGAGATCCAGACGGACCGCGAGCTGCGCGCGTACGACACGATCATCATCGACGAGGCCCACGAGCGGTCCCTGAACATCGACTTCCTGCTCGGCTATCTCGCCCAGCTCCTCCCCAAGCGCCCGGACCTGAAGGTCGTCATCACCTCGGCGACCATCGACCCGGAGCGGTTCTCCCGGCACTTCGGGGACGCCCCGATCGTCGAGGTCAGCGGCCGTACGTATCCGGTCGAGGTGCGCTATCGCCCGCTCCTGGAGGAGGATGCCGAGGACAGCGACCGCGACCAGATCACCGCGATCACGGACGCCGTCGAGGAGCTCCAGGGCGAGGGCAAGGGCGACATCCTCGTCTTCCTCTCCGGAGAGCGCGAGATCCGGGACACGGCGGACGCGCTGAACAAGAAGAACTACAAGTTCACCGAGGTCCTCCCCCTCTACGCCCGCCTCTCGCACGCCGAGCAGCACCGCGTCTTCCAGCAGCACACGGGAAGACGCATCGTCCTCGCGACGAACGTCGCCGAGACCTCCCTCACCGTCCCGGGCATCAAGTACGTCATCGACCCCGGCACGGCCCGCATCTCCCGCTACAGCCACCGTACGAAGGTGCAGCGGCTGCCCATCGAGGCGATCAGCCAGGCCAGCGCCAACCAGCGCAAGGGCCGCTGCGGCCGTACGTCGGACGGCATCTGCATCCGCCTGTACTCGGAGGAGGACTTCACCGCCCGCCCCGAGTTCACCGACGCGGAGATCCTCCGTACGAACCTGGCGAGCGTCATCCTGCAGATGACCGCGGCCGGTCTCGGCGACATCGAGAAGTTCCCCTTCATCGACCCGCCGGACCACCGCAACATCCGCGACGGCGTCCAACTCCTCCAGGAACTGGGCGCGTTGGACCCGACGCAGAAGGACCCGAAGAAGCGCCTCACCCCGGAGGGCCGCAAGCTGGCCCAGCTGCCGGTGGACCCGCGCCTGGCCCGCATGGTCCTTGAGGCCGACAAGAACGGCTGCGTACGCGAGGTCATGGTGATCGCGGCCGCGCTCTCCATCCAGGACCCGCGCGAGCGCCCCGCCGAGAAGCAGACGCAGGCCGACCAGCAGCACGCGCGCTTCAAGGACGAGACGTCCGACTTCCTGGCCTTCCTCAACATGTGGCGGTACGTCCGCGAGCAGCAGAAGGAGCGCGGCTCGTCCTCGTTCCGCAGGATGTGCAAGGCGGAGTACCTGAACTTCCTGCGGATCCGCGAGTGGCAGGACATCTACACCCAGCTGCGTACGGTCGCCAAGCAGATGGGCATCCACCTCAACGAGGACGATGCACCCGAGCAGCAGGTGCACATCTCCCTGCTCGCCGGGCTGCTCTCCCACATCGGGATGAAGGACGTGAAGGAGGGCGCGAAGAACGAGTATCTGGGCGCCCGGTCCGCCAAGTTCGCGGTCTTCCCCGGCTCGGCGCTCTTCAAGAAGCCCCCGCGCTTCATCATGTCCGCGGAGCTGGTGGAGACCTCGCGCCTCTGGGCCCGCGTGAACGCGAAGATCGAGCCGGAGTGGGTCGAGCCGCTCGCCCAGCATCTGCTCAAGCGCACGTACAGCGAGCCGCACTGGGAGAAGGACGCGGCGGCCGTGATGGCGTACGAGAAGGTCACGCTGTACGGCGTCCCGATCATCGCCCAGCGCAAGGTGAACTACGGCCGGATCGACGCCGAGGTCTCCCGCGACCTGTTCATCCGCAACGCGCTCGTCGAGGGCGACTGGCGCACGCACCACAAGTTCTTCGCCGCCAACCGCCGCCTCCTGACCGAGGTGGAGGAGCTGGAGCACCGCGCGAGGCGCCGCGACATCCTCGTCGACGACGAGACGCTCTTCGACTTCTACGACCAGCGGGTGCCGGAAGACGTCGTCTCCGGGGCGCACTTCGACTCCTGGTGGAAGAAGAAGCAGCGCGAGGAACCGGAGCTGCTCGACTTCGAGCGCTCGATGCTCATCAACGAACGTGCCGGGGACGTGTCGAAGGACGACTATCCCGATACGTGGCGTCAGGGCGCGCTCAAGTTCAAGGTGACGTACCAGTTCGAGCCGGGCGCGGACGCGGACGGCGTCACGGTGCACGTACCGCTCCAGGTCCTGAACCAGGTCACCGCTGACGGCTTCGACTGGCAGATCCCGGGCCTGCGCGAGGAGGTCGTGATCGAGCTGATCCGCTCCCTGCCCAAGCCGATCCGCCGGCACTACGTCCCCGCGCCCAACTACGCGACGGCGTTCCTCGACCGCGCCGTGCCGCTCCAGGAACCGCTGCACGTGACGCTGGCGCGAGAGCTCCAGCGGATGGTCGGCGTCCCCGTCTCACCGGACGACTTCGACCTCACGCGCGTACCCGACCACCTGAAGATCACCTTCCGGATCACCGACGAGCGGCGCAGGAAGCTCGCCGAGGACAAGGACCTGGAGGCGCTGAAGCTCCAGCTCCGCCCGAAGGCCCGCAAGGCCCTCTCCCAGGCGGCCGCCGCGACCGCCGAGCGCAGTGGCGGCGCGGCCGTCGAGCGATCCGGCCTCACGGACTGGACGATCGGCACCCTCAGCCGTGTCTTCGAGACGCGTCGCGCGGGCCAGCCGGTGAAGGCGTACCCGGCGCTCGTGGACGACGGCTCCGAAGCGAACACCGTCTCCGTACGCCTCTTCGACACCGAGGCCGAGCAGCAGCAGGCGATGTGGAAGGGCACGCGCCGCCTCATCCTGCGCAACATCCCGGTGAATCCGGCCAAGTTCGCTTCGGACAAGCTGACCAACGCCCAGAAGATCGCCCTGTCCGCGAACCCGCACGGCTCCATCCAGGCGCTCTTCGCCGACTGCGCGATGGCGGCCGCGGACAAACTGATCGGCGACTTCGGCGGTCCCGCCTGGGACGAGGAGTCGTACCGCAAGCTGTACGAGAAGGTGCGCGCCGAGATCGTCGACACGACGGTCCGCACGGTCGCCCAGGTCCAGCAGGTCCTCGCCGCCTGGCAGGCCTGCGAGCGCCGCCTGAAGTCGACGAAGAGCCCGACGCTGCTGCCCAACCTCACGGACGTACGGGCGCAGTTGGACGCCCTCATCGGCCCCGGCTTCGTCACGGCCACGGGGATCCGCCGGCTGGCCGACCTGATGCGCTACATGGTGGCCGCCGACCGCCGGCTCCAGCAGATGCCGACGAACGTGCAGCGGGACACCTCGCGCATGGAGAAGGTCCACGAGATGCAGGACGAGTACGCCTGGCTCCTGGAACAGCTCCCGCAGGGCCGCTCCGTCCCCCAGGAGGTCCTGGACATCCGGTGGATGCTGGAGGAGCTCCGGGTCAGCTACTTCGCGCACGCGCTCGGCACGGCGTACCCCGTCTCGGACAAGCGGATCGTGAAGGCGATCGACGCGGCCGCACCGTGATCATCCGCGCACCCTGGGTGAGTTCGACCGCCGGGCCTGCGCTGCTGTAGAGTCCTGTCTCGCAGCGCAACGCAGCACAGAGTCAATATGCGACTCCGTCGCGTGGACGCCGCAAAGCAAGGTCCTGTGGAGCAGTTTGGAGTGCTCGCCACCCTGTCAAGGTGGAGGCCGCGGGTTCAAATCCCGTCAGGACCGCAGTAGATCGATGGGCCGCATCCCTCAGGGATGCGGCCCATCGTCGTTCCCGCATCTTGACTGCGTCACATTCCGCCGGTACCTAGACAACAGGGAACGGGGCGCGACCCGCTCCCCAGCGGGAGGTGGCGTATGACGGCTTCAGCGGCGTCCGCACGGCACGAGATACGCGCGCTGCTGCGCGCCCACCTCTCCGCGGCGACCAGCTATCGCCACGTGACCCGGCACTGCCCGATCTGCCACCGGCTCGAGCGGCTCGCCCTGGAGACCTCGTCCGCCGCCTCCGCCGCCTCGGCCACCTCTGCCGCCCAGGGCGGCTGTGAGGGCGGCTGCGAGGGCTGCGAGCCGGACGAGGACGAAAGTCCCCCGAACGCGTGACCAAAGCCGACCCGCGACCCCCCTCCGCGATGGGAGGCTGAACTCCTGGGCGGGGCAGGCGATTCCAGCGGTTCCACCAGCTGCTCCACTAGCCCAGAGGCATCGAGGGCAACAAGAGTCACGGCGTGTGATGGGTGTCACCGAAGGAGTTTTGGAAACCCCGGAACTTACACCCGTCCTACAACAGGTCAATTTAATATGTGCAATTGCACCACCCGGAGGGGGCTCCACCCAGCACCTGGGCGGCCTCCCCCCGGCCGGCCCAGCGGCAGCGCAACGGCACTCCTCAGAGACCAACAAGCCCGCTCACAGCGGCGCTCACCAGCACCTCCCGGGCGCACAAAAAAGATCGCGCTGGACCCGGCGGAGTCCAGCGCGATCGAAACGACTCACCCATGAGGCTCAGGCGTGGGACCCGTTGGGGCGGGACCCGCGTCGCGTGTAGCTAGAGGTCGGACGTTGCGGACGGGTTGGGGGACCCGACAGCGGTCGTGCTCTTCGTCCGAGTACTGCGATTACTGCGGATACTGCGATTACTGCGGTTTTGCGGTGAATCAAGCCTCGCTGCGCTGCTGCGGGATGCCCGCGAGCAGTGCGCGGACCTCAGCCTCGCGGTAACGACGATGCCCGCCGAGCGTGCGAATCGACGTGAGCTTGCCAGCCTTGGCCCAGCGCGTCACCGTCTTCGGGTCGACGCGGAACATCGTGGCAACCTCAGCCGGGGTCAGCAGCGGCTCGGCATCAGGGGTGCGAGCGGTCATGAGCGGCCTCCTCGGAGAACCGAACCTTCTCGGTTCATTCCTCTAAATTCTGCACCTTGACCCGCGTTGCCCGAAATGGCGGACGCGAGTCGAGTCGGTTATAGGACGAACGGCTTGTCCTCGGCACTACAACTACACCATCCGTCCAGCCACGTCGGCCAAACCGATGGAATTGCCCTCCCAGGTGTCTATCAGCGACGGAAGCCGATGGACCATGCCATAGCGGACAGTCACGCCACAGTGACGATCAGTCACAGAGCGATCAGGAGTCAACAGACCCCCCATAGCGTGCAATGCTGAGTATTCCGCCCATACATGGACGGAAGGAGCCCTCCCCGGACTCCTTGTCCTATTTTGGCACGAGGGGGGGTGATGGGCGCAAGGGCCCCGTAAGTGCGGTCCGTCACGCTTGATACAAAAGCCCGGATCGGGACCTACGTCCCGTGTAGGCGTCACGTCAGGGTGTCCCGTGGGGGTGACCCACCAACGCCCCGCTGACGCCGAGTTCGAGAACGGGCCGAGGCTCAGTTCGAGAACTGGCGGTCCCGGACCGCCCTCCATCGCTCCATGAGCCTCGCATACGCCTCGCCGGCACCCTCGCCGTCGCCGTTGCGCAGCGCCTCGATTCCTTCCGCCACGTCCGCCGCCGAGTGGTCCTCGTCGAGCTGCCCCTCGGACAGGGCATGCACGAGCCCGCCGTAGTCGAGCTCGACCAGGGAGCGCGGATGGAACTCCTCCAGCCACCGGCCCACGTCCATGAGACCCTCGACGAGCGGTCCGTCGTCGAGGGCGTCCCGCAGCGTCCTGAGCCCGCGGGCCACCCGGCGCCGCGCCTGCACCATCGGCGTGCGGTAGCGCAGGACGGGCGCGCAGGCCACCGCCGCACGCTCTTCGTCCTCGCCCCGCTTCTCGTACCCCTTCTCGAACTGACGCTCCTCGTCCGAGACGAGCACGAACCAGTTCAGCGGCACCTGCCACGTCGACGTACGGATCCAGGGGCGCGCGTCAGGGTTCCGGGCGAGCCACTGTTCGTAGTCCGCGGCCGTCTGGCGGCGCACCACCGGCGGCAGGACCGCGTCGAGGACCGGCACCGGCAGCTGCCCCACCAGCTCCCCCAGGGCCTGCCAGCCGCGCAGCCGGGTGCGCCAGGGGCAGACGCACACCACTCCGTCGGCCTCCACCACGAACGCGTCGCTGCTCTCGTGCACCGGGACGGGCACCGGCGGTGTCGGCAGCAAGTCGGCCAGGGAGCGCCGCAGTTCCTCCTGGTACGAGGGGCGGTCGGTGCGCCGCGCGTACCGCGCCCAGTGGTCTCGTTCAGGTTCGGGAAAGGCCGCGAGAGGCTCATAGACGCGCAAGTAGGACGCGTACGGGACGACCAACGAAGACACCTTGGGCACGGCTGCTCCCTCCCCCGCGTACCGGCTGGAAAACACTGCAAATCGTGCCATGGCCGAACTCCGCCGTACCGCTCGCTGCGCCGGGAGAGGGTGATCCTCGGCACTGCGCGGCCACCGGGTTCTCACAGGCTTTAGTCTCATGCCCATCGGACCCCCGCCACCCGCACGGGAGCCCGCCCAACCGCCGCCACTTGACCGGGAGTCACCACAGTGACCGAAGCAGACAACGGCGTCCTGCACACCCTGTTCCACTCGGACCAGGGGGGCCATGAGCAAGTAGTGCTCTGCCAGGACCGTGCCAGCGGCCTCAAGGCCGTCATCGCCATCCACTCCACCGCCCTGGGCCCGGCCCTCGGCGGCACCCGCTTCTATCCGTACGCGAGCGAGGAAGCGGCCGTCGCCGACGCGCTGAACCTCGCGCGCGGGATGTCGTACAAGAACGCCATGGCCGGTCTCGACCACGGCGGCGGCAAAGCCGTGATCATCGGCGACCCCGAGCAGATCAAGAGCGAGGAGCTGCTCCTCGCCTACGGCCGCTTCGTGGCCTCGCTCGGTGGCCGGTACGTGACGGCGTGCGACGTCGGTACGTACGTCGCGGACATGGACGTCGTCGCGCGCGAGTGCCGCTGGACGACCGGCCGCTCCCCCGAGAACGGCGGCGCAGGTGACTCCTCGGTGCTCACCGCCTTCGGTGTCTTCCAGGGCATGCGCGCCTCGGCCATGCACCTGTGGGGCGTCTCGTCGCTGCGCGGCCGCAAGGTCGGCGTCGCGGGCGTCGGCAAGGTCGGCCACCACCTCGTCGAGCACCTCCTGGAGGACGGCGCCGAGGTCGTGATCACCGATGTGCGCGAGGAGTCCGTGAACCGGATCATCCACAAGCACCCGTCCGTGACAGCCGTCGCCGACACCGAGGCGCTGATCCGGGTCGAGGGCCTCGATGTGTACGCCCCCTGCGCGCTGGGCGGCGCCCTGAACGACGACTCCGTGCCGGTGCTCACCGCGAAGGTGGTCTGCGGCGCCGCCAACAACCAGCTCGAACACCCGGGTGTGGAGAAGGACCTCGCCGACCGCGGGATCCTCTACGCGCCGGACTACGTGGTGAACGCGGGCGGTGTGATCCAGGTCGCCGACGAGCTGCACGGCTTCGACTTCGACCGGTGCAAGGCGAAGGCGTCGAAGATCTTCGACACCACTCTTGCCATATTCGCTCGTGCGAAGGAAGACGGCATTCCGCCGGCCGCGGCGGCCGACAGGATCGCCGAGCAGCGGATGGCGGAGGCCCGCCTCCGCTGACTCCGCAGGTGCCGTGGAAGGGCCCCGTCGACGTGCGCGAGAGACAAGACTCACCCCCGTCGGCGGGTCGCCCGACAAGAAGAGGTTAAAATCGCAGTTGACCAGCGAGGACAGGGCTCCTCGCGGGTTCTGCGCCGAGGCGCGTCCTGCGGGCGACGTACCGTATGGCCGCAGGAGCAGGTACCGTGGAAGCCCTACGGACCGGCCTCTCCACGGAGAGCCCGTTCCTGATCATGAACGCGTGTCAAGACTCTGGGGTCACCAAGCCCCATATCCGAGGGGGTCGAGCCATGGGGCGCGGCCGGGCAAAGGCCAAGCAGACGAAGGTCGCCCGCCAGCTGAAGTACAGCAGCGGCGGGACTGACCTCTCGCGTCTGGCCAATGAGCTGGGCGCTTCGACTTCGCAACAGCCGCCGAATGGCGAGCCGTTCGAGGACGACGACGAGGAAGACGACCCGTACGCCCAGTACGCGGATCTGTATAACGACGACGAGGACGAGGACTCTGCCGACGAGTCCGGTCCTTCGTCGCAGCGCCGCGGCGCTTGACCTCGTTGCATTCGTAGCACTCGCAGTATTCGCAGTTCTCGTAGCAACTGCACTTCACCCGGTCCGGGGTGGTCACCACCCCGGACCGGGTTTTGTGCTGCCCCGCCGGGGGCTTACTTCGAGGCGTATTTAATTTGAATACGTACCGATGAGCTCAGCGCCCGTCGTGTGCTCGCCACGCTCGGTGATCTCACCGGCGATCCAGGCGTCCACGCCGCGGTCCGCGAGGGTCGCGAGGGCCGCGTCGGCGGACTCCTCGGGGACGATCGCCATCATGCCGACGCCCATGTTCAGCGTCTTCTCCAGCTCCAGGCGCTCGACCTGGCCTGCCTTGCCGACGACGTCGAAGACCGCGCCGGGCGTCCAGGTCTCGCGGTCGACGACCGCGTGCAGACCGTCCGGGATGACCCGGCCCAGGTTCGCCGCGAGGCCGCCGCCCGTGATGTGGCTGAAGGCGTGGACGTCCGTGGTGCGGGTGAGCGCCAGGCAGTCCAGGGAGTAGATCTTGGTGGGCTCCAGGAGCTCCTCGCCGAGCGTGCGGCCGAACTCCTCGACCTGGCGGTCCAGGGACCAGCCGGCGCGATCGAAGACCACGTGCCGGACGAGCGAGTACCCGTTCGAGTGAAGGCCGGAGGACGCCATGGCGATGACCGCGTCACCCTTACGGATGCGATCGGGGCCAAGGACACGGTCGGCCTCGACCGCGCCCGTGCCGGCGCCCGCGACGTCGAAGTCGTCCGGGCCGAGCAGACCCGGGTGCTCGGCCGTCTCGCCGCCGATGAGGGCGCAGCCTGCGAGCACACAGCCCTCGGCGATGCCCTTCACGATGGCCGCGACACGCTCGGGGTGGACCTTGCCGACGCAGATGTAGTCGGTCATGAAGAGCGGCTCCGCGCCGCACACCACGATGTCGTCCATGACCATGGCGACCAGGTCGTGCCCGATGGTGTCGTACACGCCGAGCTGGCGGGCGAGGTCGACCTTCGTGCCGACGCCGTCGGTGGCGGAGGCGAGCAGGGGGCGCTCGAAGCGCTTGAGGGCGGAGGCGTCGAAGAGTCCGGCGAAGCCGCCGATGCCGCCGAGGACCTCGGGGCGCTTCGTCTTCTTCACCCACTCCTTCATCAGCTCGACGGCGCGGTCGCCCGCTTCGATGTCTACGCCTGCGGCTGCGTAGCTGGCACCAGTGGTCTCAGGCATGGTGATTGAGAGCTTTCGTGTCGTTACTACGGGTGGCTTACGGGCGACGGATCGCGTCGGCCGCTGCCGTGGACGCCGGACCGGCGGCCAGCTCCGTCTCCAGGAGCTGCTTGCCGAGCAGCTCGGGGTCGGGGAGGTCCATCGGGTACACGCCGTCGAAGCAGGCGCGGCAGAGGTTCGGCTTGTCGATGGTCGTGGCCTCGATCATGCCGTCGATGGAGATGTACGAGAGCGAGTCGGCGCCCATCGAGGTGGCGATCTCGTCGATCGTCATGCCGTTGGCGATGAGCTCGGCGCGGGTCGCGAAGTCGATGCCGAAGAAGCAGGGCCACTTCACGGGCGGCGATGAGATCCGGATGTGGATCTCGGCGGCTCCGGCCTCGCGGAGCATCTTGACCAGGGCGCGCTGGGTGTTGCCGCGGACGATCGAGTCGTCGACGACGACAAGACGCTTGCCCTTGATGACTTCCTTGAGGGGGTTCAGCTTGAGGCGGATGCCGAGCTGCCGGATCGTCTGCGAGGGCTGGATGAAGGTCCGGCCGACGTAGGCGTTCTTGACGAGGCCGGCGCCGAAGGGGATGCCGGAGGCTTCCGCGTAACCGATCGCGGCGGGCGTTCCGGACTCCGGGGTCGCTATGACGAGGTCGGCCTCGACCGGAGCTTCCTTGGCGAGTTTCCGGCCCATCTCGACGCGCGAGAGGTAGACGTTCCGGCCGGCGATGTCGGTGTCGGGGCGCGCCAGATAGACGTACTCGAAGACACAGCCCTTGGGCTTCGCTTCCGCGAATCGGGACGTTCGCAGTCCGTTCTCGTCGACCGCGACGAACTCGCCGGGCTCGACCTCGCGGACGAAGCTCGCGCCGCAGATGTCGAGCGCGGCGGACTCCGATGCGACGACCCAGCCGCGCTCCAGGCGGCCGAGGACCAGCGGGCGGATGCCCTGCGGGTCGCGGGCCGCGTACAGCGTGTTCTCGTCCATGAAGACGAGGGAGAAGGCGCCCTGAACGTCCGGGAGGACCTTCATGGCGGCTTCTTCGATGGTCAGCGGCTTGCCGTCGTCGTCCGTCTGGCCCGCGAGGAGAGCCGTCACCAGGTCGGTGTCGTTGGTCGCCGCGACCTGGGTCGCGCGGCCGTTCTCCTTGGGCAGTTCGGCGACCATCTCGGCGAGCTGGGCCGTGTTGACGAGGTTGCCGTTGTGCCCGAGCGCGATGGAGCCGTGCGCGGTGGCACGGAACGTCGGCTGGGCGTTCTCCCATACGGAGGCTCCAGTGGTCGAGTAACGGGCGTGACCGACCGCGATATGCCCCTGGAGCGAGCTGAGAGAGGTTTCGTCGAAGACCTGGGAGACGAGCCCCATGTCCTTGAAGACAAGGATCTGGGAGCCGTTGCTGACCGCGATTCCCGCGGATTCCTGGCCTCGATGCTGTAGGGCGTACAGCCCGAAGTAAGTGAGCTTGGCGACCTCTTCACCCGGGGCCCAGACACCGAAGACGCCACAAGCGTCCTGGGGGCCTTTCTCGCCGGGGAGCAGATCATGATTGAGTCGACCGTCACCACGTGGCACGACACCGAGTGTAGGCGAGATCGACCACTGGTCCGAATTGGGGATACGGGGTCTGTACGGAGCGTGATTGCGGTCCCGGTGCGTACGGGAAGTACGAAGCCCGTGTGAACAGATGAGCCGGAGCGTTGACGGGGGTGGCCGGGACCCGTGAAGCTCCTGGTCCATGCCCCTGCCGCCCCTCGGTGACCTGACGGTCACCCTTGTGGAGCGCCGCCACGTCGACCTGGTCCGTGTCGCGAGCGCCATCTGTCGCAGCGCTGTCTGAACTCACTCTCTGTCCCACTTCCAGACTCCGGGCACGTGCCGCCCTGCCGCGCCGTGCCCCGTTCAGGAGCGCCGCGATGCCTTCGTACGACCAGTCCCCTCTGTCCCGACGCGCCTTCGGGGGTGCCGTGGGAGCCGGCGCCGCCGCGGTGGGTCTGCCCGCCACCGCCGAGGCCCGTGAGCGGCCCTTCCGCGCGGCCACGCGGCGGAGCGGTCGGCGGCCGAACATCCTTTTCATCCTCGGCGACGACCTGGGCTGGGCCGACCTCTCCTCCTACGGGTCGCCGCACATCAAGACGCCGAACCTGGACCGCCTAGCGCGCCAGGGCGTGCGGTTCACCGACGCCTACTCCGGGTCCGCGACCTGCTCGCCGACCCGCTTCAGCCTCTACACCGGGCGCTTCCCGGGACGTACGAAGGGCGGGCTCGCGGAGCCGATAGCCGACAAGGCCGTGGGCCTGGAGCCGACACATCCGACGCTGGCCTCGCTGCTGCGGGACGCGGGGTACGCGACCGCGCTCATCGGCAAGTGGCACTGCGGCTATCTGCCGGACTACTCCCCCACCAGGTCGGGCTGGGACGAGTTCTTCGGGAACTTCGGCGGAGCCCTGAAGTACTACTCGAAGCTGGGGCTCGGCGGTGAGTACGACCTCTATGAGGGCGATGCCGAGTACAAAGACCTGCGCTACTACACGCGGATCCTGACCGAGAGGGCGAGCGAGTACGTGGGGCGGGACCGCGGAGGCAAGCCGTGGCTGCTCAATCTGAACTTCACCACCCCGCACTGGCCGTGGATCGCCGACGGGGACGAGGAGCAGAGCGCCGAGATCGTGCGGCGGATCGAGGCGGGCGAGAAGGGTGCGCTCTGGCACCAGGACGGCGGCTCCGTCGAGAAGTACACGGAGATGGTGCAGGACCTGGACCGGTCGGTCGGTGAGGTCCTGAAGGCTCTGAGGAAGTCCGGGCAGGAGCGGGACACCCTGGTCTTCTTCGCCTCCGACAACGGCGGTGAGCGCTTCTCGTACAACTGGCCTCTGTCGGGCAACAAGGCCTCGCTCCAGGAGGGCGGCATCCGGGTGCCGACCATCGTGCGGTGGCCGGCGCGGCTGGACGGCGGGCAGGTCAGCCACGAGCCCGTGTTCACACCGGACTGGACGGCGACGCTCCTGGAGATCGGCGGAGCCAGGCCGAGCCCCGGGCACCCGCTGGACGGGACCAGCCTCGCGCCGTACCTCCTGAAGGGCGAGGAGCTCGCGGAGCGGGAGCTGTTCTGGCGGGTGCGCGGGGAGCGGGCGCTGCGGCGCGGGGAGTGGAAGTACTACCGGGGCAAGGGCGGCGAGGACCAGCTCTTCCACCTCACCGCGGATCAGCGGGAGCAGGCCGACCGGGCCGTGGACGAGCCGAAGCTGCTGGCGGAGCTGAAGGCGGCGTGGGAGATGACCGACGCGGGGTTGCTGCCTTACCCCGCTACTTCTCCTTCGTCTGCTTCAGGTCGGCGTTCGCGCTGACGACCGTGCCGTCGGCGGTGGTGAGCGAGAGCCCCCGGTGGGTCAGCTTGAAGTCCACCTTGCCGTCGAAGAGCTTCAGGAGCTTCTTCTCGGCGTCCGCCGCCGCTCCCTCGCACATCATCCGGGTGCTCCGGGGAGCGCCCAGGGTGATGCTGTCGCCCTTCACCTCGGCCTTGGCCGAGACGTTGTTGCAGCCGAGCTTGCCGCGGACCATTCCGTCCTCGTCGAAGGTCAGATGGGCCTTGCCGTCCACTTCCTTCGGCAGGGACGCCGTGGTCTTGCCGTCGCCGATGGCGTTCACGTTCCACTTGGTGCCCGTCAGCGGGACGTCCGGCTCCGAGGTGAGGGCCACGCGTTCTCCCTTGTCGGTGGTGAGCGTCAGCTTGTCGCCGTCGACCGCGGCCTTCAGCTCGCCTTTGCCGAGGGCGCCCTTGAAAGCGTTCTCGAAGTCCAGTTTGTCGCAGGCCCTCTTGGTGGAGAGGGCATTGGCGAAGTCGACGGTGTCGCCGTCCGTCGACACGTCCGCCGTGAAGCCGTTGCAGCCGTAGTTGCCCTCGGCCTTCCCCTTGTCGCCGATCTTGACGTAGGCGTCGGTCGGAGCCTGCTGCTTCTTGCCGTTCACCGTGACGCTCTCGACGCTCCAGTGGACGCCGGCGAGGCGCGGTTCGGACCCGACGGACCCGCTGCCTGAGCCGGTCTCGGTGCCGCACGCGGTGAGCATGCCCGCGGCGGCCAGGGCCATGACGGTCGGAGTCAGTCGTTGCTTCTGCATGCCGCTGTGACGGGACAAGTGGGGGTTCTGGTTCCCCTCGGCTTTCTTGATCAGCTCATGACCGGCAGCAGCCCCGCCAGGTCCGCCCGCTCCCCGCTCGCACTGACCTTCGCCGCGTCGAGGGCCGTCTTCCAGTCCGTACGCCCGGTCGCGAGGCGGATCCAGGTGAGGGGGTCGGTCTCGACGACGTTCGGCGGGGTTCCGCGGGTGTGCCGGGGCCCTTCCACGCACTGGACCACGGCGAACGGCGGGATCCTGACCTCGACGGCGCCGCCGGGGGCCTTCACCGCGAGGGCGTCGGCGAGCAGCCGGGTGCAGGCGGCCAGGGCCTGACGGTCGTACGGGACGTCCAGGCCCGGCACCGCGTCGTTCAAGTCGTCGGTGTGGACGATGAGTTCGACGGTGCGGGTGACCAGGAAGTCGTCGAGGGCCATCGCGCCGAACCGGGTCGGCATGAGGCGGCCCGCCGTGACGTCCGGCAGGGCTTCCTCGAAGCCTGCGAGCGTGCGCGCGTACAGCTCGTCCAGGTCGTCCCGCGCGGCGAAGGCCCGCGATGCCTCGTCGACCTGCGCCGCGGCCGAGGCGGTCGCGAACGGCCAGTCGAGCAGGGCCACTTCACGGGCCGGGGGCTCCGGCATGACGAGGAAGCGGGTGGCGCCGCCGAGCGCCATCGTGAGGTGCGCGGCAAGCTCGCGGACGGTCCAGCTGCCGAGCCGGGTCGGCAGGGCGAGCTGCTCGGGCTCCAGGGCGGCGACCGCTTCTCGTACGTTCCCGAACTGGGCGAGCACGGCGGTGCGGATCTTGGCGGAGTCGTAGATACGCGTGCGCTTCTTGGCCGGTGGCATGGGCCGAGCCTAATTCTTCCCGGGGTACCCCTGGAGACCCTTTTCCACCTGGCCGAACACGCGCTCGGCGGCCGCGGCGCAGTCCTCGGCGATCTCGTCGAGCGGATCGCCGTCGAGGGTGCGCTGATGGTTCTCCACGATGAGCGCGTTCCGGGCGCCGATCAGCTGGGCGGCGGCGACCCGCGCGAGGAGCATGTCACCCGTCTCCTCGGCGAGCGCGTCCGCGAGGAGCTGGATGCTGCGCATGTGGAAGCTGACCATGCGGAGAGCGAGGGTCGGCGTCTCGCTGATGAGCTGGCGCACCTTGAGGGCGCGCGGGTCGCCGCTGAGGCCGATCGACGGGTCGCGCCCGGCGATCTGCTCCAGGAACCGGCCGCGCATCGCGACGACCGCGGACTCGCCGGGCTGCCGTTCGCGCACCGCGCGGGCCGGGTCGCCGACGTGCTCCTCCATCGGGCCGACGATCGCGCCTTCCTTGGTGCCGAAGTAGTTGAAGACGGTCATCTTCGACACTTCGGCGGCCTCGGCGATCTCCGCCACGGAGACGTGATCGAAGCCCCGCTCGGAGCAGAGGTCCACGGCGGCCTGCCAGATGCGCGACGCGGTCTGCTTCTTCTTGCGCGCGCGCAGCCCGAGCTCCTCAGTCATGCAGGTCACGGTACCGGGAGGGCCTCTTCCCGCACCGTGAACGTCTCGCCGTTCGCGGGCACCCCGATCCCCCGCCAGCGGAACGGCACACCCCGCGCGGTGTCCAGGTCGGGGCCGTCCATCAGCTGGAAGTGCACGTGCGGTTCGGTCGAGTTGCCGGAGTTCCCGCAGCGGGCCACGACCTGCCCGGCCCGGACCTTGTCCCCGGCGCGTACGCCGAGCGAGCCGTGCTGGACGTGGGCGTACATGGCGTACGTGCCTTCGCCGAGGTCGAGCACGATGTGATTGCCGACGATGCGGCGGGCGCCGCCGAGCGTCCGCACGATGGCCTCGACGATCATCAAGTAGACGAGCGCGACGAGGGAGTTGCGGCTGAGGTGGTCGCGCTGGCCGTCCTCCGCGTGTACGACGGTGGCGTCGGCGACGGCGAGCAGCGGGGCCCCGAAGGCGGGGAAGGCCTCGTTGCCCCGCGCGATGGGCCAGGCCCAGGCGAAGGCGGGACGCTCCTTGCCCTCCGGCTCGGCCACGATGTCGATCGCGTAGGTCTGCCCGTAGCCGTGCGTGCCGTGGCTCGGCACCTTGTCGGCGGGGCTGTTCATGGCGGACCAGCGGCCGGTGACGGGCGGTGCGATCTCCCGGGCGGCCGGAGGCGCTGCCGCTATCTCCCTGCTGATGGAACCGCGCCGCGCGAGGGCGATCACGATCACCCCGACGATCGCAATCCAGCCCACCCAGTACGGGTACGGCAGGTCCACGAAGAACCCGGCGATCACATCGCCGATGACGCACAGCACCAGCAGGTACTGAAGCCGGACGGCGAATTTGCGCTGACGTACAGACATGGTGCGTGGCCCCCTCATACGGGTGAACGATCCCCGAACACCCCCGGCACTGCTGGTCAGCGGACAACACTGGCCGTTGCCCAGGGAGGAGTGCAACATGACAGTCATGGCCGAGCACACGTCTCAGATGTCGGTGGAGGACTTCGAGGAGCTCTCCCGCCTCGCCGAAAAGCAGCTCGAGGGCGTCAGGCTGGAGTTCGTCAACGGACGGATCGGGGTCAAGAACGTGCCGGACGGGGACCACGTCGAGATCGTGACGTGGCTACAGGAGCAGTGCATGCAGCACAGGCCGGACCTGCGCCTTTACAGCGCGGAGCACGGGCTGACGATCCAGACGTACCGCAAGGGCCGTGCGCGCCCGGACAGCTCGCTGGCGCCGAAGGGCTACTTCAAAGGCCGCCGCGACTGGGCCGACGCCAGTGGTGTGCTCATGACGGTCGAGGTCACCTCGTACGACACCGACACGCACCGTCGGGACCGCGAGGAGAAGCCCGCCGCCTATGCGGCGGCCGGGATTCCGGTGTACCTGCTCATCGACCGCGAGTTCGGCAAGGTCGTGGTCCACAGCAAGCCCGATGCCGAGACCGCCCGCTATACCGACGTCCACGAGATGCGGATGGGAGCTGCCGTAGACCTGCCGGACCCGGTCGGCATCAAGCTCGACACCACCGAGCTCCTCGACTTCCTGGACTGATGGACGAACGGAAGGCCTCGCCCCGGCAACGGGCGAGGCCTTCCGTCACGTACGAGCTGAACCCGTCAGGCGAAGAGTCCCGGCAGAGTCCCCTCGTACGCCTCGCGGACCTCGCTCAGCGGCAGCGTGAACTCGCCCTGCAGCTCCACCGCGTCACCGTCGACCACACCGACCCGCGTCGCGGGAAGACCCCGCGCCCCGCACATGTCGGTGAAGCGCAGCTCCTCGGAGCGGGGGACGGACACGACCGCGCGCCCTGCCGACTCGCTGAAGAGGAGGGTGAACGCGTCGAGCCCGTCCGGGACGACCAGGCGCGCACCCTTCCCGCCACGGAGGCAGGACTCGGCGACGGCCTGCGCGAGGCCACCGTCGGAGAGGTCGTGCGCGGCGTCGATCATGCCGTCGCGCGACGCCGAGATCAGGATCTCGGCGAGCAGCCGCTCGCGCTCCAGGTCGACCTTCGGGGGGAGCCCGCCGAGGTGGTCGTGGACGACCTGCGACCAGGCCGAGCCGCCGAACTCCTCGGAGGTGTCGCCGAGCAGGTAGAGCAGCTGGCCCTCTTCGGCGAAGGCGATCGGCGTGCGGCGCGCGACGTCGTCGATCACTCCGAGGACGGAGACGACCGGCGTCGGGTGGATGGCCGC
Organism: Streptomyces sp. BA2; assembly: GCF_009769735.1. Classification (NCBI taxonomy): domain Bacteria; kingdom Bacillati; phylum Actinomycetota; class Actinomycetes; order Kitasatosporales; family Streptomycetaceae; genus Streptomyces; species Streptomyces sp. BA2. The sequence goes on from NZ_WSRO01000002.1 coordinate 4,663,402, forward strand.
CTCGCCCGTCTGGTTGTAGAGGGAGACATTGCCGCCGGTCACCGGGGTGCCCAGGATCTGGCAGGCGTCGGCGAGACCACGGGTGGTCTCGGCGAACTGCCACATGACGTCCGGGTCCTCGGGCGAACCGAAGTTCAGGCAGTCCGACACGGCGAGCGGCTTGGCGCCGGTCGCGGCGACGTTGCGGTACGCCTCGGCCAGGGCCAGCTGAGCGCCGGCGTACGGGTCGAGCTTCGAGTAGCGGCCGTTGCCGTCGTTGGCGAGGGCGACACCGAGGCCGGTCTCCTCGTCGATGCGGACCATGCCGGAGTCCTCGGGCTGCGCGAGCACCGTGTTGCCCTGCACGAAACGGTCGTACTGATCCGTCACCCACGCCTTGGAGGCCTGGTTCGGCGACGCGACGACCGCGAGCACCTGCTCGCGCAGCTCCTTCGAACTCGCCGGGCGGGACAGCTTGTTGGCGTCGTCCGCCTGGAGGGCGTCCTGCCACTTCGGGCGCGCGTAGGGACGCTCGTAGACCGGGCCGTCGTGGGCGACGGTGCGCGGGTCGAGGTCGACGATCTTCTCGCCGTGCCAGAAGATCTCAAGCCGGTCGCCGTCGGTGACCTCACCGACGACGGTGGCGATGACGTCCCACTTCTCGCAGATCGCGAGGAAGCGCTCGACCTTCTCCGGCTCGACGACCGCGCACATGCGCTCCTGCGACTCACTCATGAGGATCTCCTCGGGAGTGAGCGTGGAGTCGCGAAGGGGTACGTCGTCCAGCTCGACGCGCATACCGCCGGAGCCGTTGGAGGCCAGCTCGGAGGTCGCACAGGAGAGACCGGCCGCACCCAGGTCCTGAATACCCACGACCAGCTTCTCGGCGAAGGCCTCCAGGGTGCACTCGATGAGGAGCTTCTCCTGGAAGGGGTCACCGACCTGGACCGCCGGGCGCTTGCTCGGCTTCGTGTCGTCGAAGGTCTCGGAGGCCAGGATCGACGCGCCGCCGATGCCGTCGCCGCCCGTGCGGGCCCCGTAGAGGATGACCTTGTTGCCGGGGCCGGAAGCCTTGGCCAGGTGAATGTCCTCGTGCCGCATGACGCCGATGGCACCGGCGTTGACCAGCGGGTTGCCCTGGTAGCAGGCGTCGAAGACGAGCTCGCCACCGATGTTCGGCAGGCCCAGGCAGTTGCCGTAGCCGCCGATGCCCGCGACGACACCCGGGAGGACACGCTTCGTGTCGGGGTGGTCGGCGGCGCCCATGCGCAGCGGGTCCACGACCGCGACCGGGCGCGCGCCCATCGCGATGATGTCGCGGACGATGCCGCCGACACCGGTGGCCGCGCCCTGGTAGGGCTCGACGTACGAAGGGTGGTTGTGCGACTCGACCTTGAAGGTGACCGCGTAGCCGTTGCCGACGTCGACGACGCCCGCGTTCTCACCGATTCCGACGAGCATCGCGCCCCCTCCCGGTGTATCAGCCTCGGGGGCCTTCTCGCCGAACTGGCGCAGGTGGACCTTGCTGCTCTTGTACGAGCAGTGCTCGGACCACATGACGGAGTACATGGCGAGCTCGGCGCCGGTCGGGCGGCGGCCCAGGATCTCGCGTACGCGCGCGTACTCGTCTTCCTTCAGGCCCAGTTCGGCCCAGGGCAGCTTGACGTCGGGAGTCTCGGCTGCGTGCTTGACGGTGTCCAGAGTCATGCGTTGACCAGCTTCTTCAGGATCGAGGTGAAGAATCCGAGGCCGTCGGTGCGGCCGGTCCCGACCAGCGGCTCCACGGCGTGCTCGGGGTGCGGCATGAGGCCGACGACATTGCCCGCCTCGTTCGTGATGCCGGCGATGTCACGGAGCGAGCCGTTGGGGTTGCCGTCCAGATACCGGAAGGCGACGCGGCCCTCGGCCTCCAGCATGTCCAGGGTCCGCTCGTCGGCCGTGTACTGGCCGTCGATGTTCTTGAGCGGGATCCGGATCTCCTGACCCGCCGTGTAGTCGGCGGTCCAGGCGGTCCGGTCCGTCTCCACCCGCAGCTTCTGCTCGCGGCAGATGAAGTGCAGGTGGTTGTTGCGCAGCATCGCGCCCGGCAGCAGGTGCGACTCGGTGAGCACCTGGAAGCCGTTGCAGATACCGAGAACCGGCATCCCCGCCTTCGCCTGCGCGATGACCGACTCCATGACGGGCGAAAACCGTGAAATGGCCCCGGCCCGGAGATAGTCGCCGTACGAGAATCCGCCGGGAAGCACGACGGCGTCGACCTGCTTCAGGTCCTTGTCCCGGTGCCAGAGCGGCACTGCTTCGGCGCCGGCGACGCGGACGGCGCGCTGGGTGTCGCGGTCGTCGAGCGTTCCGGGGAAAGTGACGACTCCGATTCGAGCAGTCACTTCTCTTCCTCCACCTTTACGAAGAAGTCCTCGATCACGGTGTTGGCGAGGAAGGTTTCCGCCATCTCGTGGATACGGGCGAGGGCCGCGTCATCGACGGGCCCGTCCACCTCGAGTTCGAAGCGCTTTCCCTGACGTACGTCGGCGATCCCCTTGAATCCGAGGCGCGGCAGTGCACGCTGCACCGCCTGGCCCTGGGGGTCGAGGATCTCCGGCTTGAGCATGACGTCGACTACGACGCGTGCCACTGGCACTCCCGGTGTGTGGTGCTGGCTGAGCGGTCCCTTCAGACTACCCGCACAAAAATTCTACTCGCGTAGATTCGTAGAAACCTACGTGAGGACGGTCACGTTCCCGCCCCTACTCACGTATCGAACAGGGCACCTTCGCGAAAAATCCTGGAAAAGATCACGCATCGTCATTGCGTCCGGACACGCGGGCGGATTTAGTCGGGCTTCACAATGCAATGCCAGGCACTGTACAAAGGAAAAGGGATTGGCCGATCCTTTGCACATAACAGTGCCCATAACAGCCGGACAGCCGGCATCGCCGCACGTCAACCGCGGTGGAGCCGCACGAAGGGACCGATATTCGTGGCGCAGCGTGTCGTAGTCACTCTCTTTGACGACATCGACGGCGGGGAAGCGGCGGAGACGATCGCCTTCGGTCTTGACGGCAAGTCGTACGAGATCGACCTCAACCAAACCAATGCCAAGAAACTGCGCAAGGTACTTGCCCCGTACCTGGACGCGGCCCGCAAGCAGTCGAAGTCCGGCAAGGCCTTCAAGCACACGACGGTGGCGGCGAACCCCGCGGCCGTCCGCGCCTGGGCCCGCTCGCACCAGATGGACGTGCCGCCGCGCGGCCGCATCCCCAAGAAGGTCTACGAGGCCTTCGAGGCGGCCAACTGACCTGGGGTCGAGCCCCGGCCGACGACCGGCCATGAGGGCCCCTCGGCAACCGACTTGACCTGCACCCCCGCCGGTCGGCTAAAGTCTGGAGCACGCCGAGGGGCAAGGCCGAAAGGTCCGAACCTCACGGAGTCTTGCGGGTGTAGTTCAGTAGTAGAACATCCCCCTTCCAGGGGGAAGGCGCAGTGTGCAATTCCTGTCACCCGCTCTGCATCGCCGATCAGGCACTCTTTCGAGTGCGGTAGGCTGGTGCTCGCGCCGATCAGTGAGAGCTGGTCGGAGGCAATGCGAACGTAGCTCAGTTGGTAGAGCGCAACCTTGCCAAGGTTGAGGTCGCGAGTTCGAACCTCGTCGTTCGCTCCAGAGAAGAAGGCCCCGGCCATCGCGACCGGGGCCTTCTTCGTGCTCCGCCCCTGGTGCCGCCCGCTTCTGACATTTGTCATGCGAGCCGGTGACAGCGCGCACTGCTCCGGCGCTCGCGGCCGGGGGACGCTCTAGTCATGACTGACCAAGTGATCGACGTGACCGATCTGCGGCGCGTGTACGGGGGCGGTTTCGAGGCGGTCCGGGGAGTCTCGTTCTCCGTCGGACGCGGCGAGCTCTTCGCGCTGCTCGGAACGAACGGGGCGGGCAAGACCTCCACCGTCGAACTCCTCGAAGGGCTCGCCGCACCCGCCGGGGGGCGGGTGCGGGTGCTCGGCCACGATCCGTACGCCGAGCGCGGCGCCGTGCGCCACCGGATCGGTGTGATGCTCCAGGAGGGCGGCTTTCCCTCCGAGCTGACGGTCGCGGAGACCATACGGATGTGGGCGGCGTGCACCAGCGGTGCCCGTCCCGCCGCGGAAGCCCTGGACATGGTGGGGCTCGGCAAGCGGGCCGGCGTACGCGTGAAGATGCTCTCCGGCGGCGAGAAGCGGCGGCTCGACCTGGCCACGGCCCTCATCGGGCGGCCCGAGGTGCTCTTCCTCGACGAACCCACCACCGGTCTCGACGCCGAAGGGCGCCGCGAGACCTGGGAGTTGGTGCGCGCCCTGCGCGACGGCGGCACCACCGTGCTGCTCACCACGCACTACCTCGAAGAGGCCGAGAACCTCGCGGAACGGCTCGCGATCCTGCACGAGGGACGGATCGCGGCCGCGGGCCGGGTCGCCGACGTGGTGGCCGAGCAGCCATCGCAGGTCTCCTTCGAACTGCCCGCCGGGTACTTCGTCGGGGATCTGCCGCCGCTCGGCGAGCTCGGCGTGAGCGAGCACGAGATCGACGGGAGCCGGGTGCGGCTGCGCACGCACGAGTTGCAGCGGGCGGCCACGGGGCTGCTGCTGTGGGCGCGGGACGCGAACGTCGAGCTCGGCAGGCTCGACGTACGGGCCGCTTCGCTGGAGGAGGCGTTCCTGCGCATCGCGCGGGAGGCCGAGGGTGCGGCTGATGCGGCTGGTACGGCTGACGTCGCGGAGAAGGAGACGGTGGCATGAGTGCGCTGACGGTTACCCCGCGAGCGGTGACGACTCCCGCCAAGCGGATGGCCGCGCTCGCTCGGGCGGAGCTCACGCTGCTCGGGCGCAGCAAGGGGACATTGTTCGCGGCGCTGTTCGTGCCGCTGGTGATGCCGTTCAGCCTGCACCAGGCCGCGGACGGCATGGACCTGAAGGGCACCGGGCTCTCGGTGGGGTCCGTGGTGGTGCCCGGCTCCATCGGCTTCTCGCTGCTTTTCGCCGTCTACTCGGCGCTGACCGCTGTCTACGCCGCCCGCCGTGAGGAACTGGTGCTCAAGCGGCTGCGCACCGGTGAGCTGCGGGACCCGGAGATCCTTGCCGGGGCCGCGCTGCCCTCGGTCGCCATCGGCGTGATCCAGATCGTCGTCCTCGCGGTCGCCTGCGTCGCCCTGCTCGACGCGGGGGCGCCCAGCGCGCCGCATCTCGCCGTCATCGGGGTGCTGCTCGGCCTGGTGATGTTCAGCGCCCTCGGCGCGGTGACCGCCAGCCTCAGCCGGTCCGTGGAGTCCGCGCAGGTCATGGCCATGCCTCTGGCGTTCGGCTCGATGTTCGGCTCGGGCCTCTTCATCCCCTTCGAGGTCATGCCCGACAAGCTGGCCTCGGTCTGCGAACTCCTCCCGCTCTCGCCCGTGATCGAGCTGGTGCGCGGCGGCTGGACCGGGGACCTCTCCGGTTCCGAGGCCTTGGGCGCCCTCGTCACCGCGGTGGCCTGGACCGTGGTCTCGGTGTTTGCTGTACGACGGTGGTTCCGCTGGGAGCCGCGGCGTTGAGGAAGGGGTCGGCGGTGGTCGTCGGGCGGATGCGAAGGCTGCAGCGGGACTGGCACAGCTCCAGCAAGATCCAGAAGGTGGAGCTGCAGAGCATGGCCATGTGGCACTCCATGCCCTGGCTGTTCTTCCTCAGCTGGGCCTCCCTGCCCGTCGGCCTGAGCCTGCGGCACCAGACGATTCCGCTCGTCCTCGGCTGGACCCTGATCGCACTCGCCGCCGTGCAGTGTGTGCACGTCAACCGCACCATCCGATGGTCCCTCGACCACTATCTGAAGCGCGCGGGGATGCCGCGCCGCGATCTCGCCGTTTCGGCGGTGCTCATGGTCCTCGTCCTGGGCCTGGTGATCGCCCTGCAGATCGTGGACGGCGCCGAGCCGGAGACCCTCGTCCTCGCGTCCCTCTTCGGCGTGGTCCCCTACGCGATGGCCCTCGCGTTCGCCGTGCCCGTCCGCTCCTTCCTCATCCGGATCGCTGTGATCGCCGTCGCGGCGGTGGCCGCTTCGGCGGCGGCCGGCATCCACGACGGGCGGCTCCTCGGCCAGGCCCTGGTGATCGTCCTCGCCGGTCTGATCTCGCTGGTCTCCTCCCGCTGCGGCGCCTGGACACTCGCCGTGATGTGGGAGAGCGAGCGGGCCCGCGAGGTCGAGGGACGGCTCGCGGTGGCCGAGGAGCGGCTGCGGTTCGGTCGCGACCTGCACGACGTGATGGGGCGCAACCTCGCCGTCATCGCGCTGAAGAGCGAGCTGGCCGTGCAGCTGGCGAAGCGCGGGCGGCCCGAGGCGGTCGACCAGATGGTCGAGGTGCAGCGGATCGCGCAGGAGTCGCAGCGGGAGGTACGGGAAGTGGTGAGGGGGTATCGGGAGGCCGACCTCGCGGTCGAACTCGCGGGTGCGCAGGGCGTGCTCGAGGCGGCGGGGATCGCCTGCCGGGTGAGCGGGTCGTCCGCCGGTCTTCCGGTCTCGGTGCAGTCGGCGCTGGGGTGGGTCGTGCGCGAGGCGGCCACCAATGTGCTGCGGCACGGGGACGCGCAGCGGTGCGACATCACCTTGACGATCACTGATGAACGTACGTCGCTGGTCGTCGAGAACGACGGGGTGCCCGATGCCGTGCCCGAGGGCAGGCAGGGCTCCGGCCTCGAAGGGCTCAGGGAGCGGCTCGCCGCGGTGGACGGGACGCTGGACTTCGCCTCCGGCGACGGGCGGTTCCGCCTCGCCGCACAGGTGCCGACGGCCCGCCCCCGGCAGGACGGTCCCCAGCAGGACAGTCCCCAGCAGGTCAGCCGACAGGAAGCCGAAAGGGTCGCGCCATGAGCCTGCGTGTGCTGCTCGCCGATGACGAGCACCTCATCCGCGGCGCCCTCGCCGCACTCCTCGCGCTTGAGGACGACCTCGTCGTGGTCGCCGAGGCCGCGTCGGGGCCCGAGGCGCTCGCCATGGCCCTCGCCCACCGGCCCGATGTGGCCGTGCTCGACCTGGAGATGCCGGGCGCCGACGGTGTGAGTGTGGCCACATCGCTGCGGGACGAACTGCCGCACTGCCGCACCATGATCGTGACGAGCCATGGCAGACCGGGGCATCTCAAACGGGCACTCGCCGTGGGCGTACGGGGCTTCGTGCCGAAGACCGTGAGCGCGCAGCGCCTCGCCGAGATCATCCGTACCGTTCATGCCGGTAATCGCTATGTGGACCCGGAGTTGGCCGCCGACGCGATCTCCGCCGGGGACTCGCCGCTGACCGTCCGCGAGGCCGAGGTTCTCGAACTCGCCGCCGACGGGGCGCCCGTCGCGGAGATCGCCGAGCGGGCCGCGCTGTCGCAGGGGACCGTCCGGAACTACCTCTCGTCCGCCGCCACCAAGATCGGTGCGGAGAATCGTCATGCCGCGGTGCGTCTCGCACGCGAGCGAGGTTGGGTATAGTTGGCTTCGCGCTTCGGCGCAGCGCGGACGTAGCTCAGTTGGTAGAGCGCAACCTTGCCAAGGTTGAGGTCGCCAGTTCGAACCTGGTCGTCCGCTCCACACGAAGAACCCCCGGTGCCTTTCGGCCCGGGGGTTCTTGTGTTTCTGGGGGCTGCCGCTACCAGGCGGTGCCCGTCAGACGCTCGTACGCCTCGATGTACTTGGCGCGCGTGGCGTCCACCACCTCCTGCGGGAGCGGGGGCGGCGGCTGCTCGCTCCTGCGGTCCCAGCCGGAGGCCGGCGAGGTCAGCCAGTCGCGGACGAACTGCTTGTCGAACGACGGCTGGGCGCGGCCCGGCTGCCAGCTGTCCGCGGGCCAGAAGCGGGACGAGTCCGGGGTCAGGACCTCGTCGGCGATGACCAGCGTCTCTCCCTCGAAGCCGAACTCGAACTTCGTGTCGGCGAGGATCACGCCACGGTCGCGGGCGATGTCACGGGCACGGCCGTAGACCGCGAGGGTCGCCTGGCGAAGCTGGGCGGCCGTCTCCGCGCCCACCTGACGGGCCACTTCCTCGTAGCTCACGTTCTCGTCGTGCTCGCCGACCTCCGCCTTCGTGGCGGGCGTGAAGATCGGCGCGGGCAGCTCCGAGCCGTCGCTCAGGCCGTCGGGCAGCGCGAGGCCGCAGACGGTGCGCGTGTCGTTGTACTCGACCAGGCCCGAGCCGGTCAGATAGCCGCGGGCGACACACTCGACCGGGACCATCGCCAGGGACTTACAGACCGTGGTGCGGCCCTCCCAGTCGGCGGGGGCGCCGGGCGGGACGTCGGTGGAGATGACGTGGTTCGGGACGAGGTCGGCGAGCTGGTCGAACCACCACAGGGAGAGCTGCGTGAGGACCCTGCCCTTGTCAGGGATCTCCGTGGGCAGCACCCAGTCGTAGGCGGACATGCGGTCGCTCGCGACCATCACGAGGTCGCCCGCCTCGTTCCGGTACAGGTCGCGCACCTTTCCGGTGTGCACGTGCACCAGGCCCGGCACCTGAAGCGGCTCGGGCTTTTCTACGAATCCGGACACGGTTCCTCCCCGTGGTTCTGACTGAATGCTGCTGATTCTCCCAGCATGGGGAGACTGCTCTCGGCCAGGGGGACGTCGGTGGGCATCGGTGGGTTTTCAGTCCCGTTTGCAGATGCGGTCCAGGAGGTTGGCCGTGGCGCGCTGGACGCGTGAGTCCACATGGCCTGGGCGGTCGAGCGCGGGGGACCAGGCGAAGGTGCCCGAGGCGAAGACCAGGGCGCCGGAGGGGGCGCGGTAGAGGGACGACTCCTGGTGGCGCATGACGCCGTCGGAGTCCTCGTACGGAGAGTGGGCGAGGAGGATGCGGCCCTGGTTCTCCGGCAGCGCGGTGCGCGGGAAGTAGCGGTCGGCCTCGCCCGCGACCAGGCCCTCGATCTCGTCCCCCTCGTGCGCGCCGGTCGCCTCCCACAGCCAGTGGTCGGCGTTGCGCACGACGAGGGGGGCGGGCTCGGGGACCCGGCCCGCGTACTGGATGCCGAGGAGCTGCTGCTCGGCCTTGTCCTGCTCCCGCCAGAGGGCCGGTCTGCCGGGGCCGTGGCGCTTGCGGCAGGTCAACAGGCGGTCCTCCACGCCGGAGGGGGAAGCGCCCAACTCCACCTGCCAGTACATGGTGTTGGCGGAGAGGAAGACGAGGGACGTGCCGTGCTCGCGGGCCTTCTCCGTGGTACGGCGCATGTTCGACGACCAGTACTCGTCGTGGCCCGGGAAGACCAGGCCTCGGTAGCGGGTCGGATCGATGCGGCCCGCGTGCAGGTCGCGGGTGTCGGCGTACGCGAGGTCGTAGCCGTAACGCTCGGCCCAGCGGATGAAGTCGTAGGCGTGACCGACGTGCAGGGGCAGGCCCGCGCCCGCGTACGGGCGGTCGAAGGAGACCGTGTGGGCGGCCTCGCTCTCGCCCAGGAGACGGCCCTTCTCGTCCCACGCGTGGTAGAGGCTCGCGCCCGTGCGGCCGTCCTCGGGGTAGAGGTTGTACGCCTGCCAGGTGATGTCCGGCAGGAGCAGGAGCAGATCGGCGCGGTGGTCGTCGCGGACCGTGAACGGGACGTGCGAGCGGTAACCGCCGACCGTGGTGAGGACCGCCACGTACGCCCCGACGCTCCAGTAACTCGGGATCTGCAGACGCCAGGAGAGCCACCAGTGGTGGCAGGAGACCGTGCGGTCGGCGGCGAGCGGGGGCGGCTGGACGATGCCGGAGAGACGCGGGCTCGTGGTGATCTTCGAGGCGCCGTCTCCGCCGTAGTGCCCGATGCGGTAGATGTCGACGAAGAACTGCTGGGGCGGGTCCACCGTCACGTGGAAGTCGATCGCCTCGCCGGGGGCGGCGGCGCCGGTGGAGGCGAAGCCCTTGATCTGGCCGTGCACGTCGTCGGCGGTGCGCGGGCCGTTGGTACGGGCGCGGTGGCGAGGCGCGGGGATGTCCTGCGCGCCGGGGGCCGGGGCGTGGTCGATGTACCAGGGGACGACCTGACCCGTGTCGTCGAAGTAGTGCTCGGCGCCTCGGAGCCAGGGCAGGGGCCCTTGGCCGAAGGGGTCGGTCACGGCGTGCGCCAGGGCGCCCGATTCCCACCTGCGGATCTGCTCCGACCCCATGTGTGTACCCCTCCCTCGCTGCTCCCCCGAGATTGCTCTGCGCGGTGCGAGTGCTCTGCGCGGTGCTGGTTCCTGTGCGCGGTGTCCCCGTGTGCGGCTGCTGGCATCTCCGGACCGGCGGCCGATCCCAGCACATCACATTACGCACGCACTCCGTCACCGTTCGTCGCTAATCGACGAGAACGGAAGGGAGCGTTCCGGGGAGTGGGGGCGAGGGCGAGCGCGGGGCACTGGGTGCCGGGCGCTGGGTGCGGGGCGCTGGGTGCGGGGGCGGGGGCGGGGGCGGGTGGCCCGCGGGTGGCCGGGGCCGGGGGCCGGAGCGGGGTTGGGTCAGACCAGGCGGATTGGTTTCTCCGGGCGGACGCCCAGGCGGGCCAGCCAGCCGCGCAGCGGGATGGGGTCGCCGTCTTCCACGAGGCTCAGGACGTGCGGCGTGAGATCCGCCGCGCGCTCGCCGTCGACCAGGAGGGACGGGCCGTCCAGCCAGTCGAGACCGGGGGCGGCGCCCGCCGTGTCGACCGCCGCGCAGCAGACCAGCGCCGTGACGTGATCGGCCAGCAACTCCCGCCCCGTACGCGGCGGCTGGAGCGGGAACAGCGGCAGCATTCCGTCGTCCCAGAGCGCGTCGTCCGGGCCCTGTCCCGTGGGCGCGGGCCGCGGCGGGGCCACGGCTTCCTCGCGGGCGAGCTCCGCGGTGAGGCCTGCGGCCAGGAGACCACCGGGGCCGTCGGTGGACTCCTCGCCGTCCTCGGGTTCTTCGCTGGGCGCGGGTTCTTCGCTGGGCGCGGGTTCTTCGCTGGGCGCGGATTCTTCGATGTGGGGAGCCGGGGCCTGGTGGGGCGGACCGGCGGGGCCGGAGCCCTCCGCCGTCAGGTGGTCCAGCACGCGGCCCAGCGTCGGCCCCTTGGAGTCGGGTGCCGTCGGGTCGGCGGAGTGGCTGACGCCCAGGGAGTCCAGGACGCGGTGGAGGCGGGCGGCGTCCATGCGCCACTTCCGGTCGACGACCTCGTCCGGATACTCCTGCCACGCCACCGGCGCCCAGTCCGGGCTCTGCTCTGCGGGGCCGCCGTGGAAGAGGCGTGCGGCGAGCAGCGAAGCCGCCTCGTCCACCGAGCCCGGCTCCTCCAGGAGGTCACAAGCGGGGCGCTCGCCCAGGCGGGACGTGAAGCCCTCGGCCAGGCGGTCCCTGCGGGAGAGCTCGGTGAGGGCGGAGACGACGCCCGCGTCGAGGCGTGAGGGCCAGCGGCCCATCCGCCAGGCGGGCAGCGCGACCTTGGTCAGGAGCCGGTCCCACCCGGCATACGCCAGGCCCACCTGCTCCTGGGCGACGATCCGCACTCCATAGTCCACGGCCTGGGCGCGCTCCGCGGCAGCGGCCGCGACCCCGCGCTCCATCTCGCCCGCGTGCCCCCGGCAGCTGCGCAGGAGCAGCCGCGCCACCCAGCCGAGGCCACCGAGGACCGTACGCACGAGCGCACCGCGGCCCGGCGCGGAGGTGACCGCGACCGCGGCGTCGAGCCCGCGGATGAAGCGACGGGCCGCGGCTATGTCGGGGTGCGCCGATGGCCCCGTGCCGGCCACGACCGGCGCGAGCACCGCCCGCAGCTCGCCGACCCGCATCCACCACAGGAACGGGGAGCCGATGACGAGCACCGGAGCGACGGGTGCCTGGCGGCGCGGGGCGGGACGGCTGTCTCGTACGCCATTGCCCTCTGCATTGCCCTCTGCCGATGTCTGGGAGGGGGTCTCCGCGGGCGGGCCGTGCGCGGGGTGCGTGCGGTCCTCCAGCCAGCTGTCGCAGTCCGGGGTGAGCGCTATCGCCGAGGGGGCGGGCACGTCCAGGCGGTCGGCGAGGTCCCGCACCAGGCGGTACAGATCGGGGGCCGAGCCCTCGGTGATCGGGACGGTCGGGCTGACAGCGGGCCTGGACCGCGCGACCACGAGCGCGACGCCCGCGGCGACGAGCAGGACGACGGCGGCGACGGCCGTCACGACGCCGCGCACGACGTCCCAACTCCCGCCCGTCATATGGCCCGTGACTCCGCCCGCGATCAGCACGACGGCGACGGCCGCGGGCAGCAGTGCGACGGCCAGCGCCCTGCTGCGGATGCGCAGCACGGCGAGCGCCTGGGAACGCGCGGACTGCACGCCCACCTCCACACCCGTACCTGACACGACCGATGTCACCCCCTGCTGCCTGTGCCGCCTGCTGCCCGGCCGGGGGCCGGGACGACGGGCGGACGGCAGCCGCCGATGGATTTGCTCACTCCCCCACTGTGGCACCCGCCACTGACATCGCAATGCCGGTGGTCTGTTTGGCTCTGGGCGCCTGAACCGCTTGCGCCGCACCCTAGTTGGGGTGCCGGGCATCGTCAGCCGGATGGGCCAGCGGTCACTCGATGGAATGGCTTTGGGTAAAGGTGGATGACGGTCAGGCCCCGGATCCAGTGTCAGATCCGGGGCCTGAGAGTCGTTCGTGGGTGACGCGTGGGCGGCCTTGGTTACGCCTCCGACGCCGCCTTCGCCGCGATGTCCGTACGGTGCTGGGAGCCGTCGAGCCGGATGCGGGACAGCGCCGCGTACGCCTTCTCGCGCGCCGCCGTCAGGTCCGTGCCGGTCGCCGTCACGGAGAGCACACGGCCGCCCGCGCTGACCACCGCGTCGCCGTCGCGCTTCGTCCCCGCGTGCAGGACGTACGCGTCCGGGGCATCCTGTGCCGCGACGTCGCCGAGCCCCTCGATGGGGTCGCCGGTGCGCGGCGTCTCCGGGTAGTTGTGCGAGGCGATGACCACGGTCACCGCGGCGTCGTCGCTCCAGCGCAGCGGGGGCAGGTCGACGAGGGTGCCGTTCGCCGCGGCCAGCAGGACTCCGGCGAGCGGGGTCTTCAGACGGGCGAGGACGACCTGCGTCTCGGGGTCGCCGAAGCGGGCGTTGAACTCGATGACGCGTACGCCGCGGCTGGTGATCGCCAGGCCCGCGTACAGCAGCCCCGAGAACGGAGTGCCCCGGCGGCGCAGCTCGTCGACGGTCGGCTGCAGCACGCTCTGCATGACCTCGTCGACCAGCTTCGGGTCGGCCCAGGGGAGGGGCGAGTACGCGCCCATGCCGCCCGTGTTCGGCCCTTCGTCCCCGTCGAGCGCGCGCTTGAAGTCCTGCGCGGGCTGGAGCGGGACGACGGTGATGCCGTCCGTGATGGCGAAGAGGGAGACCTCGGGGCCGTCGAGGAACTCCTCGATGACGACGCGGTCGCAGGCGAGGGCGTGGGCGCGGGCGGCCTCGATGTCGTCGGTCACGACGACGCCCTTGCCGGCGGCGAGCCCGTCGTCCTTCACGACGTAGGGCGCCCCGAAGGCGTCCAGCGCCTCATCGATCTCATCGGGGGTCGTGCAGACGTAGGACCGCGCGGTGGGTACCTGGGCGCCCGCCATCACTTCCTTGGCGAAGGCCTTGGAACCCTCCAGCTGGGCGGCCTCCGCGGAGGGGCCGAAGCAGGGGATGCCGGCGTCGCGTACGGCGTCGGCGACTCCGGCGACCAGGGGCGCCTCCGGGCCCACGATCACAAGGTCGGCGCCGAGCCGGGTGGCGAGGGCGGCCACCGCGCTGCCGTCGAGGGCGTCGACCGGGTGGAGCTCGGCCACGTCCGCGATGCCGGCGTTGCCGGGGGCGCAGTACAGGGCGGAGACGCCGGGGTCGAGGGACAGAGAGCGGCACAGGGCGTGTTCGCGGGCACCACTGCCGATGACGAGGACCTTCACGGGCGCCAGCCTAGCTGGCGTGGGCCGGTGCGTTCGTACGGGAGCCTCAGCCGCGGGGGCTCCTTCGCTTGTACGTTCCTCCAGCCGCGGGCCCGGGGGGCTCCTCGCTGCGGCGCCTTCGTCTGCGGGCCGATCCCGGACCAGACCGCCGCTGCGCGGCGGATGCTCCCCGCCCACCCGCCCGTTCACCCGGCAGTGCGACGTCGTTGCCCCTACGTCGAGGGCGTGCTGCGGGGTGGGCGGGGAGAGACCGCCGCGCAGCGGCGGTACAGAAACAGGAGCCGCCGAGCCCCCGCCCCCCTGCCCAAGCCCGCCTCACGGTTCGTTGTTGTATTCCTCCACGATCGTGGCGCCCAGTTCGCGGACGATCAGGTCATGACCGGACAGGGCCGACTCGACCAGGTCGGGGTCGTCGTCCGCCCAGGTGTCGTCCTCCGGGGAGACATGGTCCGGGACGCTCCGCTCCGGGGCCGGGGCCGGGGCCGGAGCGGGAGCCGGAGCCGGAGTCGGCGCAGAGGCAGCCGGCGCCGACCTCGCGGCGGGCGCCGCAGGCGGGGGCGACTGCTGCTGCGGTGGAGCCGGCCGCGAGGGAGCCGGTGGCGCACCGCCCCCGAAGTTGCCCGCCGCGGGCGGCGGTGCCGAGCCCCCCGAGGGGTCGACGATCGCCTCGACCTTCCACTGCACCCCGAACTGCTCGGACAACGCCTGCCGCAGCACATCCTCACTGCCGCTGCTCGCGAAGTTGTCCCGCGCCCCCGCGTTCACGAAGCCGATCTGCAGTGTCGTCCCGTCGAAGCCCGCCACCTGGGCGTTCTGGCTCAGCAGGATCCAGGTGAAGCGGCGGCGCCCCTTCACCGCCTCAAGGATGTTCGGCCACAGGGAACGCGGGTCGGGCCCGCCCACCGCGGCCGCCGGAGCCGGAGCAGCCGCCGGAGCGGCCGCCTGAGCAGGAGCCACCTGAGCAGGAGCCGCCGGAGCAGACTGCTGCGGAGCCGCGGCACCGCCACCCGCGGGCGCGGCCGTGGGCCAGCCCCCCGGACGCTGGGCCCCCGAAGGAGCCGGCTCGGCCTGCTTCGGGCCGCCCCCCGGCGCCGAAGCCGTGGGCCACCCGCCAGGGCGACGCTCACCGGAAGGCGCCGCAGCCGGCTCCGGAGCCGGAGGAGCCGGAGCCGCAGGAGCCGCAGGCTCGGGAGTCGGAGTCGGAGTCGGAGCCGGAGGCTCAGCAGCAGCCTGCCCCCCGCCCCGCACAGCCGCCCGCGCCGCCGCAGCCCCGCCCCCCGGCGGAACCTGCGGATCAGCGGGCCCCGCCTGCTGCACCGGCTGCCCACCCGCAGGCATTCCCGCATGGGCGTCGGGCCCGGGGACGTACGCCATCGCGGGGCCAGGACCACCGCCCGCCTGCGCTCCCGCCATGAAGTTGCCGCCACGCTCAAGACGGTCGAGGCGGGCCATGAGCGAGCGCTCGTCGTCGTACGCGGCCGGAAGCAGCACGCGCGCGCAGATCAGCTCCAGCTGCAGCCGGGGCGACGTCGCCCCCCGCATCTCCGTGAGGCCTTCGTTCACGAGGTCGGCCGCGCGGCTGAGCTCCGCGCCGCCGAAGACGCCCGCCTGCGCCTGCATCCGCTCCACGACTTCCACCGGGGCGTCGATGAGCCCCTTCTCCGCCGCGTCGGGAACCGCCGCGAGGATCACCAGATCCCGCAGCCGCTCCAGCAGATCGGCGACGAAGCGCCGAGGGTCGTTGCCGCCCTCGATGACGCTGTCGACGATCTCGAAGGCGGCCGCCCCGTCCCCCGAAGCGAAGGCCTCCACCACGGAGTCGAGCAACGACCCGTCCGTATAACCGAGAAGCGACGTCGCCATGGCATACGTCACACCGTCGTCCGCCGCGGACGCGAGGAGCTGGTCCATGACGGACATCGAGTCACGCACGGACCCGGCACCGGCCCGCACGACCAGCGGGAACACACCTTCCTCGACGGCCATCTGCTCCCGGCCGCACACCTCTGCCAGATACTCCCGCAGCGTCCCCGGCGGCACGAGCCGGAACGGATAGTGGTGCGTACGCGACCGGATCGTCCCGATGACCTTCTCGGGCTCCGTGGTCGCGAAGATGAACTTGAGATGCTCCGGCGGCTCCTCGACCACCTTCAGGAGGGCGTTGAAGCCCGCCGAGGTGACCATGTGGGCCTCGTCGATGATGTAGATCTTGTACCGGCTGCTCGCCGGGCCGAAGAAGGCCTTCTCGCGCAGATCACGCGCATCGTCCACACCGCCGTGCGAAGCGGCGTCGATCTCGATGACGTCGATCGAACCCGGGCCGTTCCTCGCCAGGTCGCGACAGGACTGGCACTCGCCGCAGGGCGTCGGAGTGGGACCTTGCTCACAGTTGAGACAGCGGGCCAGGATGCGCGCGCTCGTCGTCTTTCCGCAGCCGCGCGGACCACTGAACAGGTAGGCGTGATTGACCCGGTTGTTGCGCAGCGCCTGCTGCAGCGGGTCGGTTACATGCTCCTGCCCGATGACCTCGGCGAACGACTCCGGGCGATAGCGGCGGTACAACGCGAGAGACGACACACATACGAGGTTAATGGCGCCCACTGACAACCAGGACCGCCCCAACGCAAAGCGCCCCCCACGCACCCGCCAGAGCCAACCTACCCTTGCTGCCTTCCGGCCCTGGGGGAGTTCAGTCAGATAGCGCCACGTGAGGGGCTGAACCCCACCCTAGCGGATCCCCGGACCCGGAAGCGACGCCGGACCCCACCTCCGCCCCCACCTCAAGACGATCTCGGGAGCGATCTTCGGATCGGAGTCGATCTGGTTCGCGAGCACTCCTCAACGTCTTGTATTGTTTGCGGCGGAGGATTCGCCTAGTGGCCTAGGGCGCACGCTTGGAAAGCGTGTTGGGGGCAACCCCTCACGAGTTCGAATCTCGTATCCTCCGCCAGTGCCTCACCGGGCACGATGTCGAAGGGCCCCACCGTTCGCGGTGGGGCCCTTCTTCGTGCGGTCTTCGCGGGTCTTCGCGGGTCTTCCCACAGAAGCAACCGGTTCCCATCCTCTGGACGAGTGCCGTCCGCTCGACACCCCACGACCGGCGGGTACGCACCCCCCGGATCAGGGGGTGCGCCCCCCTGATGCGTGGGGGAGACAAGAGAGTCGTGATGGTCCCGTTGCCGCCTCTTTGCGGTCTCTTTCTTGCTGCGCCGTACTGCCGCAACCAAGATCAAATTTCAGTCCCGGCATTTGTCTGGACCAGATCTTCGATGAGGAGACAACGTGCAGATCAAGGCGTCCAGACGTACCCGGATCGCCGGCGTCGGCGCGGTCACCGCAGCCGCTGTGCTGACCACGAGATCGTCGGGCTCTTCGCGCTCGGCAGCGGCCGCGCCGCACAGGAACACCCGGACGTGCTCGACAAGTTCGGCATCCCGCACCAGAAGGTGGACGCGGCGAAGACCGCCGCCTTCACGGGGGCCCTGCGCGAGGCCGACCCGCAGTTCCACCAGGCCGTCACCGAGAACGTGCAGAGCGGCGACCCATACAAGGTCGACGCCGCGCTCACCCGTCTCGCGGCCGACGTCGACAAGGCCACCGACAAGAAGTCGCTCCCCGACGGTGTCGCGCGTGGCTCCTTCTGGGTCAAGACGGACAACGTCGTCGTCCAGACCGGCACGGTGGCCACCACGGTGGCGGCCGTCGCCGAGGTCGGCGTGGTCGTGGTGGTCGCCTACCGGCCCGCCGACGACACCTCGCAGTTCACCCGCGAGGCGCTGAACGTCGCGGTGGCCAAGGCTTTGTAAACGTCGCGGTGGCCAAGGCGCGATGAGCGCGGAGGCTCCGTGAACACCGTGTATGGGGTGCCGCCGTTTCCAGGCGGGCGGCACCCCACACGTCCGAGGAAACACACATGAGCGACACGTCCCAGGCCGTACGGCGAGAGCGCCGGGCCTTCGTCACGGCTGCCGCCGCGCTGTCCGCCCTCCTGGCCGCCTCCACCTACTTCGCCATGCCGCGCAATGTGACCACGCAGCCATGGATGCCCCCCCCGTGAAGACCGCCTTCTCCGCGTTCGTTCCGCAGGGTTGGGCCTTCTTCACCAAGGACCCGCAGAGCGAGCAGTTCGGCGCCTACCGGCCGCGCGGCGGTGGAGCGAGGCCCGAGAACCTCTCGCTGACCCCGCAGGGCAGGGCCGAGAACCTCTTCGGCCTCTCGCGGCGGCAGCGCGCCCAAGGCCCCGAGGAGGCGCTACTCGCCTCCAAGGTGCGTCACTGGCAGACCTGTCAGGGCTCCAACGACGATTGTCTGCGCGGGGCCGCGGCCCGGCATGCCACCGCGGTGACCAACCCCTCGCCCCTTCCGTCGCTCTGCGGAGACATCATCGTGACCAACCAGCGGGCCGTGCCATGGGCCAATCGCGAGTTGCTGTCCGAGACCTCGCGCGTGACCCGCGCGGCGCACCTGCGGATCCGTTGCGATGGCTGAGACGGCGAGTACCGGTGCGGTGACCGAGGCGACGAAGGCCGGACCACGGGCGAAAGGACCGTCGATGGCCGACAGCAGCAAGTCGATAACCGAAAGGGACACGTCGAAGGCCGACAGCAACAAGGAGACCGCCTCGCGAGCGACGGCAACTCCGCCCGGGAGCCTCGCCGGTGCTGTGGATCGGGCACTGCGACGCTTCGACCCACGGTCGGTGTGGTTCGGCTGCGGCCGCACGATCATCGCCCTGGCGCATCTGATCACGCTGGCACTCACGCCGTCCGCCGCGCTGCTTCATCCCCTCCTCGGCGAGCAGCCCTACCCGCACTGCGCGGGCGTGCAGGCCATCTCCACGTACTGCGTGGGCGGTGACGCGGTCTCCCAGGAATGGCGCCGCTGGATCATGGTCGCGCTGCTCGCCCTGGTCGCCAGCGGATACCGGCCCCGCTGGACGGTGTGGATCCATGCCTGGATCGCGTACTCGATCGGCGTCAGCACCTCGCTGCCCGACGGCGGCGAGGCCATCGCGCGGATCGTCTGCCTGCTCCTGATCCTCATGGGCCTGGCCGACGACCGGCGCTGGCACTGGCAGCGGCCGACCACCGCACTCGGGCCGCGGCGCCGAGGGGTGGCGTTCGCCGCCTTCTGGGCCCTGCGCGTACAGCTGGTGATTTTGTATCTGCAGTCCGGCATCAGCAAGTTCGGCGTCACGGACTGGCTGAATGGTTCGGCCGAGTACTACGTGCTGCGCGACCCGGTCTTCGGTGTCGCCGAGCCCTTCGCGGCACCGCTGCTGAAAATGTCCGGAAACGGGCTGCTGGTGAGTGCGATGACCTGGGGTGCGATCCTCATTGAGGTGGTGATCGCCGCGTTGCTGATCGGCCCGGAGCGGTGGCGGAAGCTGGCCTTCTGGATGGATGTGCTGCTGCACGGCGCCATCATCGCGACCATCGGCCTGTGGAGTTTCAGTCTGATCATGATCGGTTCTGCCGCGGTTGCCGCGACGCCGGACCGCGTGGAATTGGCGGCCCCGGCACCGCCGTCGGGGCGACGGCCAGGACGGCCTGCTGTACCGCAGGACGGGCGACAGACCCCGGTCGCGGAAGAGCCCGAAGACATCGATGGGGCAGACGAAGCCGGTGGAACTGGTGAAGCCGGTGAAGCCGACAGAGAACCGACGTCCACCCCCCACCTCGGCTGAAGGAGAGACACATGACCGCGGACACCATCATCGCGTGCGGCAAGGGCCACGTTTTCTGGGGAAGCTGGGTTCACGGAGCCTCAGTGACCACCATCCGGCTCGGTCCGCGCCGGCTGGGCAGGTGCAAGGCGGGCCGGCATCTGTCGCTGCTCCGTCGCGTAGACGAGAGCGAACTGACGGCCGAGCAGCGCGCCACACTCTTCGACGCACCGTGACGGGAGTACGGCTTGACGGGGTCGTCGCCGGGTACCGCGGACGCCCGGTGATCGGCCCCATCGACACGCAACTGGCCCCAGGGGTGCATGTCCTGCTCGGGCGCAACGGCGCTGGGAAGACCACGCTCATGCGCGTCCTGGCCGGTATCCTGCCGCCGCTCGCGGGGCGGGTACTCCTCGGCGGCACCGACCTGGCCGCCCACCGCGAGGCCAAGCGCGCGATCGGCGTGCTGACCCACCGTGCCGCGCTCAGCCCGCAGTTGAGCGTGCGGGACAACCTGGAGTTCTGGGCCCGGGTGCAGGGCCTGGACGGGGCGCGGCGCACCGCGCGGATACGGGACGCTGCCGGGCGGTTCGACATCGAGGGGCTGCTCGACCGGCGTACCGCCCGGCTCAGCAGGGGCCAACTCCAGCGGGCCGACCTGGCCAGGCTCACGCTGACCGACCCGCACGTACTGCTGCTCGACGAGCCCATGACGGGGCTCGACCCGGTCAGCGCCGAGCACACCCGCGCACTCGTACGTTCCTGGGGCGCGCACAAGACCGTCCTCTACTCCACGCACAGCGTGCCCGAGGCGATGACGCTCGCCTCACAACTGCTGATCCTCAAGGGTGGGGAGCTCACCGGGCTGCCCGTGGCAGGAGGTCCGGAGCGGGCCGCGTCGCGGTCCACGTACGACCTGCGCACTTCCCTCGGCGGCGGAGGCTGGGAGCGGGCCGAGCTCGGGCAGGACACAACGATCGGTGAGCACATCGCCGGGCTCGTCGCCGACGGCGTCGAGGTCACCGACGTACGCCCCGTCTCCGCAGGCACCGCGGGCACCGCAGGCACCACAGAAATCGGCACTGAGACCGCAGCTCGGACTGCCATGGAAACCACCATCCATCGACTCCTGGACGATTCCACATGACCACTGGCGGACTCCTCGGCGCCCTGCTCGTCCGCACCTGGCGCCACCAGGGCCGCCAGGCCCTGCTCGTCCCCGCGGCCGCCGGTACGGGCCTCGTCGCCCTGCTGCTCGTGCTGCCGCACGTCTTCCCCGACGCGGTCGCCCCGGCTCGCACGGGTCCGGCTTGCGCACATCAGTGACGGGAATCCCATGATGGGCACTTGATCAACAGGGGGGAACGACGGGGGCGACGGGCCAGTGGCGGACAGACAGGTGGGGCGGCCTGACGACGTCATCAACGTCGTGATCGTCGATGACGAGGAACTGTTCGCCTGGCCGACATCCCCGTCCTCGTCGAGCGCAGCGGACTCACGGTGAAGCCCCTGACCATCGCCCCGGGGGATGGGGTGTACTGGCCCGCCACAGTGGAGCTTGCCGCCTACCGCACGGTGCAGGAGGCGCTGACCAACGTACTGAGGCACGGCGACGTCGGCGCCCCGGTCGGTCTGCGCGTGGAGTCCGTGGACGGCGACACCTGCCTGGTTGTCGAGGCCCGCAGCGCGCTGGCCCGGGGAGCCATCGGTGAAGCCGCGCCTGAGACCACCGGAGTGGCCGCCTCCGAGAAGAGCGGCGGCCACGGCCTGGCCGGTCTGCGCGAACGCGCCCGCGTCCTGGACGGCGCACTCACCGCGGGCCCGACACCGGACGGCTCCTTCCTGCTCCGGGCCGCGTTCCCGGCTCCGGGGCACAGGCTCATGGGCCCGGAGAGGCGGTTAACGGCACCGCGGACACCAGCCACCCATAAGCCTTGAGGACGCACAGGTGGCTCGACCACCCGCGGGGCCGGACGGCGAACCATCAAGGTCGAGTACAACCACAGCAGACTCCGCAAACACCCCGAGTTCGGATACATCACCCCGCTCAAGACCCGGAACCGGCTGCAACACGACTTCGCCCCGCAGCATAAGCAGCCGCTGTCCGGGCCAGCTGCACCGCAGGTCAGGACGCTCCCACAGGCCCCAGAACGCCCAGACGAACATTTGCTCCCCCACCAGGGAGGGCACACGATGCCGCCTTGCGAGATATACTTAGCCCCACATTTGATATCAGTGAGGTGAACATGAGTCGGACGGTTATCGACCTGGACGACGAACTGGTCGCGGACGTGGCGAAAGCCCTCGGGACGAGCACCAAGAAGGAGACCGTCAACACCGCTCTTCGCGAGGTCCTGGAGAGTCGACGTCGCGCCCTGGCTCTCGCCCGGCTGCGAGCCTCGGCCGGTGAGGGCGCATTCGATCTGGAGCTGTTCGAGAACAAGGCGAACTACCGCCGGTGAACGCGGCCCAGTTCCTGATCGACACCAGCGCGCTCGCGCGGTTCATGCGCGAGGACGCAGAGCAATACGGCTGGGACCAAGCCGCCGCGGCCGGACTCATCGCGACCTGCCCCATCACCGAGCTTGAGTTCTTCTACAGCGCCCGGTCGGCTGCAGACCGGGCGCGCGGCATCGAGGACATGCGGTTGATCTTCGGCTGGGTTCCCGTCGACGACCGCGCCTACGACCGTGCCTGGCATGTACAGGAAGCCCTCACCAGACAGGGGAGACACCGAAGCGCGGGAGCGGTCGACCTCGTCGTCGCCGCCACAGCGGAGCTGCAGGGGCTCACCCTGCTCCATCGCGATCACGACTTCGAGCGCATCGCCGCAGTTACCGGGCAAGCCCTTCAGTGGTACGGCCCGGAGCACGGAAAATAGGTCAGCGGACGTACTAACCCCCGAACGGCGCGGACGGCCGCTCACAGCTCGGGCGCGATGTTCTGGTTGGCGTGGAAGAGGTTGGCCGGGTCGTAGGCGTTCTTGATGCGGGTGAGCCGGGAGTAGTGGTCGCGGTAGGTGGCCTTCACGCGGCTGTGGTCCTCGCCCTCGCCGATGAAGTTCACGTAGGCGCCGCCCATGGAGTGCGGGTGCAGCTCTTCCCAGTAGTCGACGCACCACTCTCTGATCGTCCCGGCGTTGTCCGGGTCCGGATCGATGCCGCCGATGACTCCGGACCAGACCGCGTCGCGATAACCCCACGCGGTGTCTTCCTGGTCGACGCGGGCGGCGGCCCCGTCCACGGGATAGAGGTGCATGGTCGACAGGTCGGTGGGGAGGTTCTCGGCGTACTTCACGTGTACGTCGATCGCTTCGTCGGTGATCCGGTCGAAGAAGTCGCCGCGCCAGTACCACTGGAGACCGCTGGGGATCAGCTCGTCGAACATGGTCTGGAGCGCCGGGTAGGGCATCGGTGCGGTGAAGTGGAAGGCGGGCGGGCCCGGCTCGTTCACCGCGTACAGGACCTGCTCGGCCTCGTCCGGGTCGCCCGTCCAGCACCACACGACGCCGCACATCTTCTGGCCCTGGATCTCCTCGGGGAACGGCGGGCCCGGCGGGACGGTGAGCGCGGTGAAGAAGCCGTTCAGGTCGTCGGGTGCCTGCGGCAGGAAGTCGCGGTACCAGCGCAGCACGTCCCGGGTCTGGTCCGCAGGCCAGACCGTGATCGCGACGACCACGTCACCCACCGGGTGCAGCCGGAAGCGGAACGAGGTGACGATGCCGAAGTTCCCGCCTCCGCCGCGCAGGGCCCAGAACAGGTCCGGGTGCTGTGACTCGCTCGCGGTGACGAAGCTGCCGTCGGCGAGCACGACGTCCACGGCGACGAGGTTGTCGATCGTCAGGCCGTACTTGCGGGTGAGGTGCCCGTGGCCGCCGCCGAGGGTGAGGCCCCCGACGCCCGTCGTCGACATGAATCCGGTGGGGGTGGCGAGACCGAAGGCATGGGCGGCGTGGTCCAGGTCGGCGAGCCGGCTGCCGCCGCCGACCCGGGCCGTCCTCGCCACGGGGTCGACGCGTGCCCAGCGCATGGGCGACAGGTCGATGGTGACGCCGTCGTCGACCTCGCAGAGCCCGGCGCCGCTGTGGCCGCCGCCCCTGACGGCTAGTTCCAGGTCACGTTCGCGGATGAAGTCGACGGCGGCCATGACGTCCGCCGCGTCCGAGCACCGTACGAGGGCGGCCGGACGCCGGTCGATCATCGCGTTGTACATCGCGCGGGCCCGGTCGTACTCGGGGTCCTGCGGGCCGATGACCGGGCCACGGAGCGCGGCTCTCATCTCTTCGAGGGTGCTGCCGTCCATGACGGACTCCTTGCCGGGACTGCCCTTTCCAGGGTCCCGCCGTTGGACGGTGCCCGCAATTCACCGGCGCCGCTGACAGCGGACCCCGGCATCGTCTTGCTCGTCGTCGCGCTGGACGGCGTCGACCTGGAGGTCCCGGCCGGCAAGGTGATCGGGGTGCTCGGGCGACAGGGTCCTCAGCGCTCGACGAAGAAGCTGTCGTGCTTGACGAGGAACTCGCCGAACTCCTTGCCGCCCTTCTGTGCCATCTCCGCCACCTGCTCGAAGTACTCCTCGCGCGGGGCGCCCGGCGAGAAGAGCATGATCATGGAGGCGGGGTCGTCGCTGTCGTTCTTGAAGGCGTGCAGGCCGCCCACCGGGACGTAGAGGAAGTCGCCGGGGCCGCCGGTGATCCAGCGCTCTCCGTTGTAGAGCTGGACCTGGCCGGACAGGACGAAGAAGGACTCCGAAATCGACTTGTGGAAGTGGGTGCTCGGCCCGGGGGACTTCGGGCCCAAGTCCACTTTGTAGAGGCCGAATTCGCCGCCGGTGGAGGCGTGCGTCGCGAGGTAGTGCGTGCGGTTGCCGCCGGGCCTGACCAGTTCGGGCTCCGTGTCGGCCGGCCTGAACACCGCGTTGATTTCGCCTTCTTCGCCGAGATAGCGGGGCTCCGGGTAGGACATGTTGCGCTCCTTCGTTGGTGGCGCGGCCAGTTGGCGCTCACTGGGTGCTGGCTGGGTGGTGACCGGGTGCGGACTGGGTGCTGGCTGGGTGCTGACTTTATCCACCAGCCAACCCACTCCCCCTGTTAGTTATACGTAAGAGTTCCGGGGCTTGGTTAAGCTGGACTGCATGCTTGATACGCGGCGCATGCAGGTCCTCCGTGCAGTGGTCACCAGCGGCTCCGTGACCGCCGCGGCGCGCAACCTCGGGTACACGCCCTCCGCGGTGAGCCAGCAGATGGCGGCCCTGGAGAAGGAGGCGGGCATCGCCCTCCTGGAGCGCACCGGGCGCGGGGTGCGGGCGACGGATGCCGGGCGGCTGCTCACCGAGTACGCGGTCGCGATCGGCAAGCAGATCGCCGAGGCGGAGACCGCGCTCGCCGCGCTGCGGGCGGGGCGGACGGGACGGATCTCCATGCGGTACTTCACGACGGCGGGCGCGACGCTGGTCGCTCCGGCGCTGGCCGCGCTGCGGCGCGCACAGCCGGGTGTGCAGGTCGAGTTGAAGCTGTCGGATCCCGACGATCCGATGCCGGAGGTGCGGGACCGGCAGGCGGACCTGGCCCTCGTGGTCCGGCCGCAGGACCAACTGGGCGTGGACGGCGTCCGTTTCGAGCACCTCCTGGACGACCGGTACCACGCCGTGCTCCCCGCGGGGCACCCCCTCGCCGCGAAACGGTTCCTTGAGATGACGGACCTGGCCGAGGAGCCGTGGGTCGCGAGCGAGTCGCCGGGGCCCTGCCTCGACCCCATCCTCGACGCGTGCGGCGCGGCGGGTTTCAGCCCGGACTTCGTGGTGGAGAGCGGGGACTACGCCACGGCGCAGGGCTTCGTCGCCGCGGGCCTCGGCGTCAGCCTCGTACCGGAACTCGGCCTGGACGCGCCCCACTCCGGGGTGGTCGTCCGCGAGGTCCACAATCCGGTGCCGCTCCGTTCCATCTACGCGGCGGTGCGGGGCCCGGCGCCCGACCGCCCGGCGGTGGCGGGCCTCCTGGACGCGCTACGGAACGCGGCCGACCACGCTTCCACCCCCGGCCCGGCGTAACGCTTCCCGGCGGGGTTCTACTGCGGGCCCGGAGCAGCGGCGCCACTCCCGACTGTGCCGGATGGGGCCCCCTTGATTCATCGGATGAGGTCCCCCCTGCGGATCGCCCGGACTGACTGCCCGATATCCGTTTCGCCCGAGTTTAGGTTAAATACGACCTATGCCGCAGCCGGGGACGCTCATCCTGATCATGGCCATCGCCGTGCTCGCACCCCTCCTCACCTACGGCTTCAGCCGCTGGGTCCCCGTCCCGCTGGTCATCTTCGAGATCCTGCTCGGCATCGTCATCGGCCCCGACGTACTGGGGTGGGCCCACCACGACGCGGCGATCGACGTGCTCTCGGACCTCGGCCTCTCGATGCTGATCTTTCTCGCGGGGTACGAGATCCAGTTCGGCGCCGTCCGCGGGGACACCCTGCGCCGTTCGGTGTGGGCGTGGGTGATCTCGCTGGCGCTCGGGCTCGGCGTCGCGTTCGCGCTCACCGCGGGCGCCGTCACCAAGAGCTTCGTCATCGGCACGGCGCTGACCAGCACCGCGCTCGGCACGGTCCTTCCGATCCTGCGCGACTCCGGGGACCTGCGGGGCCGCTTCGGGACGGTGATGATGGCCTTCGGCGCGGTCGGGGAGTTCGGCCCGATCATCGCGATGGCGCTGCTCCTGAGCGGCCGCGCCCCCGGCACGTCGACCGTGCTGCTCGCCGCGTTCGCCGCCGTCACGGCCGCCGCAGTCTACTGGGCGATGCGGCCGAGACCTCCCTGGTTCTCCCACGTCATCGCCAAGACCCTGCACAGCAGCGGCCAGTTCGCGGTGCGCTTCGTGATGCTGCTGCTCGCCGCGATGCTGGGCCTCTCGTACGCCTTCGGCCTCGACTCGCTCCTGGGCGCGTTCGCGGCGGGCCTGCTCACCCGTCTCGTACTGCAAGGCGCGGCGCCGGAGAGCAGCGAGGTGGTCCTCGGGAAGATCGAGGCGATGGGCTTCGGCTTCCTGGTGCCGGTGTTCTTCATCGTGACCGGCATCGACTTCGACCTGGACGCCCTGCTGCACGGCGGCCGTTCACTCGTCCTGCTGCCCGCCTTCCTCCTCCTCTTCCTCGTCGTGAGGGGCCTGCCCGTGTACTTCCTCGCCCCACGCGACCTGGACGTACGCGACCGGCGCGCCCTCACGCTCTACTCCTCCACGGCCCTGCCGCTCGTCGTCGCGATCACCGCCATCGGCCTGGACGACAAGACCCTGACGGCGGGCGAGGCCGCGGCGCTCGTCGGGGCCGGGATGGTGTCGGTGCTGGTCTTCCCGCTCCTGGCGCTGAGGCTGCGGGCACGATCGCCACGCAACCTCAGCGCTACTGGCGGCCCCGGCTAGGGCCCGTCGCTCGCCAGGCCGCCCTAGGCGAGGGCGACGAGCTCCCGGTAGTCCGGGCTCCAGAGGTCCTCGGTGCCGTCCGGCAGGAGCAGCACGCGGTCGGGCCGCAGCGCGTCGATGGCCCCTTCGTCGTGCGTCACCATCACGATCGCCCCCGGATACGTGCCCACCGCGCCGAGCACCTCGTCGCGCGATGCCGGGTCGAGGTTGTTGGTCGGCTCGTCGAGGAGCAGCACGTTCGCCCCCGAGTGCACGAGCCCCGCGAGCGCGAGCCGGGTCTTCTCGCCGCCGGAGAGCACCGCGGCGGGCTTGTCGGCGTCGTCACCGCGGAACAGGAAAGACCCCAGGACGCCCCGCACCTCGCCATCCGTGAGGCCGGGCGCGGCGGCGGCGAGATTCTCCCGCACCGTCATCCCGCCGTCGAGGGTGTCGTGCTCCTGAGCGAAGTAGCCGAGCCTGGCTCCGTGACCGTGCACCACCCGCCCGCTGTCCGGGAGTTCGGCCCCGGCGAGGAGGCGCAGGAGCGTGGTCTTCCCGGCGCCGTTGAACCCGAGGACGACGAGCCGGCTGCCCCGGTCGACCGCCAGGTCAACACCGCCGAGCACCCGATGCCCCCCGTACGCCTTCACCAGACTGATCGCACCGAGCGGCGTACGCCCGCACGGCGCGGGCTCGGGCAGCCGGATCCGCGCGACCCGCTCACCCCTGCGTACGGGCTCGGTGGCGGCGAGCATACGGTCGGCGCGACGGGCCATGTTCTTCGCTGCGGTGGCGGTGGCGACGTGCGAACGCATCTTCTCCGCCTGGCTGCGCAGCGAAGCGGCCTTCCGCTCCGCGTTGGCCCGCTCACGGCCGCGCCGCCGTTCGTCCGCGGCGCGCTGGGTGAGGTAGGTGTGCCAGCCGGTGTTGTGTACGTCGAGGGCGGCGCGACCGGGGTCGACGACAAATACGCGATTGACGGTGTCCGCAAGGAGCTCCGTGTCATGACTGATGAGAACGAGCCCACCGGGATAGGACCCGAGGTACCCCCGCAGCCACCCCACCGAATCCGCGTCCAGGTGGTTGGTCGGCTCGTCGAGCAGCAGGGTGTCGTGGCGCGAGAAGAGGATCCGGGCCAGCTCTACGCGGCGCCGCTGGCCGCCCGAGAGGTGGCCCACCGGCGCGTCCATCATGCGCTCGGGGAGCCCGAGCCCGGCGGCCACGCGGGCGGCCTCGGCCTCGGCGGCGTAACCGCCCCGCGCCTGGAACGCGTCGTCCGCGCGGGCGTAGGCGGCCATGGCCCGCTGCTGCGTCGGGGCGCTCTCGGCTTCGGCCATGGCGCTCTCGGCGGTACGCAGGGCTTGAGCGGCCTTGTCGAGACCGCGGGCGGAGAGGATGCGGGCTGTGACGGTGCTGTGCGGGTCGGCGGCTGCGGGGTCCTGGGCGAGATACCCCAGGGAGCCGGTACGGGTGAGGGCCCCCTCGGCCGGGGTGACCTGCCCCGCGATCGTCTTGAGCAGAGTGGTCTTCCCTGCGCCGTTACGGCCGACGAGGCCGATGCGGTCGCCGGGTGCGATGTGGAAGGAGGCGCCGGCCAGCAGAAGCCGGGCGCCGACGCGGACGTGGATGCGTCGGGCGGTGATCATGAGG
The DNA here is from genome assembly GCF_009769735.1 of Streptomyces sp. BA2. Taxonomy (NCBI): domain Bacteria; kingdom Bacillati; phylum Actinomycetota; class Actinomycetes; order Kitasatosporales; family Streptomycetaceae; genus Streptomyces; species Streptomyces sp. BA2. The sequence continues at coordinate 4,691,955 of NZ_WSRO01000002.1, forward strand.
TAACGCTCCGCAGTAGCGAATGGACACACGGGTGACGTGGAGACCGGTGTCCTGGCTAGGAGATGCGGGGCGTAGACATACGGCGAGGGTAGCGAGACCGGGCCCGTGACCGCACCCGGATTTCCCCGCCCGGCGCGGGCGTGCGAAGCCTGACCCCAAGCGGGATGATCGACTCCATGGACGACGTCACCCTGCATCTGGCCCAGGAGCCGGAGGCCGATGAGCTCCTCGGCCGCAGTCCGCTGGCCGCGCTCGTCGGGATGCTGCTCGACCAGCAGGTTCCGATGGAGTGGGCGTTCGCGGGCCCGCATACGATCGCGCGGCGGTTGAACGCGGACGATCTCGACGCGCACGAGATCGCGGCGTACGACCCCGAGGAGTTCGCCGCGCTGCTCTCCACCAAGCCGGCGGTGCACCGCTACCCCGGATCGATGGCGAAACGAATTCAACAACTCTGCGCATACCTCGTGGAGCACTACGAGGGTGACCCCACCGCCCTGTGGGAGGGGGCCGCCTCCGGCAAGGATCTCCTGAAGCGCCTGAACGACCTCCCCGGCTTCGGGAAGCAGAAGTCACAGATCTTCCTGGCCCTGCTCGGCAAGCAGCTGGGCGTACGGCCTGCCGGCTGGCGGGAGGCGGCGGGGGCGTACGGGGAGCCGGACGCGTATCGCTCGGTCGCGGACATCACGGGCCCGGAGTCCCTCCAGAGGGTCCGCGCCCACAAGCAGCAGCTCAAGGCGGCAGCGAAGGCCTCCGGCAAGTAACAGGGCCCCGCATCCGCCCCGTGCCGAACAAACTCCCCCGCCCACCCACCCGATCACCCCGCATCCACCCCTGAACGAACAAGCTCTCCCGCCCATCCGCCCGATTGCCCCGCGGCGTCGGAGGAGTGGGGTGATTGTCCGCAGCAGGGGTGGGTGGGGAACCCGAGGGGGGACATCTATGGGGCAGCACCGCGCCCCATCCTTGGGAGCCCTGGCCCGCACGCGCGCGCAGTCGGCGACGCTCGGGAGGGGACGTGCCGGTATGTCTGCCCGGAGCACGGCTCGCGGCGCTCCGGTGCCGAAGTGACCCGGCGGCCACCGGACGATAGCGAGGACGGACATACCGGCGCGGCCCCGCACCCACAGGCGAAGCAGCCCCGCACCCCACACGCCCCCCGACTTCGTTCGTAGCCCAAGAGGGCGGATCTGGGCTGTGGGGCACAGCAAGCGGGGTTCGTCGGGGGACATGACCCCTCATGAGCCGCGCCGCGTCACCCCGCCCCGCGTGGCTCAGAGCTGCCCTCATCCTCCTCGCCCTCCTCGGCGCCGTCCTCGCCCCCGCGGCCCCCACCGAAGCCGCCCCCGCCCCACCCGCGGCCATCTCCACCGAGCCCACCGGCGAGGCCCACCAGGACACCGCCGAGAGCGCGCTCCGCGTACCCACAAGGCGCCCCGCCCCCGCCTCCGCCGCCCCGGCCGCACGCCCCCGCGTCCCCCACCGCAGTCACCCCCTCCCCACCCGCGCCCTCATCCACCGCCCTGCCCCACACTCCGTAGTCCTCCGCTGCTGACAGGCCCGGCCCCCCACACACACGGGCCGCCCCCCACCCCCACCACCAGCAGCGAACCGAGGACAGACACCCATGCCCATCGACCCGTACGCGGCCCTGCACGCCCTCCTCCGCGCCGAAGCCGTACGCAACGCACCCAACCCCAACCCCGACACCCCCACCCCCTCACAGACCGAGGACGAGGACCCCGAGAAGAACCACAGCCCCGAGCACAACGGCCGCTGACCCCCACCGGCGCAGACGCAGATGCTCAAGGCGCCCCGCCAGCCTCAGCGTCTGCGCCGAGCCGTCCCGAAGACCGACCGCGAAATCTCCCGCCCGATCTGCGTCCCCAACGACCGCGCAAGCGACTTGAAGATCCCGCTCCCCACCACCTGGTCCACCACGGAACCGGAGCCACCCCCCTTGGCACCCTTCTCCGCCCCCGCAGCCCCCTCCTCCGCCTGACGCCCAGTCAACTTCTCGTACGCCGACTCCCGGTCAACCGCCCCCGCGTACCGCCCGTACAGCGACGACCCCTTCACCGCCCCCTCCAGCGCCCCCGCCTCCACCGGCCCCATCAACGACTCCGGTGCCCGCAACCGCGTCACGGCCACCGGCGTGGGCGCGCCCTTCTCGCTCAGTACGGTGATCACCGCCTCGCCCGTGCCGATCGCGGTCAGCGTCTCCTCCAGGTCGTACACGGAATTCGGGAACGTCCTCACCGTCGCCTTCAGCGCCTTCTGGTCGTCCGGCGTGAAGGCCCGCAGCACGTGCGCGCCCCCACCGGAGACAACGCCTCCGGAACCCTCCCCTCCGGTCGTCACCCCCGCGACCGGCGAAGACTCGTTGGAGGGGTTCGCGCGGCCCGTTGTGGACGGCATCGGCTGGCTGTCGCTCACTTCGGCCCCTGTTCCCGGCTTGAGTGTTCCCGGTATGCCCCGATTTACGGCGTCATTTCCCAGAGTCACACTCCGTCTCCATGGCTGCGCCCGGAGAGCCTTGCCCGGTAGGCTTTCCGTGTGATCTTCAAGCGCATCGGAAACGGCCGGCCGTACCCCGACCACGGCCGGGAAAGCACCCGGCAGTGGGCGGACGTCGCGCCGCGCCCGGTCCGCCTCGATCAGCTCGTGACGACCAAGGGCCAGCTGGACCTAGAGACGCTCCTCGCGGAGGACTCGACGTTCTACGGCGACCTCTTCGCGCACGTGGTGAAGTGGCAGGGCGACCTCTACCTGGAAGACGGACTGCACCGCGCGGTCCGCGCCGCGCTCCAGCAGCGCCAGGTGCTGCACGCCCGCGTCCTCGAACTGGGCTGACCCCGGCGGACAGCCGTGACACCGGGCACTCATGCCCTCACCCACGCGCTCACCCCACACCCAACCCTCACCCCGCACCCACGCCTCGCACCCACACCTACGCCCTCATTGGCCCTTTCGGGTTGGACTGAGCCCGAGTCAATGATCATTTAGTAGGCATCACGGCGTCGTCGCACTACGCTGCGCCCATGAGCATGCTCACTCCCCCCGGCATGGGCGGCAAGTACCGCATCACGGGGGCCAAATATCCGCGTATGCGCCGACCCCGTGGCCGCCGCAGGATCGTGCTCGCGGTGGTCGCGTCCGTCGCGGCGGTCGGCCTGATCGGCTGGGGAACACTGCAGCTCATTGATGTCTTCACGGGCGGCGACAAGGCCACGGCGGCGAGCTCGCGCAGCGACTGCGCGGCGAAGCAGCCGGACCCGTCCGCCGAGCCCGCCCCCAAGGCGCTGCCCAAGCCGGGCCAGATCAAGGTCAACGTCTTCAACGCCACGCCCCGCGGCGGCCTCGCCAAGGACGTCGCGGCCGAGCTCAAGAAGCGAGGCTTCACCATCGGCAAGGTGGACAACGCGCCGAAGGAGTACGACAAGAAGGTCAAGGGCACCGGGATACTGCTCGGCGCCCCCTCCGCCATGGACACGGCGCTGCCGGTGCTCGGCACGCAGCTCGCGGGCGCCGAGAGCCGGCCGGACGCCCGGAAGGGCGGCGAGGTGGACCTGATCCTGGGTACGAAGTTCAAGGATCTGGCAAAGAAAGAGGACGCCGACAAGGCTCTGGCGGTACTCGCCAAACCCAAGCCGACGTCCTCGACGTCCAACGGCAAGAAGGACTGCTGAGCGCTGGTCCCGAAGGACCGTTTCAGGGACTGCTGAGCGCTACTCCGCGGTCCCGTACATCCGGTCCCCGGCGTCGCCGAGCCCCGGCACGATGTAGCCGTTCTCGTTCAGCCGCTCGTCCACCGACGCCGTCACGACCGTCACCGGCGTGCCCGCGAGCTCGCGCTCCATGACCTCGACGCCCTCGGGCGCGGCGAGGAGCACCACGGCGGTGACGTCGTCCGCGCCGCGCTTGATCAGTTCCTGGATGGCCGCGACGAGCGTGCCGCCGGTGGCCAGCATCGGGTCCAGGACGTACACCTGGCGCCCCGAGAGGTCTTCCGGCATGCGGGTCGCGTACGTCGACGCCTGGAGGGTCTCCTCGTCGCGGATCATCCCGAGGAAGCCCACCTCGGCGGTCGGCAGGAGCCGGACCATGCCGTCCAGCATGCCGAGCCCGGCGCGCAGGATCGGCACGACCAGGGGGCGCGGGTGGGACAGCTTGACGCCGGTCGTCGGGGTGACCGGGGTCTCGATGTCGACCTGCTCGGTGCGCACGTCCCGGGTGGCCTCGTACGCGAGCAGGGTGACCAGCTCGTCGGCGAGGCGCCGGAAGGTCGGTGAGTCGGTGCGCTTGTCGCGCAGCGTGGTGAGTTTGTGCGCCACCAGCGGGTGGTCGACGACGTGGATCCGCATGTCCTCAACAGTAACCGCGCCCGGGGCCCCCGACCGCTCCCGGGAGCGGTCGGACTCCCCCTCGACGGCCTCCCCGCACCCGCCCCGTTCCCCCTGGAAGAACCCGCGCTGGCATCAAACCCGCCGTACGGGGGAAAGTGGACGTACGACCTGGGGTGGTGTTGCCCATGCCGGACAGAGAGCCCGGCGGCCGAGAGCCGGACCGCGAGACCGAAGCCGAGCGCCGGCGCCGTCGTGCCCAGTTCCTGCACGAACGGGCCGAGGCCATCGAGCTCCGCGACCGTGTGAAGCCGCGCCGCGCCCGGGCGGCACGGATGCGACAGCAGATGCGTATGCGCACGTTCCGCTGGTAGCGGCCACCTCTCACGCAGGCGTCGGGGAGCCGTCCGGGAAACGCGACGCGGACACAGCGGGCGGAAGACCTCTCCTCAGGCCGTGGTTTCTGCCACGATTCCGAGTGGGCGGGGCTTGGAACAGCAACTCCCCCGCTCCCCGAACTCGCCGGGGGGACACCCAAACCGTCAACCGGCACTGTCTATGACCAGTGGGAGAGTCACGGTGTACTTCGCCGCACTGCTCGCGCGCACCGAAGACGGGTGGGAAGCGAGCGACACGGAGCTCGACGATGTGGAGACCCTGTCGGATCTGACCGACCTGGCCCGCGAGGCCACGGCCGGCAGCGCTGAGGACGACACCGTCCTCGTCTTCATCGAACAGGAGGGCGCCTGGTTCGGCGTCGTCCGCGTGGACGGTGAGGAGGACCCTCGTATCTACGTCTCGGACGCGGCCGCGGCCGCCAAGAGTTCGTACGGCGAGATCCTGCTCACCGACGAGATGCTCGGCCGTGAGCCGGGCACCGACGACCCGGGTGTCGATCTGGACGCCCTCGACCTGGACGGCACGGAGGACGGCGAACCCGCCGAGTCCGGCGCCGCCCCCGATTCCGCCGATGACGACGACACGGAGGACGCCCCGGGGGACGCGGTGCCCGCGGGGCCGCTTGGCGACTCGGAGCTCATGACCGACCTCGGTGTGCCCGAGAAGGAACTGCTCGGTCTGGAGCCCGGTGACGCGCTCAGCGACATCGCCGAGATCCTCGGGGCGGCGGAGGTGCTCGAGACCGTCCGCTAGGTTCCCGGTGTGACCGAAACCGGCCTGGAGCCCGATCCCGTACGCGACCGCTGGCGGGCCGCCATGCGGCTGGCCCTGGCCGAGGCCGAACTGGCCGTCCAGGGCGGCGATGTGCCCGTCGGCGCCGTCGTGCTGTCCCCGGACGGCACGACGGTGCTCGCGTCGGGCCACAACGAACGCGAGGCGACCGGCGACCCGACGGCGCACGCGGAGGTGCTGGCCGTCCGCCGGGCGGCTGCCGCGCTCGGGGAGTGGCGCCTTGCCGGCTGCACGCTGGTGGTGACCCTGGAGCCCTGCACGATGTGCGCGGGCGCGCTCGTCCAGTCCCGGGTCGACCGGGTCGTCTACGGAGCGCGGGACGAGAAGGCGGGCGCCGCGGGCTCCGTCTGGGACGTCGTACGCGACAGAAGGCTCAACCACCGCCCCGAGGTGATCGAGGGGGTCCTCGCCGAGGAGGCCGCGGGGCTGCTCACGCGGTTCTTCCGGGGGCGTTGAGCGCCCTCGGAAGAACGGATTTCTGACCACGGCCCTCTTTGGGCTAGAGTTCCTCTCGGTAGCGTGTCCGAGCGGCCGAAGGAGCTCGCCTCGAAAGCGAGTGTGGGGAAACTCACCGTGGGTTCAAATCCCACCGCTACCGCTCTTGATACGAAGGCCCCGTCCGCGAGGACGGGGCCTTCGTCGTTTCCGGGGAGGGGCCGGACGGCCCGCGTCCACACCTCCGTACATACCCGCATACGCAAGTGAGCCCCGGTGCCTGCCGCGAAGGCACCGGGGCTCTCTCCGATTGGACGGGGGGAACGGCATCGGGGGGACAAGCCGCTCCCCCCGATGAGGACTGGAACCCCTAAGCCAGCGCCGTCATTCGGGGGGAAGCCGACGGCGCGTGGCCCCGCAGTGGGGCCAGTCCCTTGCCCGCGGATTCCTGCCAGATCCGCTGGGGCACATCACCAATCCTGCGTCTCGCGCCACTCGGAACGGGGCGGCAAAGGGCCTCTGCTGCCGGGCCGTTGGTCCCTAAAAGCCTTGTGAGCATGGGCCGGGTTAGACTCACGGCCGTCACAGGGGTCACAGGACGCAGCAGGTAAGGGGAGGCCGAAGCATGGCGGTGCAGTGGAAGAAAATCGGGCTCTTCGCGCTCGTCGTCTTCATGCTCTACGTGATCATCACTGACCCCGCCAAGGCCGCGGACTACGTGCAGATAGGCTTCGAGGCGGTTTCGGACGCTGCTCAGAGCATCGGCGACTTCATGACCTGGGTCGCCAACGGAGGCAAGGACTGAGCGGCTCGGCCCGCCGTCCCCGACTCTCCTCTCCCCGCTTCCCAGGAGTGCGCATGATCCGCCATCTGGTCCTCTTCAAGCTCAACGACGGTGTGGAGCGCGACGAGCCGCGCGTCGTCGAGGGCGTCAAGGCCTTCCGCGCGCTCGGCGAGCAGATCCCGGAGCTCACGTTCTGGGAGTGCGACTGGAACATCACCGACCGGCCCATCGCGTACGACTTCGCCATCAACTCGGCGGTCGAGGACACCGATGCGCTGAAGCGGTACATCGAGCACCCGGCCCACCAGGCGGGCGTCGCCCTGTGGCGTGAGTTCGCCACGTGGGTGATCGCCGACTACGAGTTCTGAGCGACGCGGCTCAGCGGCCCCGCGAAAAGCGGCCCCTCACCGGAACGGTGAGGGGCTTTTCTGCGTCTTATGGCCCAACTTGCCCCTCAACACGTAGTTATCGGGTGCTTGCACACAGTGCACATGTCTTGTGATGCTATGACCGCTTTTGACGGATGAGTTGACCAAGGTCGGCTGATCTTGACTGAGCTCGACAGGACTTGATTGGGCTTGACCGAGAAGGGGTGGCGTTGACCGTGCCGGCCAGTACTGCGCCCGAAGCGCCACCCGTGACCCCGCAGGCGAGCAGCCCCGGCCCACCGAGCGCGCCGGGCCTCCAGGACGCGCAGACCGCCCCGAGTACCCCCAGCACCCCCAGCGCCCCCAGCAGCAGGGGTGCCGACACCCGGGCCCTGACCCAGGTGCTCTTCGCCGAGCTCAAGGAACTCGAACCGGGCAGCCCCGAGCACGGCCGCGTCCGCGGTGCTCTCATCGAGGCCAATCTGCCCCTGGTGCGGTACGCCGCCGCTCGCTTCCGCAGCCGCAACGAACCGATGGAGGACGTCGTCCAGGTCGGCACGATCGGCCTGATCAACGCCATCGACCGCTTCGACCCCGACCGCGGCGTGCAGTTCCCGACCTTCGCGATGCCCACCGTGGTCGGCGAGATCAAGCGGTACTTCCGCGACAACGTACGAACGGTCCATGTGCCGCGCCGTCTTCACGAGCTGTGGGTGCAGGTGACCGGGGCGACCGAGGACCTCACCACGGCCCACGGGCGCTCGCCCACGACCGCGGAGATCGCCGAGCGCCTTCGGATCACCGAGGAGGAGGTGCTGGCCTGTATCGAGGCCGGACGCTCTTACCACGCAACGTCGTTGGAGGCCGCCCAGGAGGGCGACGGGCTTCCCGGTCTGCTCGACCGGCTCGGCTATGAGGACCCCGCGCTCGACGGCGTCGAGCACCGCGATCTCGTCCGCCATCTCCTCGTCCAACTGCCCGAGCGCGAACAACGCATCCTGCTTCTGCGCTACTACAGCAATCTGACGCAATCACAGATCAGCGCCGAATTGGGCGTTTCTCAGATGCATGTGTCAAGACTGCTGGCCAGAAGCTTCGCGCGACTTCGATCCGCAAACCGTATCGAGGCGTAACCGTATCGAGTGGACTGCTCTCCAGCGGTTCCCGACGGCCCCGCGAGCAGAAAAGCCCCAGACCCCCTCTTTCCTGCATCGATGTCACCCTTCTTTGTCGACATGTAACTACAGCGTGTTGCCGACATGTGACATTCTGCTGGAACCGCGTTTGCCGCAGCCCCACGTCCGGTATTCAGGTGGAGGCTGCGTTCCTCCGACGGGAGCGTCCGCCGTGACCGTCCGCGACCTCAAGGGGGTGGCATGTCCGCAGACCAGGGCAGCTCGAAGGTGCTCACGCTCACGAAGAGCGCATCAGCGCCGAGCGAATCAGCGCCCGACGCGCTTCCGAGCTCAGTTGTTTCCGGGGCTTCCGGAGCCATCGACACCCGCACCCTGTCCCGCTCCCTGTTCCTGCGGCTCGCCGCGCTCGACCAGGACAGCCCGGAGCGTGTCTATGTGAGAGACACGCTGATCGAGCTCAACCTCCCCCTCGTCCGGTACGCGGCCGCGCGCTTCCGCAGCCGCAACGAACCGATGGAGGACATCGTCCAGGTCGGAACGATCGGCCTGATCAAGGCGATCGACCGCTTCGACTGCGAACGGGGCGTGGAATTCCCGACGTTCGCGATGCCGACGGTCGTCGGTGAGATCAAGCGCTTCTTCCGCGACACGAGTTGGTCGGTGCGCGTCCCGCGCCGCCTCCAGGAGTTGCGGCTCGCGCTGACGAAGACGAGCGACGAGCTGGCGCAGAAGCTGGACCGCTCGCCGACTGTGCCCGAACTCGCCAAGGCGCTCGGGGTCTCCGAGGAGGACGTGGTCGACGGCCTGGCCGTCGGGAACGCGTACACCGCATCCTCGCTCGACTCCCCGGCCCCTGAGGACGACGGCGGCGAGGGCTCGCTCGCGGACCGCCTGGGGTACGAGGACAGCGCCCTCGAAGGCGTCGAGTACCGCGAGTCGCTCAAGCCTCTGCTCGCCAAACTGCCGCCGCGCGAGCGCCGCATCATCATGCTGCGCTTCTTCGCGAACATGACGCAGTCGCAGATCGGCGAGGAGGTCGGCATCTCGCAGATGCACGTCTCGCGCCTGCTCACGCGGACGCTCTCGCAGCTCCGGGAAGGGCTCATCGCGGACTGACGGGACTCCCCCTGTGGCTCAAGGCGCCGCAGGGGGACTGGAGTTGCCGTAAGGCAGCACGAGTTGCTGACGGGGTTCCTAATTGACGAACCGTCAGCCACACTTGCGCGATGCGACGTGGCATGCGGAACGTACTGGGTGCGTCTACGGCTGCCCTGTGCCTGGGCGGCCTCCTTGCTGCTTGCGGCAGCGAGGACGGCGACGGTTATGTGGCTACGGGGCCGGCTGCGGCGAGCCCTGAGCGGGCGCCGGGGCAGGGAGTTGCACCCACCGGGGACGTGGAGTTCGTGCCGCTCGACGAGCCCGGCGGCGGCAAGGGCGAAAACTCCGGCACCCCGGAGGGGAGCGGTACCTCCGGCACGCCGGAGAGGAACGGCGGTTCCGGCGGCAGCCAGGGCGACAACTCGTCCGACGGCAAGCCCTCCGGCCGGACAGCTTCGGGGTCCCCGACCACGCCGGAAAGCGCGGCCCCGGCGAACGGCAGTGACAACTCCGAGCGTACGGACGGAGATTCGGCGCCCCCGACCACGCCAAGCAGCAGCGCACCGCCCAGCGGCCCCGCGAAGCTGAGCGTCAGCGCGCCGGAACGTAAGCCCGCGGACGACCGGTGGTGCGAGAAGGTGACCGTCACGTTCCGCAACACCGGGGAATCACCGGTGCGTTCGGGCACGGTGACGTTCGCGACGCACGTCATCGGTGCTCTTGGCGTGGACTGGGCCACGATCAAGTCCACGGAGAAGCTGCCCGCACTGGACGCCGGTCAGCGGCTTGAGAAGACCTGGCCTGTTTGCGTGGACCCATGGCGGGTGCCGCTGGGCATGCATATTGAGACCCGGGACGTCTCGGTGAAGTGGAAGTAGCGGGTTCTATTGGATCTGCGGGTCGCTTGTGGCTGAGCGCGCAGTTCCCCGCGCCCCTAAAACGCCCCTGACGGGGCGCAGCCCCGGCCCGCCCCGGCCGGGAGGTCTACTTCAGCGCCAGCCACGCCACTCCCGCCACCACCGCGATCGCGAGTACGACGCCGATGATCAGGCCGATGCGCGGGCCCGCGGACGCTGTCGCCGGCTGCTGGGCTCGGCCGCCCTGCGGGGACTCGTCGACGAAGGCGCGGAACATCTGCGTGCTGCCGGAGGGGTCGGGGGTGTTCTGGGGGCCCTGGGGGTTGTGTGCCATAGCGCAGGACCCTAGCGAACCAACGGGGCTCGGCCCAACCCCCGCTGACCATGGACTTTACGAGCCGGGCCCCAGACCTTTGCCGACTCTTTAGGGCCTTGGTCCAGTTTTAGTTTGCCTGCGGCAACCAACTGTCTCTATCGTTGCCCTAAGCAACAACATAGGAGGTGCCGTGGCCGCGCAGCGTCATTACGAGGAGCTGGCCCGACAGCTCAGCGCCATCGGCGCCGTGAAACGTGGTCTCGGAAGAGGGCTGCCGCACGACTGCCCGGCAGGGTCCGCCGCCGTACTCGTCCTGATCGACCGGCACGGAGAGATGCGGATGAGCAAGCTCGCCGAGCTGCTCGCCGTGGACATGTCGGTGACCAGTCGCCACGTGGCCCATGTCGCCGAGAAGGAGTGGATCCTGCGGGATCCCGACCCCGCCGACAAGCGCTCCCGGATCCTGCGCCTCACGCCCACGGGCAAGGCGAAGGTCAATGAGCTGTCCGACCTGTCCATCAGGACACTCACCCACTACTTGCATGACTGGTCAGACGACGAGGTCGTCCAGCTCAGCACGCTGCTCGCGCGCCTGCGCGACAGCTTCGGGGACTGCCGTGCGGCTTCGGCCCGGCTCCCCTTGGAAGAGACCACCCGTACACCCGCGTAACGAAGAGGAAGCCCATGGCAACAACCACACCATCCGGTGTGCGGGGCAGCCACGCCAAGCACGGAGCGTCGCACGGAGCGGCGCACGACGAGAACGCTCCGATGACGCACCGCCAGATCATGGAGGCCCTTTCCGGCCTGCTGCTCGGCATGTTCGTCGCGATCCTGTCGTCGACGATCGTCTCCAACGCCCTGCCTGAAATCATCGGCGACCTGGGCGGCGGCCAGTCCGCCTACACCTGGGTCGTCACCGCCTCGCTCCTGGCGATGACGGCGACCACGCCCCTGTGGGGCAAGCTGTCGGACCTCTTCAGCAAGAAGGCCCTGGTCCAGATAGCACTGATCATCTACGTCGGCGGTTCGGTCGTCGCCGGGCTCTCGCAGAGCGCCGGCATGCTGATCGCCTGCCGTGTCGTCCAGGGCATCGGCGTGGGTGGTCTCTCCGCCCTCGCGCAGATCGTGATGGCCGCGATGATCGCCCCGCGCGAGCGCGGCCGCTACTCCGGCTACCTCGGCGCCACCTTCGCCGTCGCCACCGTCGGCGGCCCGCTGCTCGGCGGTGTCATCACCGACACCGACTGGCTCGGCTGGCGCTGGTGCTTCTACGTCGGCGTGCCCTTCGCGATCATCGCCCTGATCGTGCTGCAGAAGACCCTGAAGCTCCCCGTCGTGAAGCGGGACGTCAAGGTCGACTGGAGCGGCGCCTTCTTCATCTCGGCCGCCGTCTCCCTGCTCCTGGTCTGGGTGACCTTCGCGGGTGACAAGTACGACTGGATGTCCTGGCAGACCGGCGCCATGGTCGGCGGTTCGATCGTCCTCGGCCTGATCTTCCTGCTCGTCGAGTCCAAGGCGAGCGAGCCGATCATCCCGCTGCGGCTCTTCCGCAACCGCACCATCACCCTCGCCTCGCTCGCCTCGCTCTTCGTGGGTGTCGCGATGTTCGCGGGCACGGTGTTCTTCAGCCAGTACTTCCAGCTGGCGCGCGACAAGTCGCCGACGATGTCCGGCGTCATGACGATCCCGATGATCGCCGGTCTGTTCGTCTCCTCGACGGTCTCCGGACAGGTCATCACCAAGACCGGCAAGTGGAAGGCCTGGCTGGTCTCCGGCGGTGTGCTCCTGACCGCGGGCCTCGGCCTGCTGGGCACGATCCGGTACGACACCGAGTACTGGCACATCGCGATCTTCATGGCGCTGATGGGGCTCGGCGTCGGCATGATGATGCAGAACCTCGTGCTCGCCACGCAGAACCAGGTCGCTCCCGAGGACCTCGGCTCCGCGAGCTCGGTCGTCACCTTCTTCCGTTCCCTCGGCGGCGCCATGGGTGTCTCGGCGCTCGGCGCCGTGATGTCGACGCGCATCACCGACTACGTGAAGGACGGCCTGGAGGACCTCGGTCCGAAGGCGGCCGGCATGGGGCACGGCGGCACGGGCGGCGGCGGCATCCCGGACCTGGACAAGCTCCCGGAGCCGTTCCGCACGGTCATGGAGAGCGCCTACGGGCACGGCATCGCCGACGTCTTCCTGATCGCCGCGCCGATGGCGCTCATCGCGCTCCTGATCACGCTGTTCATCAAGGAGGTTCCGTTGCGTACGTCGGGTGGGCTCGCCCAGGCCGCCGAGACTCCGGCCGCTGCCCCGACGGGCGCCGGGTCGGCCTCCGCGGGCGCCGACGAGCAGCCGGTCCTCGCCTCCGTCGGCGCACACACCGAAGCGGGCCCCGACGGCACGCAGAAGCTCGCCGCGGTCGCCTCGTCGGCCACCGGTGACGCCCCCCTGCAGACCACCGGCGGCGGCACTCCGGTCCACGGCTTCGTCCGTGGCGCGGAGAGCACTCCGGTCCCGCGGGCCGCGGTCACGCTGATCTCCCTCGGGGGACGGCAGCTGGGCCGTGCGGTGGCGCAGGGCGACGGCTCCTACGCGGTCGACGCCCCCGGCGCGGGCTCGTACGTACTGATCGCGTCGGCCGACGGTTTCCAGCCGCAGGCCTCCACGATCGTCGTCTCCGACGAGGCCCTCGCGTACGACATCCTGCTGAGCGGCACGAGCGGCCTCAGCGGTGTGGTGCGGGCCTCCGACGGCAAGCTGCCGGTCGCGGGCGCGATGGTCATCGTGACCGACGTGCGCGGCGACGTCCTGGCCACCGGGCTCACCGGTGAGCAGGGCGAGTTCACCTTCGCCGAGCTGGTCCCCGGCCAGGTCACCATCGCGGTGAACGCCGCGGGGCACCGCCCGATGGCGCTGCCCGTCGAGGTCGGCGCGGTCGGCGTCACCCGGGTCGAGGTCGAGCTGAACTCCGGTGCGCAGGTGCTCGGCACGGTGCGTGCGGCGGGCGGTCCGCTGAACGACGCGCGGGTCACGCTGGTGGACGCGGCGGGCAACGTCGTCGCCACCGCGACCACCGGGTCCGACGGCGCGTACGCCTTCACCGACCTGGACAGCGGCGAGTACACGGTCATCGCGACCGGTTACCCGCCGGTGGCGACGGGCCTGACCGTCGCCGGTGAAGGTGTCGGCGACCACGACATCGAACTCTCCCACCCCGGCGAGTAGTTGACCCCGGCCCGTGCGCGCGCTTCGAGCGGATGCGCGCGCACGGGCCGGTTGGGAAAGGGCCCCCGGGTCGGCGGTGACGTACACGGCAGGGGACGGCCGTGTCACCGCCGCCGGGGGCCGCACTCTTTTTGAGCTTTTGGGCTTTTGGCTTTGGCAAGGAGAAACGGGATGGGACTCAGCGCTCGGATCCGGACGCGCGACGGGTGGGCGGTGTCGCACGCCGTCGTCACCCTCACCGATATGACCGGTACGCAGGTGCTGCGGGCCGCGGCGGACGGGGAGGGTGCCGTGCGCGACGCGACGGAACTGCCCCCGGGCCCGTACACCGTGATCGTCACGGCGGTCGGCTACGCGCCCGTGGCCTCGACCGCGCTCGTCACGGCGAGCGGCCGTGCCGAGGTGGGCAACATCGTCCTGGCCAGGCAGGGCGGCACGGAGCTGCCGCCGCCCGGCCCTTGGACCATCGACCCCGCGCACTCCACCGTGGGCGCGGTCGCCCAGCATCTGGGGATCACCAGCGTGCACGGCCGGTTCACGGAGTTCGGGGGGAGGGTGGAGATCGCGGAGGACGTGGAGAAGTCGCGTGTGGAGGCGTCCATCAAGTCGTCCTCGATCGACACCGGCAACGGCATGCGGGACGGTCACCTGAAGTCGCCCGACTTCCTGGACGTGGACCAGTACCCGGAGCTCACCTACCGGTCGTCCGGGCTCACGCCCGCCGGCTCGGACCGCTGGACGGTCCATGGGGAGCTGCAGATGCACGGTGTCGTACGGCCGGTCGACCTGGACCTTAGCTACCTCGGCACGGGGGCTGACCCCTGGGGCGGAACCCGCGCGGCCTTCCGGGCCACGGCGGAGCTGCGGCGGGAGGACTTCGCCATGAACTACAACCAGGTGGTGCAGGCGGGGATCTCGGCGATCGGCACGACGCTGCGGGTGGAGCTGGACATCCAGGCGGTACAGGGGGACTCCCTCCCCCAGGGCTAGCGGCGGCTCGACCGGGTACCCCGCGGCAACGGCTCCGCCAAAGCCTCTCCCGCAGGGCCAGCGGCGCTTCGACGGGGTACCCCGCAGCTACGGCTACGCCAAAGCCTCTCCCGCAGGGCTAACGGCGGTTCGACCGGGTACCCCACGGCATCGGCTGCCCCAAAGCCTCTCCCACCCGCCCACCCGTTTACCCCGCATCCACCCCTGCACGAACGAGCTTTCCCACCCACCCGCCCGATTGCCCCGCGGTGCCAGGGGGTGGGTGGGCGGGAGAGCTTGTTCGTCCAGGGGCGGACGCGGGTGATCGGGTGGGTGGGCGGGAGAGCTTGTTCGTCCAGGGGCGGACGCGGGTGATCGGGTGGGTGGGCGGGAGAGCTTGTTCGTCCAGGGGTGGATGCGGGGTTACGGGCGGGTGGGTGGGGGAGACACGACCCCGCCCCCCCCCGCCGCCCCCGGCGTAGGGTGCCCGCATGGCAGCCAACATCGCGTCCAACACCGCCGTATCCCTGGAGGAGTTGCTGGACTTCGTCCGGCCCCGTCACCGGGCGATCCTGCTCACCGCCCGCGCGGACGGCGCCCCGCAGGGATCCCCCCTGACCTGCGGCGTCGACGACGCCGGGCGGATCGTGGTGTCCACCTACCCGGAGCGCGCCAAGACGCGGAACGCCAAGCGGAATCCGCGGGTCAGCATCATCGTGCTGAGCGACGAGTGGAACGGCCCCTGGGTCCAGATCGACGGCACGGCCGAGGTCATCGACTCCCCGGCTTCGGTGGAGCCCCTGGTCGAGTACTTCCGGAACATCTCCGGCGAGCACCCGGACTGGGACGAGTACCGCGAGGCCATGGTGAAGCAGGGCAAGTCCATCATCCGGATCACCCCGGAGCGATGGGGCCCGGTGGCCACCGGCGGCTTCCCGCCCGCCAAGGCCTAGCGCTAGCGAAAGCGAAAGCGCTACAACGTTGCCTCGATTCCCGCGACCAGCAGGTCCAGGGCAACGGCGAAGTCCAGCTCCCACATCTCCTCCACCGTGGACCCGCCCCGCGCCTCCATCATGTCGGTGGAGCTGTGCAGGGTCTCCTCAAGGGCGGGGTGAGCGCTGACCGCGCCCATCGCTTCCTTGAAGTACTCCTCCGGAGTGAGCCCCGCGGCCGCGCACCGCGCGATGTAGTGGCCCTGCACCGTGCCGAATCCGTACACGAACTGGAAGACGGCGGCGATCGCCCCGGCCTGCTTCTCCGCCGGCAGGCCGGTCCCGCGGACCACTCCCTGCACGGCGAGCGAGAACTTGATCCAGTTCGGGCCGATGTTGAGGAAGTTGCCGACCAGCGGCGACACCCAGGCGTGCCGGACCAGCAACCCCCGGTACTCCTCGGCCAGTTCGCGCAGCGTCTCGCGCCACCGGCCGGGTGTGACCGCGTCCGGGTCCGGCAGGACCATCTCCCCGGCGACCGCGTCAAGGGCCAGTTCGAGTAGGTCGTCCTTGGTGTCGACGTACCAGTACACGGACATCGCCGTGACGTTCAGGTCCGCCGCCAGGCGCCGCATCGAGAACTTGGCGAGGCCCTCCTCGTCCAGGAGACGGACCGTGGCCTCCGTAATGCGCTCGCGGTCCAGGCCCGACGGCTGATCACTCCTGCGGCCCGCGCCGTTCCGGGGGGCTTTGCCCTCCAGCCAGACGCTGGTCCGCGCGGGGCGCTTCGCGCGGTCGGCTGCCTTCGCCATGGCGCACCTTCCTGGTTCCTGGTTCTGAGCTCTTGTGGCGTACCCGGATAGCGGTCCCGAATACCGGATACCGGTGGTTCCGAGGCGGGCGACAGACCGGAACAGGCCGGTCCGCCGCCCACCCGTCGATGCTATGCGGACGCCGCTGCCGGGTCCGTCTTCGCAGAGTCTGCCCTCTCCGCACGCTTCAGCAACGCGGCTGCCAGCATGCCCCCGAGCAGCACGGCCACCGCGCCCACCAGCTGACTGGTCTCCAGACCCGAGGAGAACGCGTCGGCGATCCTCGTGCGTTCGGCGTCCGACCCGGCCGCGGCGAGCGCGGCGGGCAGCGAGACCGCGGAGACGGTGACGAGCGAGGCGAAGCGTGAGTTCAGGACAGCGCCGAGCACGGCCACGCCCAGACCGTTGCCGAACTCCGCGAGCGTGCCGTTGACGCCCGCGCCCACGCCCGCCTTCTCCGGCGGGATGGCGCTCATGATCGCGTTGGCCATGGCGGGCATGGCGAACGCGATACCCGCGCCCATCACGATGAGACCGGCCAGCATCCCGGCGTAGTTGTCGCCGCCGAGCACGGCGATCGCGGCGAGGCCCGCGGAGAGCAGGCTCATGCCGATGGCGATCGTCGCGGGGGTGCTCGTCCGCTTCAGGAGCCGCGCTCCGAGGCCGGTGAGGTTGAGCGCGACGACGGTGATCGCGAGCGGCGCCGTGCGCAGGCCCGCCTCCAACGGCTCGTAACCGAGGACGAACTGGAGGTGCTGGGTGAGCAGGAACAGCGAGCCGCCCATGCCGAAGGCGACCAGGATGGCGCCCGCGACGGCGCCGATGAAGCGCTGGTTGCGGAAGAAGTGCATGTCCAGCATGGGGTACGGGATGCGCAGCTCCCACACGACGAAGACGCCGAGGACGACCACGCCCACGGCGGCCGCGACGAGCACCTGCGTCGACGTCCAGCCGTGCTCGGGGCCGGAGATGATCGCGTAGACGACCGAGGCCATGCCGATGGTGGAGAGCAGCGCGCCGAGCAGGTCGGGTCGGTCCCCCTGCGGGTTCTTGGACTCGGGGACCAGCTTCACGACCGCGGCGAGCGCGACGATCACGACGGGGATGTTGATCAGGAAGATCGCGCCCCACCAGAAGTGGTTGAGCATGACCCCGCCCATCAGCGGGCCGACGGCGAAGCCGAGGGAGTTGACGGTCGACCAGAGGCCGATCGCCTTCATCCGCTCGGTGTCGTCGAAAATCTGCACGATCACGGCGAGCGTGGTGGTGATCAGGAGCGCGCCGCCTATGCCCATCCCGGCCCGCGCGGCGATGAGCTGCGTCGACGACTGGGCGAGGCCCGCGACCAGCGAGCCGATGCCGAAGAGGGCGAGGCCCGCGGTGAGCATCTTCTTGCGGCCGTAACGGTCGGACGCGCTGCCCGCCGTGAGCAGGAGCCCGGACTGGACGAGCGAGTAGGCGTTGATCATCCACTGGATGTCGGCCGTGGACGCGTCCAGCTCCTCGGTGAGGGAGGGGATGGCGACGTTCAGGACGGTGTTGTCCAGGAGGACGGTGAGCTGGGCCAGGCAGATGACGCCGAGGATCAGCCAGCGTTGGGGGTGGCCCTGGGGGGCGGTGGGGGTCTCGGCGGTCGTCGTTGCCGTCATGCCCTCTCCTTCTGCTTATACGGTGTACGTGTGGTCAGCGACGTACACCGTAAAGCATCTCCCGTACGGCGTACAAGGCGCCGTCAGTTCTTCGGCTGGGTCAGCTCTTCGGCTGGGTCAGGTCGTAGAAGGTCGCGCTGCCGACCGTGACCTTCTTGAAGGTGTCCTCCACCCAGGAGCTGATCTTGGAGGAGGTGCCGCTGTCGCCTCCCATGCCACCTCCGCCGCCGCCTCCCATGCCGCCGCCCGAGATGAAGTAGTGGACCTTTCCGTCCTCGACGTACTGCTTGAACTGCGCGAGGGTCGGGGACGGATCGCTGCCGTTGAAGCCGCCGATGGCCATCACCGGGTCGCCGGTGGCGAGTTGGTAGCTCGCGGCGTTCTGCGAGCCGATGGCCGCCGCCGACCAGGTGTAGTCCGAGGCGTCCTCTTCCAGGAGCTTCTTGGCCTTGCTGCTGACCTGGGCCCCGTCGAGGAGGCCGCCCATGCCGCCTCCGCCCATGCCACCGCGCTCGGCGGTTCCGCCGCCGGGCATGGTGCGCTGCTGGCCGCCCTGGGGCTGGCCACCGGTGGGGGGCCGCATGGCGTTGTTGTTGCCCTGCTTGCCGTTCTGACCCTGCTGCCCGTTCTGACCGGGAGGCTGCATCCCGCCACCGCCACCGCCACCGCCACCACCGCCGCCACCCGGCCGACCACCGCCTCCGCCAGGCCCTCCCATACCGCCCGCCGACGCGGGGCCCGCCGTCACGATCGACCCGGTGTGCGCGCTGTTCACGGTGGAGAGGGTGTACGCGACCAGCCCCGCCAAGGAAGCGGCGAGGCTCAGCCCCACTGCCGCGAGGGCGAATTGACGCCCGAGCCGCGCCGTGAGCAGCAGGCCGAGCGCGCCCACGAGGCCGCCGACGAGCACCGCCCAGCGCAGCCACGGCACGTAGTCGGGCGTACGGCCGAGCAGGACGTAGCCCCACCACGCCGTCCCCGCGACGCTCACTCCGAGCAGCGCGCCCGCCCACCACTTGGCCCGCTCCTCCCACAGGACCGTGGCGCCCATGCCGATCAGCGCCGCGATGTAGGGGGCGAGGGCGATCGTGTAGTACTGGTGGAAGATCCCCGCCATGAAGCTGAAGACGGCCGCCGTCATCAGGAGCGCGCTGCCCCACGCCACGAACGCCGAGCGCGCGGTGTCGGTCCTGCGGGCCTTCCAGGTGAGGACGATGCCGCCGACGAGCAGGATCAGCGCGGCGGGGATCAGCCAGGAGATCTGGCTGCCGACCTCGGAGTTGAACATCCGCCCGAGCCCGGTCTCGCCCCACTGACCGCCACCGCCACCACCGCCGCCACCGCCGCCGCCGGGGCCTCCCCCGCCGCCCACGCTGCCGGTCTCCTCACCGTTGATGCGTCCGAGGCCGTTGTAACCGAAGGTCAGCTCCAGGAAGGAGTTGTTCTGCGAGCCGCCGATGTACGGGCGCGATGACGCGGGCCACAGCTCCACGATCGCGACCCACCAGCCGCCCGCGACGACCATCGCGAGCCCGGAGAGGGCGAGTTGACCGAAGCGCTTGCGCAGCCGCACGGGTGCGCACACCGCGTACAGGGCGGCGAGCGGCGGCAGGATCAGGAACGCCTGCAGCGTCTTGGTCAGGAAGGCGAGGCCGACCGCGACGCCCGCCCACACCAGCCACTTGGTGCGGCCGTGCTCCAGGGCGCGCAGGACGCAGTACACGGTGACCGTCATCAGGAGCGCAAGCAGCGCGTCCGGATTGTTGAACCGGAACATCAGCGCGGCGACGGGCGTCAGCGCGAGCACCGCGCCCGCGATCAGCCCGGCCGCCGGGCTGAAGCGGCGACGTACGGCGGCATAGAGCACACCGACCGTCGCGACGCCCATGAGCACCTGCGGGGCAAGGACCGCCCAGGAGTTGAGCCCGAAGAGGCGTACGGAGAGCGCCATCGGCCAGAGCGCGGCCGGGGGCTTGTCGACGGTGATCGCGTTGCCCGCGTCGAGCGAGCCGAAGAACATCGCCTTCCAGCTCTGGCTGCCTGCCTGAACGGCCGCGGAGTAGAAGGAGTTGGCGTAGCCGGACGCGCTGAGGTTCCAGAGGTAGAGGACCGCGGTCGCGAGGAGTAGCCCCAGGAAGGCGGGGCGCGCCCAGCGCGGGTCGTCGGGGCGTCCGCGCCAGAGGCGCGCGGGCAGCGTGCGCGGGCCCCGATGGGCTCGCGCACCCGGCGCCGCGTGCAGCGGCGCAGGCGGGGAAGTCGTCGTCATCGTGCGTTCCTCGGGTCGTGTGCGTAAGCGGGCTCGTACGAGGAGTACGAGGACGAGGCGTCGGGCAGCGGCGCCGGATCGGAGCGGCGCTCCGGGAAGACCCAGGCCCGAAGCAGCAGGAACCGCAGGACCGTCGCCGCGAGGTTGGCGGCTATCAGCACGGCGAGTTCCGTGGAGTGGGACGGGTCGCCCGACGCCGCGCCGAGGGCGGCCAGCGAACCGCTGGTCAGAGCGAGGCCGATGCCGAACACGACCAGGCCCTGCGCCTGGTGCCGCATCGCGCGGTCACGGCCGCGCACCCCGAAGGTCAGCCGGCGGTTGGCGGCCGTGTTGGCGACGGCAGATACGAGCAGGGCGAGGGCGTTGGCCACCTGCGAGCCCGAGAACGTACGGAAGCCGGAGTACAGGAGCAGATAGAAGAGCGTGGAGAGCGCGCCGACCACACAGAAGCCGACCAGCTGGCGGGCCAACCCGCCTGGTACACCGGTCAGTTGCCGGTCGCGCGGGTCGTCTCCGAAGGGGCGCGCGAGACGGTCGAGCGGGAGCGCGCCGACCGCGAGGGCGCGCCCGACCCGCCACACCCCCTTGAGGTCGTCCGTGGCCGTCTTGACCAGGTGGACGGTCGAGTTCGGGTCGTCGACCCAGTCGACAGGCACCTCGTGGATGCGCAGGCCCGCGCGCTCGGCGAGCACCAGCATCTCCGTGTCGAAGAACCACCCCGTGTCCTCGACCAGCGGAAGCAGCACCCCCGCCACGTCACCCCTGATCGCCTTGAACCCGCACTGGGCGTCGGAGAAGCGCGCGTGCAGAGAGCCGCGCAGGATGAGGTTGTACGTACGCGAGATGAACTCCCGCTTGGGGCCGCGCACCACACGTGAACTGCGCGCGAGCCGGGAGCCGATCGCCAGGTCGGAGTGCCCGGAGATGAGCGGCGCCACCAACGGGAGCAGCGCGTTCAGGTCGGTGGACAGGTCCACGTCCATGTAGGCGAGGACGGGGGCGTCCGAGGCGGACCACACGGCACGCAGGGCACGCCCGCGCCCCTTCTGCTCAAGGCGCGTGTAGCGGACCTCTTCGCCGGACGCCGCGAGCCGCGCCGCCACCTCGGGAGTGCGGTCCGTGGAGGCGTTGTCCGCGATGGTGATGCGGAAGGGGTAGGGGAAGGTGCGGACGAGGTGGTCGTGCAGGCGCAGCACGCACGGCCCCAGATCCTTCTCCTCGTTGTAGACGGGGATCACGATGTCCAGGACGGGCGCATCGCGCCGCCCGGCGGGATGTGCCCGTGGAAGGTGTGCCCGTGCCGGCAGAGGGACCGAGCAAGCGCCGCCCGGAGAAGCCTCCGGGGAAGCGTCCGGGGAAGAGTCGGTTTGCATGGCACCGACATTCGCCAAGTGGTCTGTCAGGGCCGTGTGGTGAGCCTGTGGCCCGCCTGTGAGTGCTGGCCGGTATCGCTGACCTGCTCGGATCCCGCAGGCAGTGTCACCGTGAAGACCGTCCGCCCCGGCACGCTGTCCACCGTCACCCCGCCGCCGTGCGCCGCCACGATGGCCTGCACGAGGGCAAGGCCGAGCCCTGTGGACCCGGCGTTGCGTGAGCGCGAGGCGTCGCCGCGGGCGAAGCGCTCGAAGACGTGGGGGAGGAGGGCGGGGGCGATGCCGGGCCCGTTGTCCTCGACCTCCAGGCAGACGGCGGGGCCTGACCGCCGCACCCGTGCGGTGACCTTGGTGCCCGGTGGCGTATGCGTACGCGCGTTGGCGAGGAGGTTGACGACGACCTGGTGGAGGCGGGCCGCGTCGGCGAGGACGAGCGCGGGCTCGTCAGGCAGCTCCAGGGACCAGATGTGCTCGGGTCCTGCGGCTCGCGCGTCGCTCACGGTGTCCACGACCAGCGGCGAGAGATCAGTGCTCTGACAGCTCTGATGGCTCTGACGGCTCTGATGGCTCTGACACGAGATGTCACGCCCCTCGTCGAGGCGGGCGAGCAGCAGCAGGTCCTCCACGAGACCCGTCATCCGCTGGGCCTCGGACTCGATCCGGCCGAGCGCGTGCCGCGTATCGGGGCCCATCGACTCCCGCCCCCTGCGCGTGAGTTCGGCGTATCCGCGGATCGACGCGAGCGGCGTACGCAGCTCATGGCTGGCGTCCGCGACGAACTGACGTACCCGCGTCTCGCTCTCCTGGCGCGCGTGCAGCGCGGAGTGCACGTGGTCGAGCATGCGGTTGAGCGCGGCGCCCACCTGCCCGACCTCCGTGTTCGGCTCCGCGTCGGGGACGCGTTCGTACAGCGTCACCTCGCCGCTGTGCAGGGGGAGTTCGGAGACCCGGGTCGCGGTCGCCGCGACCCGGCGCAGCGGGCGCAGCGCGACGCCGACCATGGCGGCGCCCGCTAGCGAGGCGGCGACCAGGCCCGCGGCGGTGACGCTGACCTCGACGATGATCAGCGTCTCGAGAGTGTTCTGCACCTTGTCCGTGGGGATGCCGACGAGGAAGTCGCCGTGGGGACCTGACGCGTACTCCACGCGGTACTCGCCGAGGCCGGGGATGTCGACGTTGTGCGGCTTCGCGTCACGCGGCACGGAGCCGAGGGCCGCGGACTGCGCCGCGTCGAGCCGGTCCGTCTTCGGCTCGAAGGTGCCGGTGTCCGGCTCGTCGCTGACCAGGGCCTGGCCGACCGAGCCGTCGTCCTCGACGACGGCCCCGATGGTGCCGACCTCCTGGGGCCCCTTGGAGACGAACCGCAGTGGGCCGCCCGAATCCTCGGACAGACCGCCGGGCACGTCCTCACCGGGCTTGGGTACCGGCCCTGACGCACGCATCGCCACGGCACCGAGCGACTTGTCCAGTTGCTCGTACAGGTGCGAGCGCAGCGCGATGGTCGTCACCGTGCCGATCACCGCGCAGACGACGGCGATCAGCGCCACCGCCGAGACGACGAGCCGCGTCCGCAACGACCGCGGCTGCCGCCGCCGCTTCATCGCTTCATGAGACGGCGGCCGCCTCGGTCGCCGGTGCGGCCTTGATCAGATACCCGGCGCCGCGCCGGGTGTGAATCATCGGCTCACGCCCGGCGTCGATCTTCCTCCTGAGATACGAGATGTAGAGCTCGACGACGTTGGCCTGGCCCCCGAAGTCGTAGTTCCACACGCGGTCGAGGATCTGCGCCTTGCTGAGCACGCGCCGCGGGTTGCGCATCAGGAAGCGCAGCAGCTCGAACTCGGTGGCGGTGAGGTGGATGGAGTCCCCGCCCCTCGTCACCTCGTGACTGTCCTCGTCGAGGGTCAGATCCCCCACGGCGAGGACGGACTCACTACGGCGGCCGGAGGCCCCCGCCCGGCGGATGAGCCCGCGAAGGCGCGCGACGACTTCCTCCAGGCTGAAGGGCTTGGTCACGTAGTCGTCGCCCCCGGCGGTGAGCCCGGCGATCCGGTCCTCGACGGCGTCCTTGGCGGTCAGGAAGAGCACCGGCACGTCGGGCAGCTCACGCCGCAGCCGTCCGAGCACGGCGAGGCCATCCATGTCGGGCAGCATCATGTCGAGCACGACGGCATCGGGCCGGAAGGACCGAGCGGCGCGCACCGCACCGGCGCCGTCCCCCGCGCTACGGATCTGCCAGCCTTCGTAGCGCAGGGCCATGGAGAGCAGCTCGGTCAACGACACCTCGTCGTCGACGACGAGCACGCGGACGGGGCTCCCGTCCGCCCTGAGCAGTTCGGTACGCCCCTGGGGCGAGGTCGTAGTCATGGCAGACAGCCTGCGCGGGGGCCGTGAGAGAGAGCTTTCGGCAACCTGTGAATTCCCTGAGAAACGGGGGAGGGCTACGGCCAGCCTCTGGGCGGGCTGCGGGTCGCGGGCTGCGGGCTGCGGGCAGGCTCCGGTCCGGGGTGCGGGAGGCTCCGGTCCGGGCTACGGGCTACTGCCCGGCCTCATCAGCCCGTTCGGCCACGAACGAGCCGAGGCCGACCTCAGCTCGGACGAGCCCCTCGTCCTTAAGGTGGGCAAGCACCTTCTGAGCCGTGGATGTCGCGATCTCAAACTCGGCGGACAGTTCCAATGCGGACGGCACTCGCGCCCCCACGGGATAGCTGCCGTCGGTGATACGCGTGGCGATGGCCGAGGCGACCTGGCGCCAGACAGGCTGGGTGTCCTCGCTCTCAGCGAGTCCCTTTGACCGGGAAGCCGGGGAGACGGAAGAGCCGAGACCCGACTCGGTGTAGGTCAGCCCTTTCGCGCGTAGCCCCGTGAGCACCTTGTGCGCGGTCGCGTTGGCGATGCCGAACTCGGCGGTCAGTTGGACGACGGACGGCACCCGGGTGCGCGGGGGATACGTGCCGTCCTCAATCCGGTTTTGGATCACCTCGGCCACTTGGCGCCAGCGAGCCTTGTCTGGGGCGAATTCCATCACCACACCATGATGGGCATGCTATGCACTCCAGTGCGATTCAGGGAATTGTTCAGTTAGCCCTAGCATGCTCGGTTAACCTTCGATACCGTGACGGAAGCAAAGACCCCCGCGACGGGCGCAACCGTCCGGGGGCGTGGCCATCAGCCAAAGCTAAGGAGCTGACGACATGACCGACCTTATCCGCCGCCTCGCCAACTGGACGAGACTCCTCCTGACCCCCAGCCCCGCACACCCGGCGACCGCCCCCGTACAGCCGACGCCGCCGAGCCCCGAACCGGCCACCCCCCGCAGCCGCTACGGCCTCGACGCCCTGCTCCCCCTGCCCGGTGAGGCGATCCGCCTAGTACGCCCCTACCTCACCGCCCACGAACAACACACTCGCCGCCGCGAACTCGCCCTGGCCACCCTCGGGTTGGACACACCCGGCCCGTACTGGATCCACGGCGTGGAGGTCGCCTGATGGCTGCCGACGACGACCTCATCAACCCCGCCCGCCTGCTGCCCTGGCCCGGCCCCGAGGGCAAACCCTGCTACCTGATCGGCGACGCCACGGGCCCCGTGTCCCGGGTCGCCGACGCCATGGAGTCCGTACAGCTCGGCATGGGCGGCGAACTGCTCACGTACGCCCGCGGCATGCTCGCCGACGCCCCCGAGGGCGAACTCCGCTACCTCGCCGAGCGCTTGACGGAGGCGCTACAGGACGCACTACGGGTGGCCGAGAGCCGGGGGCTCAGGCTGCGCTGAGCAGCTCCGTTGCAGAAAAGTCCCGCGAACGCACGCGAAACGCGGCGGGCCGCTGGGACTTTCCTGCAGTCGACTTGGTCAGCCCCGCTCGAACCCGTAACTCCGCTCCACCTTGGCAACATGCACGACGTACTTCTCGTACCACTCACCGCGCCCGCGCTTCTGCGCCGTGCGGTGCTCGGCATTGCCGCGCCACTGCTGGATCGCGTCCGCGTCCCGGAAGTACCCGACGGTGATGCCGAGTCCGCCGGGCGTCCGCGCGGATTCCATACCGAGGAAGCCCGGCACGGCGGAGACGAGCTCGTCCATGCGGTCGGCGGTCTCGTCGTAGCCGTCGTCGGGGCCGTCCTCGGCCTCAGTTCGCACCGATGTGAACACGACGGTGTAGTAGGGCGGTTCGAAAGGGGGGACAGGTGTGACGGGTTGATCACTCATGTCCCCAGATTCGACCGCGCCCACCCCCCTGTCCACCCTCTCCCCGCCTTCATTGCCGTACGGACAGCGAGACTTGACCATCCGGTCAGCCAGCGGCGACGAACGCGGCGGTCGGCCGCAGCCCCGGTCCGCACGCGGCAGGCAGCGCCAGCATGAGGCGGGCGCCCCGACCGTACGCGCGGCGGGTGCACCAGCAGGCGGCAAGCGCGGCGAGCGCGGCAGCACGCGGCGGGTACGCCAGCACGCCGGAGGCCTGTCAGTACGAGATGGGTGCGCCAGGACGGAACGAGGCCGCAGCCCGCCGGGCAGACACGCGGCAGGTGCGACAGGTGCGGCAGCACGAGCCAGGCGCGTCAGCACGCAGCGGCGCAGCAGCACGCGGCAGGCGCGCCAGCAACCCGCGGCTTCCTCCGCACGCGGGGCGAGCGCGGCAGCACCCCCCAGCTTCGGCCGCATGCGGTAGCCACGGGCACCGACGCGCGCAGCAAGCGGGCCAGCGCCCCGCAGCCTCCGTCGGCGTGAAGCGCGCCCCGCAGCCACCGCCGTGGGAAGCGCCCCGCAGCCTCAGCCTCCGTCGGCGTGAAGCACCCCGCAGCCACCGCCGTGGGAAGCGCCCCGCAGCCTCAGCCTCCGTCAGCGTGAAGCACCCCGCAGCCTCCGCCCGTTCAAAGCCCCCCCCGGCAGCCACCGCCTGTGAAGCCCCCCCCCCCCGCAGCCACCGCCCTGTAAAGCTCAGAAGAGGCCCCCCTGGGCCACAGGAACCTCCCGTACGGGAACAGTCGTACGCCCCGCTTCCCTCGCCCCCTCCAGCCGCCACCCCCGCAGCAGCCTGCTGTCCAGCACGACGAGGCGGCCGGTGTCGTCGAGGCAGATGTCCGGCCCTGCCACCGCCAACAGATCCCCCCGTACGACCCCGCCGTCCACGAGCTCGGTGACCGCGAAGGCGCCCACGCCCGCGAGGCTCTCCAAACCGAAGACCCCACCGTGGTCCACCACACCGTGCTCCCCCAGCCGTACCCGCTCCAGCGACTCCGGCCACCCCTCCAGCCCGAGCGCGAAGCCACGCATCCGCTCCAGTTCGCGCCGCCGCTCCTCCGCCCCCGGCAGGCTCGCCCTCACGGCACGCTTTCTCGCGTACGAGATCCGGTCCGGCACCCCGAGTGCGACCCGCAGCAACTCCTCGGCCCGCCGCGCGGCCATCAAGGGACCCCGCCCCAGCCAGACGAAGGCCACAGCCCCCTGTTCGAGCAGCCGGGCCGGGCCCCGTTCCTCGCGGGTGAGACCCACCTTCACAAGGCCCGCCCCGAACCACGCGAGGTAGACGCGGTAGGTCCTCGGATCGTCGGCGATGGTGTCCGCGGCCACCGAGTGCGCCCGGTCCAGCCGCGCGCACTCCGCACAGCGGGCCTGCGTCCCCCGCCCCGGCACGGCGGCGGCGACCGGGCAGGGATTGCCTCGCGCGCCCACGCACTCCCGGCGGCCGGCGGCCCGGAACCCCACCCGCCGCCCCACGACCAGCGGACTGACGTCCCCCCGCTCCCACACGAGCACGGGGCGCTCCGCATCCGCCCAGCTCAAGCCCGCGATACGCCACTCCATGTGACCAGTCTCGCGCAGACCCGCGGCCCGGCCGACCAGCGCCGGAGAGCCTCTGCAACTCCCGTCGGAGGGGCTCTTGTTGATCAAGTAGTGTCTGGCCCGGCCGCACCAGGGCCGACGAACACAAACGGGAGACCTGCATGAAGAAGAGCCTGATCGTCCCCACGGCGGTAGCCGCCATCGCCCTCCTGGGCATGGCGCCCTCCGCCTCCGCCGTCGTCGACCAGGCGCCGACGGGGACCAAGGCTGCCGCTGACTGCAGTGGCGAGATCGCCAAGGCGCCGAACAACGTCAAGATCCACAAGAAGCCCACGAAGAGCTCCCCCGCTCTGCGCCTCTGGTACAAGAACACGACGGGCTGCTGGATCAAGGGCGTCAAGGGCGCCAAGTACAACCTGTGCGGCGGCAAGAACTGGGACGGCTGGGGCTACGTCTCGTACCGCGGCACCAAGGGCTACGTCCCGAGCGCCTGCCTGCACCCCACCAAGTGACCGCACCGGGGCCCCTGGTCGTCGCCTGACCAGGGGCCCCGGCCCACGCACGCCCCACCCCACCCCGCCCCACCCCCGTCTTCTACTGCTCCGCTACTGCTCCGCCCGCTCCGTCTGCCGAGGACGCCCCGTGGCGGCCGCGACCGCGCCGGCCACCCACAGCACCCCCGCCACCACAGCGGCCGACGTGCTGGACGACGCGTGCAGCGACCAGGCCCACGGCTCCGGGGTGTTGTCGCTGTCCACGCCGAGCAGCAGCGTGGGGCCGAACATGCCGAGCGGCAGCAGCCAGGCGAGCCCGCTGCCGAAGAGGCGGGCGCTGATCATGCCGAGGCCGAGATAGCCGATGACATTGCGGGCCGCGGAGCCGAACACCTCCGCGGTCGCGCCGGTGAGCAGCGGCAGCGCGGTCAGGCCCAGGGCAAGGGCGAGCAGCACCACCAAGTAGCCGCCCCTCAGGCGGCTCATCGGCTGGGCCGCGGTCTGCTCCAGGTCGGCCATCGGCGAGAACAGCGTGGTGGCGAGGACCACCGCATGGGCGAGCGGCACGATCTCGGCCACCGGCACGCTGAAGTCGACCAGGTAGCGGAACTCGGGCACCGCGACGCGCTGCCCCGCGAACGCCGTCGCCGCCAGGGCGATCAGCAGCGCGACGCCGGTGGCCCGGGGCAGGCCACGGCAGCGTACGAAGGCGACGACGGCACTCACCGCGGCGCCCCCGCACGCTCCGCACGCTCCGGACGCGGCGGAAGCTCCGGAACGGGGCGGCAGGCGCGGATCTCCTCGGCCGCCGCCTCGATCCACGCGTCCTGCTGCGCGGCCGGGGCCCCGGTGACGCGGGCGAGGGCGCGGCCGAACTTCTCGCCGTAGTACTCGCCGGGCGCTCCGGCGCGGTCGCGGATGACGGCTTCGAAGAGGAACGTGTCGGGGTAGCCTCCGGTCTCCTTCAGCAAGTGGGGCTCGCAGTCGGGGGACTTGGGCTGGGGGAGCGCCGCCGCGAACAGGGCGTCGGTCAGGTCGGCCTCGGTCTCCGCGGGCGTCATCAGGGACAGCTCGGCGCCGCCCGCGGGACGCTTGAGGCCGCTCGCGTAGAAGGCGCGGTTGAGCCCCTTCAGGTCGCCGAGCCGCGCGTCGACGGCCTTCACCGCGGCGCGGGCCGCCGACAGCAGATGGCGGTCCTCCGGCCACAGGCGCACCTTCGTACGCCCGCCGGTGGCATCGGCGCAGAGCTGCCGCGCCGGCTGGGCCTTGCGCACCGCCCAGTACGAGTCGGGCGTCGGCGTGCGGAAGGCCACAAGCGCGCCGCCCGCGACGACGGCCGCCACGGCGAGCGCCCCGAGGGCGAGGGGCCGCGGGGCGAGCGACGCACGGCGCCGCAGGGCGGGCAGTGCGGTCAGGAGCAGGCCGAGGGCCAGGCACCAGGCGACGGCGATCAGCATGCGCGCCGTGTTGGGCTCGAACTCCGAGCTCCAGAACTCGTCTATCGCCGGGAACAGCTTGTCCAGCGGGGTGTCCGGGACGAACGCGACGAAGACGAAGAGCCCGTACCAGAAGATTCCCGCGAAGGGCGCGACCACGCGGGAGGGCAGCGCCGAACCGATCGCGACCCCCACGGCGATCTCCAGGCCCATCATCCCGGCCCCGAGCAGCAGCGGCGTCCAGGCGGGCTCGCTGACGTCACTGACCCCCGCGGTCCGCGAGAACGCGACGGCCACCAGGACGGCGTACGCGAGCAGGGACCACAGCCACACCGCGAGCCACAGCAGCAGCGACTGCGCCCAGCCGCCCCGGGCCCCGGTGTCCGCCCACACCCTGGTCCGGTGCCGGAAGGCGCGGCCCGCTCCCCAGGAGGCCGCGGCGCTCATCACCGAGCCCATCACGATCACCGAGTAGAGCTGGACCTGGAGGCTGGTCTGGGTCCACCAGCCGATCCAGTCGCTCTCGGCCGGGCTCTCGGCGGTGAAGTAGTACACGCCGATCGCGCCCATGAGCGCGGCGGCCCACTTGGCCTCGCCGCGCCGCATCTCGGTAAGGAGCACACGCATCAGGTCGCCACCGCTTCCGTACCGGCGAGATGCAGATACCCGGCTTCCACGGCTCCCCCGTCGACTGCCTTGCCGTCCGCGCCAGTTGTGGCCCCGTCCGGCAGCGCGCACAGCTCGGCGACCGTCCCCGTGAAGCGGACCGAGCCTTCGAGGAGGACGGCGACCCGGTCACACACGTGCGCCACGTCCTCGGCGAGGTGGGTGCTCATCACCACGGCGGACCGCTCGCCCAACTCCTGGATCAGACCGCGGAATCCGACGCGCTGGGCCGGGTCGAGGCCCACGGTCGGCTCGTCGAGGAGCACCAGGGCCGGTTCGTTGACCATGGCCTGGGCGATCCCGACGCGGCGCAGCATGCCGCCGGACAGGGCGCCCATCCTGCGGTCCGCGTGCTTCTCCATCTGTACGAGGCGCAGGGCGTCGAGCGCCCGCTCGCGCCGCTTGGCCGCCGGGACCTTCCGCAGCCAGGCCGCGTACTCGGTGAACTCAAGGACGGTGAAACGGGGATAGAACCCGAAGGACTGCGGAAGCACCCCGATCCGCTGCCGGATGCGCTGCACCCGCGCCCGCCCCGGCGCCTCGTCACCGAGGAGGGTGACCGACCCGGACTTGGGTCTGCGGGCCGTGCTCAGGAGGGACAACAGGGTGCTTTTTCCCGCTCCGTTGGGACCGAGAAGACCGGTGACCCCGGAGGGGAATTCGAGGGAGACGTCGTCGAGGGCGACCGTGGAGCCGTACTGGACGGTCACGGCCGCGACCGCCGCGACCGGCTGGGAGCCGGTCGCGGCGGTGCTCTTGCTAGTGGTCACGTGATTCCTGATCAGTTCTGGGCGTTCACGAATCAGTTCTGAGCGTTCACGTAACCGTAGGCCCGGCTGCCGGGGATCCCCGCCCAGGTGGCCTTGGTGTAGTACTTGCCACTCGTGCTGGTGCCCTTGTACGCACCACAGCCGTACGCCTGCCGGTAACTGCGGGACGTGCTGGCTATCTTCGGGTCGGGGCGGAAGTTCTTGTCCTGGTAGATGTACGCGCTGAACGTCCTGGTGTCACTCACCGGCACATCACCACAGGCCTTGGCGTGACCGCTGCTCTTGCCCTTCCAGCGGTCACCGTCTTCCTTGTTGCCCGCGGTGGCTATGGAGAAGGGAAGTCTGCTTCCACTGATCTCCGCCGCGACCGCACCCACGGCCGGCACACCGATGGCGATCGCCGTCAGCGTCCCGACGACCGCGAGCTTGCGCTTCCCCGTGTACAACTTGCGCATCAATCCTCCAACAAGCAGGACTTACTTGGTCGTTGATCACGCTATGGGGGAATCTGAGGCTCCGGTGGCCAATGCTTCAGCTGTGCCGACGATCACATCGACGATCACATCGGCGACAACGGCGGGAGCGCCGCGAGAGCCGGGAGAGCCGGGAGAGCCTGGCCCCGGAGCATGCGTGAGAGCCAGGTTCCGAAGCATGCGCGAGAGCTAGGATCCGGAGCATGGCTCTGACCATGAACGACGTCGACCGGTTCGAGACCTCCAGGCCCCGCCTGGAGGCCATCGCCTACCGCCTCCTGGGCTCCGCGAGCGACGCGGAGGACGCCGTGCAGGACGCCTTCCTGCGCTGGCAGGCCGCCGACGTCGAGCGCATCGAGGTCCCCGAGGCCTGGCTGACGAAGGTCCTCACCAACCTGTGCCTCAACCACCTCACATCGGCCCGCGCCCGCCGCGAGACCTACGTGGGCCAGTGGCTGCCCGAGCCCCTGCTCGCCGGGGACCCGATGCTGGGCCCCGCCGACACCGCCGAGCAGCGCGAATCCGTCTCGTACGCCGTCCTCACCCTCATGGAGCGCCTGTCGCCCAACGAGCGGGTGGTGTACGTGCTGCGGGAGGCCTTCGGCTACTCGCACCGGGAGATCGCGGAGATCCTCGACATCACCGAGACCGCGGGACAGCAGATCTTCCACCGCGCCAAGAAGCACGTGGCGGACGGCAAGACCCGCACCGAGATCGACGAGGCCACCGCCCAGCGGATCGTCGAGGAGTTCCTCGCGGCCGCCACCAGCGGCAAGACCGAGCCGCTCGTGCGGCTGCTCACGCAGGACGCCATCTCCATCGGTGACGGCGGCGGCAAGGTCCCTGCGCGCGCCAAGGCGTTCGAGGGCGCTGTCGCGGTCGCGAAGTTCATGCGGGGCCTGTTCAAGCCCAGCGAGGTCAAGCGCTCCTACGTCGGCGGCTCCCCCGAGATCTACGGCACGACCGCGAACGGCACCCCCGCCGTCGTGGCGGTCGTGGACGGCCGGGTCGTCGGCGTCATGTGCCTGGAGATCACCGCCGAGGGCATCGTCGCGTTCCGCAACCAGGTCAACCCCGACAAGCTGGAACGCGCGACCCGGCGATGGGCGGCCACCGACCACGGAGAACCCCTGCTCCACGCGTTCTGACGCCCCGAGCTAGATGTGAGCTGCTTCACAACAGCTTCCTGTCAGGAAACGGCGGGCTGCCCGGTTCAAGAGGCGAACCCGCTGAAGAGCTGAAGAGCTGATGACAGGAGCAAGGACATGCAGCACCGCACGCAGCACCGCATCGTCGTCATCGGAGCCGGATACGCCGGAGCCACCGCCGCCGGGCGCCTCGCCAAGCGGCTGCGCCGCGAGGACGTCGCCATCACCCTCGTGAACCCCGAACCCGACTTCGTCGAGCGCGTCCGGATGCACCAGCTGACGGCAGGCCAGGACCTCCCGCACCGGCCCTTCAGCGAGATGTTCGCGGGCACCGGCGTCGAACTGAAGCTCACCAAGGTCACCGCCGTCGACGTCGACCGCAAGACCGTCACCGTCGGCGACGCGCACGGCAGCACCGAGGACCTGGAGTACGACACCCTCGTCTACGCCCTCGGCAGCGGCTGGAACGCCCAGGGTGTCCCCGGCACCGCCGAGCACGCCCACGAGATCGCGAGCCGCCCCGGATCGCGCCGGCTGCGCGAGCGCCTGGCAGGCCTGGACGCCGGAGAGACCGTGGTCGTCGTCGGCGGCGGCCTCACCGGCCTGGAGGCCGCGACCGAGATCGCCGAAGCACACCCGGACCTCGACGTCGCCCTCGCCGCCCGCGGCGAGCTCGGCGACTGGCTCTCGCCCAAGGGCCGCGGCCATGTACGGAAGGTCTTCGCCGGGCTCGGCATCACCGCGCACGAGCAGGCCGCCGTCACCGGCGTACAGGCCGACCGCGTCACCACCGCCGACGGCAAGGCCATCCCGGCCGCGGTCACGGTGTGGACCACCGGCTTCGCGGTCCACCCGATCGCGGAGGCCACCGCCCTCGAAGTCACCGACAGCGGCCAGATCATCGTCGACCGCACCATGCGCTCGGTCTCGCACCCGGACGTGTACGCCGTCGGCGACGCGGCCATGGCGATCGGCCCCGGCGACAAGCCGCTGCGGATGTCGTGCGCGACGGGCACCCCCATGGCATGGCAGGCCGCCGACGCCATCGCGGCCCGCCTGACCGGCGGGAAGATCCCGAAGACGCCGATGCGCTACTTCAACCAGTGCATCTCGCTCGGCCGCAGGAACGGTCTGATCCAGTACGTCACCGCCGACGACCGCTCGGTCAACGCGGCCCTGACAGGACGGCTCGCCGCCGTCTACAAGGAACTGGTCTGCAAGGGCGCGGCCTGGGGCGTCGCCAACCCGACACTCGGACTGCCGACCCGCCCCCGCCCCATCACCCAGAACACCCCCCGCCAGGCCACGGGCGTGAAGGCCTCGGCCTGACCGCCCACGTCCCCGCGGACCGCGCACCGCGGTCCGCGGACGGCGGGCGGCGGACGGCGGGCGGCGGGCGGCGGGCGGCGGGCGGCGGAGCGACAACTCCCGGACAACGCGAAAGGCCCCCGGTTCAACCGGGGGCCTCTCATCTGTGTGCACTCGGCAGGATTCGAACCTGCAACCTTCTGATCCGTAGTCAGATGCTCTATCCGTTAAGCTACGAGTGCTTGATTTTTCTTTTTTCTGCCTTCGCTCCCCGGCCTTTCGGCCCGCTCGCGGCGACAGGAAGAACATTACATGACCGCCGCCGCCATGTGAAATCCGTTTGCCGCACCGCTTGCGACCTGCGGAAACGTGCTTCGCGGCGGCGAAACGCCGAAGCCCCGGTCCAGTGGACCGGGGCTTCGGGATCTTGCAGCGGAGGCGGAGGGATTTGAACCCTCGATGGGATTTAAGTCCCAAACCGCATTAGCAGTGCGGCGCCATAGACCGGACTAGGCGACGCCTCCAGCTTGCACTCCTGCGCGAGCGCGAGGGGTGCGTGCAGATGATGACACAGCCGGGCGGCGTGTCACCAATCGCGGCTTCCACGGTACTAGTCGGGCGGCCCGCAGAGCAAAGCGTCTTTCCGTGCCCGCAACGTCGCGGCGTCAACGGCGTTAGACGCGGTAGAGCCCGTACGTGTTCGCGTACCCGGTACCCCGCACCCAGTGGAGCCCCGTCATGCTGCGCCGTCTCGTCCTCACCGCCGCCGCGTCCGTCGCCGCGCTGTCCGCCGCGCCCTTCGTCGCCCACGCCGACATGGAGCCCCTCCCCCTGCCGACGCCCGTGACCGAGTCCGGGGCGACCCCTGACCGGCTCACGGTGAAGGTCGACGACGCCGGGGACGGCCGCGACGGGACGTTCGAGCTGACGTGCCACCCGACGGGCGGCACGCACCCTCAGGCGGAGGAAGCGTGCGCGAAGCTCGACCAAGGGACGAGGTGGGGCAGCGACGCGTTCGCACCCACGCCGGCCGACGCGAACTGCACCATGCAGTACGGCGGTCCCGCCACCGCGCACATCACCGGCACCTGGAACGGGCGGCCCGTCGAGGCGACGTACAACCGCAGCAACGGATGCGAGATCTCCCGGTGGAACAAGCTCGTCCCGGTGCTTCCCGAGGCCGGCGCCTGACTCCGGATGACTCCGGACGATCCGTTTCGGCCACTTCCGAGGCGCTTCCCGGCCACGGCCGAATCCGTCCGGCCGCCACCTCCTCGTGACCAGGCCGTACGGAAGCCTCACATCTTCTGCGTGCGACCTCCCTCTCATCCGGCGTCGCGCGCACAACCACTCCCCGTAGACTCCCTCCCGTGACACGCCGCGGGCCGCGGGGCAAGATGGCCTGGGCGAGTCGGCAAGCAGCAGTAACCAGGGAGGAAGCGTCGTCGTGAGCAGCAGGCCATCCCGAGGCGCTGCTCGCCTCGCAGCCATACTCGACGCGCTCCCGGACGCGCT
Organism: Streptomyces sp. BA2; assembly: GCF_009769735.1. Taxonomy (NCBI): domain Bacteria; kingdom Bacillati; phylum Actinomycetota; class Actinomycetes; order Kitasatosporales; family Streptomycetaceae; genus Streptomyces; species Streptomyces sp. BA2. The sequence goes on from NZ_WSRO01000002.1 coordinate 4,727,301, forward strand.
GGTCCTCGTGAACGCGAACGGGACCGTCGTGAACGCGAACGCGATCGCGCTCGAGGCGTTCGAGGCACCGGGCACAGCCCTCGTGGGACGCGGGCTCCTCGATCTGTTGCCGGAGTTCGACTCCCGGCTCATTCCCGGATCGATGCGCAGGCCCGACTCCGTCGACGGGCGCGGGCGTACGAAGCCGACGCGGATGACCGCGCGCCGCACGGACGGCAGCGAGTTCCCCGTCGAGGTCACCAGCTCGAACCTGGAAGACATTCGGGACGCCTACGACAATTACGGCTACACCGGCGACGAGTTGCTCATGCTCGTCGTACGCGACCTTTCGGGCGCTGTGGACACCGAGGCCGAACTCGCGCGCTCCCAGCGGCAGACCGAGATGATCCTGCGTGCAGCCGCCGAAGGTGTCGTCGGGACGGACACCGAAGGACGGGTCGTCCTCGTCAATCCGGCCGCCGCGCAGATACTGGGCTTCAGGGCCAGCGACCTGGGCGGGCAGGAACTGCACCACCTGGTGCTCCACTCCCGCGCCGACGGTGAGCCCTTCCCGTACGAGGAGTCCCCTCTCGCGGACACGCTCCGCTCCGGGCGCAAGCACCGGGTGCGCGGGCAGGTCCTGTGGTCCAAGAGCGGCGACCGGGTCGCGGTCGACCTGACGACGGCGCCGGTGCGGGACGGTGACCAGCTCGTCGGCGCGGTCATGACGTTCACCGACCGGCGCCCCTACGACGCGCTGGCCGAGGAGCACGAGGCCGCGATCGCCGCGCACGCCGAGGAGATGAAGGCCGCGACGGAGCGGCGCACGGAGGAGCTGCGGGCCGCGACGGAGCGGCACGCGGCGGAACTCGCCGCCGCGGCCGAGCAGCGCGCCGAGGAGATCGCCGCCGAGCAGGAGCGGTACGCGGCGCTCGCCGAGCGCGAGAAGGACCGGTTCGAGGAGCTCACCGAGCGCGAGAAGGCGCGGTACGACGCCCTGGCCGCGCGGCACGAGCAGTTGCTCGCCGTGCTCGGGTCGTCGTTGCGGGGTCCGCTCGACGAGCTGAAGCGTGAGCTGTCGGCCCTGGCGGCGGACGACGCCGGGCAGTTGTGGCCCGAGGCGAATCAGGTTCTCCATCATCTTTCCGCCGGGTACGCGCGCATCACCACGCTTGTCGACAATGTGCTGGGCTTCCAGTTGCTCGACTCGGGTGCGGATCAGCTGTCGTGCGTGAAGGTCATGCTCGATGCCGTCGTCGCGAGCGGCGTGGAGGGCGCGGTCGAGCTGATCGGGCCCGGACGCGCGCAGTTCGCGGTGCACGCGCCGCCGATCGAGGTCGAGGTGGACCCGGGGCGGCTCGCCACCGCGCTCGCCCACCTGGTCGCCGACGTGGCGGGGATCGACGCCACGGGCAACGCCCGTGCCGGTACGGGTCCTTCGGCCGTGTCCGCCGCCGGTGGGTACGTGGACTCGACCGTGGTCGTGGCCGCGGCTCAGCGTGGCGAGGTCGTCCGCATCGAGGTGCGGGGGCCGTACGCCGGGGGAGACCCGGTGCACGAGCCGATCGTCCGGGGCATCGTGCGGGCGCACGGCGGCGTGCTGCAGACGCATGAGGTGCCGGGGATGAGCGGCAATGCGTACGTTCTTGAGGTGCCGATCGGGGCGGGGGGTGGGGCGGTTTCCGCGGCCCCCGAGGCGGTGGGTGGTTCTGTCGGCTCTTCTGTTGGCTCTTCTGTCGTGGTGCCCGCGCAGGCTTCGCCCGCCACGGGTGGCGGGCGCCGACGGGCTCGGCGGGCTGCCGGGCCTTCGGTGGACTCGTTCTTGGAGAGTGCGGTTCCTGAAGGTGCCACCTCGGGAGGTGCCGCCTCGGGAGGTGCAGCGCCTGAGGGGGCCGATTCCGTAGGCGGGGCTTCGTCCAGTGGGACCGGGCGGCGTCGAGGGCGGCGTGCGGCGGAGGCCGACGCGGCGCAGATCGCGGCGGCTCAGGTTGCCGAGGCCGAGGCGTCGATCGCGTCGGTTGGTCCGGTTACTCCGGTTGCTCCGGAGGCGGTCGCGCGGGGCGAGGGGGCTGCGCAGGCACAGACTTCGGGTGGTACCGGGCGGCGGCGTGGGCGGCCCAGCGCCGCGGAGGGCTCCGTGAGTTCGGGGGGCTCCGTGAGTTCGGGGGGCTCCGTGAGTTCGGGGGGCTCCGTCGGTTCTGTGGTGACCGCTGCCGAGCATGCGGCCGGGTCCGCGGCTCTCGGGCAGACGGTGCCGCCGCAGGGCGTGCCGGTTCCCGCGGGTGGGGTGGCCCCTGCCGCTTCCGGGCAGCGGGCTCGACGGAACGACGAGCAGTTGGCGTTGCCGCCCGCTCTGCCTTCGGGCGGTGGTGGGCAGGAGGGTGCTGTCGCCGGGGGCTCCGGGGCTTCCGGGGCTTCCGGGGTCGGGACGGCTGTGGCTGTCGCCGGTGACTCGGGCGAGGCCTCTCCCCGTCCGACGGGGCGGCGTCGCCGTGCGCTGGCCGCCGCCAAGGAGCGGGCCGCTGCCGAGGAGGCTCCCAGCGGGCGCGTATTCGCGTTGCCGCCCGCTTCCGCGGACCAGGACGACACGGGGCAGCACGAAGCGGCCCTGCACCACCCGGCCGACGACCACACCCCGCCGCAGCCTCACCCCGCGGAGACGCCGACGGGTCGCCGCCGGTCGCGTCCGGCGCAGGGGCAGGGGCAGGCAGCGGGGCAGGGGCAGGAGAACGGGCTGGGGCAGGCTCCCGGCGCGTCCGCCGCACCGGGGGCGGACGCTGCCCCTGCTGGTCCTGCTGGCTCTGCTCCTGCGGCGCCCGCAGCCGCTGGTCCGGCCGGGGACGCTCAGGGCACCCCGCCCGCCGGTGTTCCCTCGCAGCCCACTACGTACGCCGAAGGCACTCCCGCGCGGGGCGTCCACACACCCGGCAGGGGCGTCGCGCTCCCGCCCGAGCGCGGGGCCCAGGGTCGGGCCGCGCAGCCGCTGCCCGCCGAGGCCGCGCCCGGCGACCCCAACTCGACGCAGGGGCGCGCGATCAGCGTGCGCACGCTCGGGCAGGGTGTGCCGTTCGGCCAGCAGATCGCCGAGCAGCAGCAGCGCCGTCGCGGGCTGCAGCAGGGCCATGCCCCGGCCGCCCCGGCGACGGCACCGCAGACGCCGCAGCCGCAGCCGCAGCAGAATCCCCAGACCCCACAGAACCCGCAGAACCCGCAGGTCCCACAGGCACCCCAGCCTCCGCTGCCCCCGCAGACTCCTGCGGCCCAGCAGGCTCCCCAGGCCCCCCAGGCTCCCCAGCCGCAGCAGGCCCAGCCCGCCGCATCTGCCCCCACCGCTCCCGCCGCCCCGGCCGCTCCTGAGGCCCCGCAGCCCCCCACCGCGGGACCGCTCCCGGAGCAGGCGCCGGCGCAGCCCGCGGCTACGGGACAGTCGCAGTCCCACACCCTCGGCGGCTCTCTCGGCGGCTCCGTCGGCGGCTCGGGGCGGCGCCGCAGGCTGTCCACTCCCCCCGACCCCGCGGGCGACGACCGCCCCGAGGCCGCTGCACGCCCGCACCCCCAGGCGCAGGGCCACCCGCAGTCCCGGATCGCGTCCTCGACCGAGGGCACAGGCCGCGCGTACGCGATCGGCGCACCGGACGAGGACGCCGACGAGGGCCCGGAGCCGCTGGACGGCCCCGGCGGCGCCGTCGAGGTCGCCAACCGGCCCCAGCCGCAGCCCATGGACGACGAACTGCCGCCCGAGCCGCTGGACAACCCGCGCCGCCTCCTGGTGTGGCCCGCGCCCGACGTCACCACGCAGCAGGCGCTGAGCGACCGCGGCTACCGTCCCGTCATCGTGAACTCCCGCGAGGAGGTCGACGCCCAGATCGCGGCGTTCCCCGCGGCGCTGTTCGTGGACCCGCTGACCGGACCGATCACGCGTACGGCTCTGCAGTCGCTGCGCACGGCCGCCGTGGCCGCCGAGGTCCCCGTGCTCGTCACGGCGGGACTCGGCCAGGCGACGCGCGAGGCGGCGTACGGCGCCGACCCCGCCGTGCTCCTGAAGGCGCTCGCGCCCCGCGACAGCGAGCAGCACCCGCCGCGCGTCCTGCTCATCGAGGAGCACGAGGAGATCGCGCTCGCCCTGACCGCGACGCTGGAGCGGCGCGGCATGCAGGTCGCGCGGGCCGAGAGCGACGCGGACGCGGTGACGCTCGCGGCGCAGATGCGGCCGAACCTGGTGGTGATGGACCTGATGCAGGTGCGTCGCCGCAGGGCCGGGATCATCGACTGGCTGCGCGCGAACGGCCAGTTGAACCGCACCCCGCTCGTCGTCTACACCGCCGCCGTCGACCAGACGGAACTGCCGCGTCTCGCGGCGGGGGAGACGGTGCTGTTCCTCGCGGAGCGGTCGACGAGCAGCGAGGTGCAGGGCCGCATCGTGGATCTGCTGGCGAAGATCGGTACGAACTAGGGCGGGCGGCCCTGGGGCTCGCGCTTCGGGCGGTGCAGGCCGCCGTGGTGCGAGCGACTCAAGCCGTGATGCGTCGCATCGCGGCCTTGATCGAGGTGCGCAGCCGCGCCACGTCGTCGTCCGTCTCACCGACCAGGATCCGCCGCATCTGCGGAACCGCCGTCGACCAGCCGGCCAGCGCGACCACCATGAACAGCAGGTGGGAGGCGGGGATTTCGTCACTGATGACGCCGCGGGCCTGGGCATCGGCGAGCACGGCGACCTTGCGGTCGTAGTGGTCACGGCGCTCCCGCTCGTCGGGGAGCTCGTCGGTGCCGTACTCGATGCCCTCCCAGAAGAGCAGGCGCAGGAGCTCGGGGTGTGCGGCGTGGTAATCCATCAGCCGGTCCATCCAGCCGTCCATGTCGTCGGCGTCGACGGGAGTGCTGACCGCCATGTCGAGCATGCGTTTCTCGAGGACCTGGGTGAACAGCTCGGCCTTGTTGCCGAAATAGGCATAGATGAGCTGCTTGTTCGCCTTCGCCTCGCTCGCGATGCGGTCGATACGGGCGCCCGCGATGCCGTACCGCGCGAACTCGGTCACCGCCGCCTCGAAGATCCGGGCCTTGGTGGCTTCGGGGTCTCTCACTGCCATGGGGACAGGGTAGCTAATCCTTGCGGGTAACCAACTGGTTGGTTGCTTGACATTGCGCGGGCTGTGGGCGCAGACTTTTTCCAACCAACCAACCAACCAGTTAGTTGCTTGCCTTCGACTCGCCTGCTCGTCGCCTACTCGCCGCTCACTCGCCGCCTGATCGCGCAACGCAAGGAGCCCGCCCCTCATGTCACCGCCCATGCCCTCAGCCGCCAGGAGCCGGACACCCGGGGCTCCCGGAATCGCCGGGAACTCCGGGATCGCCCGGGACTCCGGGATCGCCGGGGACTCTCCGACCGAACGCTCCGTCCGGCCCGGCCTGCTGCTCGCCGTCGTGGCGGTCTGCACCGCGGTGACCGCCGCCAACATCTACCTCGCGGCGCCCCTGCTCCCCCTCATGGCCCACGACTTCGGCACCCAGCCGTCCGACCTGGCCTGGCTCGCCTCGGTGTCCCTTCTCGGGTACGCCGCCGGGCTGCTCTTCTTCGCCCCGCTCGGGGACACGGCGAACCGCCGCCGCCTCGTCGGCATACTCTCGGCCGGCGCGGCCCTGGCCTTGGCGGCGGCCGCGGTCTGTTCGGGGCCCGTCGCGCTCGCCTGCGCCCTGTTCGTCGCCACGGCGGCGAGCGTCATACCCCAGCTCCTGGTGCCGCTGGTCGCCGAGCGCGCGCCCGTCGGCCGCCGTGCCCGGCATGTGGCGGCCGTGATCGCCGGGCTCTTCGCGGGAGTTGTCGCCGCGCGTGTCCTCGGCGGGCTCGTGGGTCAGGCCCACGGCTGGCGCGTCGTCTTCGTGGGCGCTGCCGTCCTGACACTGGCGCTCGGCCTCGCCACCGCCGCGCTGCTGCCCGCTGAGGACCGGCCGCGTCACGCGGGCCCGGCCCTCAGCGGTCTCGCCCGCCTGCCCCGGGTCCTGAAGGAGTCACCGGAGCTGCGCCGTGCCTGCCTGCGCCAGGGCGGGATGTACGGAGCGTGGAGCGCGGTATGGACCTCGCTCGCCCTGCTCCTCACCAGCGGTGCGTACGGCATGTCGACCGGAGCCGCAGGGCTCTTCGGCCTCCTCGGGCTCTCCGCGACCGCGGTCGCCCCGCTGGCCGGCGGGCTCGTCGACCGGTTCGGGGCGGCGCGGGTCACGGCGACCGCGTACGTCGGAGCGGCGCTCTGCCTGCCGCTGTTCTGGCTGGGCGGGCGGCAGTTGTGGGCGCTGTGCGCGGCCGGGATCCTGATCCACGCCGCCCTCGTGGCGAGCCATGTCGCCAACCAGACCCTGGCGCTGACCACCACGAGCCTGCCCGCCACCGCCAACACCGCCTATGTGGTGGCCGGTTTCGCGAGCGGCGCGGGGGCCTCGGCCCTGGCAGGTACGGCCTTCACCCACTGGGGCTGGGGCGGGGTCTGCGCCATCGCGACGGCCTGGCTCGCCCTGGGCTGGGCCACGGCGATACGCCGCTCCGGCGGGGGAGCGGCGTAACACCGAGTGAGTGCTGGGAGGGAGGGCGGCCGTCAGAGCTTCGTGACGTCCAGTTCCCCGTCCGCGTACTGCCTGCGCAGCACCTTCTTGTCGAACTTGCCGACGCTCGTCTTGGGCACGGCGGGCACGATCGCCCAGCGCTCGGGCAGCTGCCACTTGGCGATGGTGCCCGCGAGGAAGTCGCGCAGGGCGGCGTAGTCGAGGCTCGCGCCCTCCTTCAACACGACGGTGGCGAGCGGGCGTTCGCCCCACTTGTCGTCGGGGACGGCGACGACGGCCGCCTCCGCGACGTCCGGGTGGGCCATGATCGCGTTTTCCAGCTCCACGCTGGAGATCCACTCGCCGCCGGACTTGATGACGTCCTTCGCTCGGTCGGTGAGCGTCAGGAAGCCGTCGGAGCTGATCACGCCGACGTCGCCGGTCTTCAGCCAGCCGTCCGCGCTGAACTTGTCCTCGGGCTTGATCTCATCGCCACCCGCTCCGCCGTAGTACGCGCCCGCGATCCACGGCCCGCGCACCTCCAGCTCGCCCGCGGACTCTCCGTCCCACGGCAGGTGCTCGCCGCCGGGGCCCACCAGGCGGGCCTCGACGCCGGTCGGGAAGCGGCCCTGGGTGAGGCGGTAGGCGAACTCGTCCTCGGCGCCGAGGGACTTGGCCGGCGGGCGGGCGACCGTGCCGAGCGGGGAGGTCTCCGTCATGCCCCACGCATGGCAGACGCGCATGCCCAGTTTGTCGAACGCCTCCATCAGCGAGGGCGGGCAGGCGGAGCCGCCGATGGTGACCTGGCCGAGCGAGCTGACGTCGCGCGGCTTCGCGCTGAGTTCGGCGAGCAGGCCCTGCCAGATGGTGGGGACGGCGGCCGCGTGCGTGGGCCGCTCCGTCTCGATCATCTCGGCGAGCGGGGCGGGCTGCAGGAAGCGGTCCGGCATCAGCATGTTCACGCCGGCCATCAGAGTCGCGTGCGGCAGGCCCCAGGCGTTGACGTGGAACTGCGGGACGACGACGAGGGTGGTGTCCGCGTCCGTCAGGCCCATGGACTCGCTCATGTTGACCTGCATGGAGTGCAGGTAGATGGAGCGGTGGGAGTAGACGACGCCCTTGGGGTCGCCGGTGGTGCCGGAGGTGTAGCACATGGCGGCGGCCGTGCGCTCGTCGAGCTCGGGCCAGTCGTACGTCGTCGGCTTGGCGGCGATCAGGTCCTCGTACTCGTGCACCCGCGCCTGGATTCCGGCCAGCGGCGAGCGGTCGCCGGGGCCCGAGACCACCAGGTGCTCGACGGTCGGCAGCTGCGGCAGCAGGGGTGCGAGCAGCGGGATGAGGGAGCCGTTGACGATGATGACGCGGTCGGCCGCGTGGTTCACGATCCAGGTCAACTGGTCGGCGGGCAGCCGGAGATTGAGGGTGTGCAGGACGGCGCCCATGCAGGGGACCGCGAAGTAGGCCTCGACGTGTTCGGCGTTGTTCCACATGAACGTGGCCACGCGCTCGTCGCCGTCGACCCCGAGGTCTTCGCGCAGTGCGTGCGCCAGCTGGGCCGAGCGTTCACCGATCTCGCGGAAGCTGCGGCGCTGCGGGGCGGCCTCGCCGGTCCATGTGGTGACCTGCGACGACCCGTGCACGGTCGTCCCGTGCCGAAGGATGCGGGTGACGGTCAGTGGTACGTCCTGCATCGTGCTCAGCACGGCGTCCTCCCGGTGGGCGCGCGGCATTCATCCGGGGCGGCTCCCGAATGACCTACCTGGCAGTAGGGCTCGCCAGATTCTTGCCGCATACCGCACGGTATGTCACTAGGTCGGGAGAAGAAAGGTCCGGCAGAGCTGCGACGATCACCGAACTGTCCGGGCTGTCACCGGGCTGTCCGGGCCATCACCGGGCTGTCCGGCCCATCACCGGGCTGCCTGGGCCATCACCGGACCGGTGTGAGCTCCGGGTCCTCGCGCAGCTTGCCCAGCGCACGCGACACCGCGCTCTTGACGGTGCCGATGGACACCCCGAGCACCTCGGCCGTCTGGGCCTCGCTGAGATCCTCGTAGTACCGCAGGACGACCATCGCCCGCTGCCGGGCGGGCAGCTTCATGATCGCGCGCCACATCGCGTCCCTGAGCACCTGCTGCTCGGCCGGGTCCGCGACCGGCGCCACCTCGGGCTCGGGCAGCTCGTCACACGCGAACTCGTCGACCTTGCGCTTGCGCCACTGCGAGGTCCGGGTGTTCAGCAGGGCCCGGCGCACATAGCCGTCGAGGGCCCGATGGTCCTCGATCCGGTCCCACGCGACATAGGTTTTGGTGAGGGCGGTCTGCAGCAGATCCTCGGCATCGCTCGGATTCGCGGTCAGCGAGCGCGCGGTGCGCAGCAACACGGGCTGACGTGCCCGTACGTACGACGCGAACGACGGATACGCCGAAGGACTCGCTGTCCGCGTCGCGGCCTTCGATGCGCTGGTGCACATGGGCACCATGGATACGGTCATGGCTCCACGCTAGAAGCGCCCCCTACTTCAGCGGATCGGCCGCAGGTCCCGAAGCGGTGTCCGCCTCAGGTTGTACGCGGGGTGGTAGCCCCACCTCCTGAAGGTGGAGGAGGCGGAGCACACCCCTGAGGGTTCATCCCTGAGAAGGCGGCGAAAGGCGCCGCGCTCCCCGCCTAGCGGACCCGGGCAACCGGCGCGTGCACGAGGTTCCGGTCGATCTTGATCGTGCGCCCGCCGTGCCGCTCCGTGACGTTCCCCGCGTACTGGTGAATGCGCCGCTCAGGGCTCCACGCGTCGCGCCGAAGGACCGGCTCGCGGTACAGGTGCGGCCGCACGCGCCAGCGCGCGAACCACATCACCGACGGCAGATCCCGCACCCCCGCCCGCCGCGCCGTCTCCATGTGCCGTACGCCGGAGTTCGCACTGCTGTAGAACCCCGGCACGTACCCGAACCTGCGCACCTCACGGTTCCAGGCCCGCACGAAGGCCAGGGTGCCGTGCGCGCACCACTTTTCCCGGTAGGTGTACGCCTCCATGTCCAGATAGAGCGGGCTGAGCCGCTGCATCCCGAGTGCCCTGGCCTTCCGTACCGCGTCACGCCCCTCCAGTGTTCCCTGCCGCACGGGGTACCGCCCCATGCGCACGTGCTTCTTGTGCTTCGCGACGACGCAGGGCGACTGCGACCCGACGTACACCGGCAGCACCTTCCACCCCTGCCCCCGCACCGTGCGCATCCAACTGCGGCTCAGCTGCGGCTGGCGCTTGCACGCCCGGCCGCGGCCCGCGTAGTAGATGCCCACCGCTCCGTAGTTGGAGGTCTTCCAGCGGCGCATCGTGTCGGCGGACGGCGCGAGGCAGGTGTCGAAGGCCCGGCCGCGGTAGACCGAGACCCCCGCCGGCCACCCGGCCGCACGACCCCCCGCCGCGGCCGCACGTCCTTCGGGCCCGGCCGCGCGACCCGAGGCGTCGGGTCCGCGACCCGTGTCGGGTCCGCGAACCGCGGCCTCGGGTCTGCTCACGGCGCCGGTCGGCGGCGCGCCCACGGCCGTGGCAGTAAGGGCGACGGCAAGGACAAGTCCCATCATCAGCTTTCGGCAGCGCATACGCCGAGTGAACGGCCCGGGGCCCCCGCCGTGCCGGGGACACGCGCCGCGTTCAGCCGTCCGCCGCGAGAATCAACCCCGATGTGGGCACACCGGTGCCCGCGGTGACCAGTGTGCGCGCCGCGCCGGGTATCTGGTTCACGGACGTGCCGCGCACCTGTCGGACCGCCTCCGCTATGCCGTTCATCCCGTGCAGATACGCCTCCCCGAGCTGCCCTCCGTGGGTGTTCAGCGGCAGCATCTCCTCGGCCACGAAGTCCGCCGCCTCACCCGGCCCGCAGAAGCCGAACTCCTCCAGCTGCATCAGCACGAACGGAGTGAAGTGGTCGTAGAGAATGCCCACGTCGATGTCGTCGGGCGCGAGACCGGAGCTGCGCCACAACTGCCGGGCCACCACGCTCATTTCCGGCAGCCCGCTCAGGTCGTCGCGGTAGAAGCTGGTCATCTGCTCCTGCGCGCGGCCCGACCCCTGGGCCGCCGCCGTGATCACCGCCGGTGGCTTCGGCAGATCCCGGGCCCGCTCCGCGCTCGTCACGACGATCGCCTGCCCGCCGTCGGTCTCCTGGCAGCAGTCCAGGAGCCGCAGCGGCTCGACGATCCAGCGCGAGGCGGCGTGCTCGGCGAGCGTGATCGGTTTTCCGTGGAAATAGGCCGCCGGGTTGGTCGCCGCGTACTTCCGGTCGGTGACCGCCACATGGCCGAAGGCGTCGGGGGTGAGGCCGTAGGTGTGCAGATAGCGCTGGGCCGCCATCGCCACCCAGGACGCGGGGGTCAGCAATCCGAACGGCAGGGACCAGCCGAGCGCCGCGCCCTCCGCCGACGGCTCCCGGTGCTGCACGCCCGAACCGAACCGCCGCCCCGAGCGCTCGTTGAACGCGCGATAGCAGACGACGACCTCCGCCACTCCGCTCGCCACCGCGAGCGCGGCCTGCTGGACGGTCGCGCAGGCCGCGCCTCCGCCGTAGTGGACGCGCGAGAAGAACGACAGCTCCCCGATCCCGGCCGCCTGCGCGACGGTGATCTCCGGGTTCGTGTCCATGGTGAACGTGACCATGCCGTCGACGTCTGCGGGGCTCAGCCCGGCGTCGTCGAGCGCGAGCCCCACCGCCTCCACGGCGAGCCTGAGCTCGCTGCGCCCCGAGTCCTTGGAGAACTCGGTGGCCCCGATCCCGACGACAGCGGCCTTCCCGCCGAGGAGGTCGCGTGTGCGTACGCTCATGCCGCACCCCCTGCCGACGCCCCGCCCGGGACCGCCGCGCCCGGGACCGTCCCGCGCTGGACGGTGACCGTGACCGTGCCGGTGACGTGCTTGCCGATGCCGTTGGCCCCGACGACCTTGACCGTGGCCGTATCGCCCTCGACCCGCTCCACTGAACCGGTCAACACCATCGTGTCCCCGGGGTAATTGGGCGCCCCCAGCCGGATCGCCACCTTGTGGAGGATCGCCGCGGAACCGAAGTGGTCCGTGACATACCGTCCGACCAGGCCGTTCGTGGTCAAGATGTTCATGAAGATGTCAGGGGAGCCCTTCTCCTTGGCCGCCGCCGCGTCGTGGTGCACGTCCTGGTAGTCCCGCGAGGCGATCGCACCGGAGACGATCAGCGTCCGGGTGACCGGGATGGTGAGCTCCGGCAGCTCGTCACCGACCCTCACACCGCCCTCTTCTCCTGCGGCATACCGTCTCCCCCTCCCCGTCACGCCGTCTCCTCCTACAGCACCCTGTCCCCCCGTCATGCCGCCCCCTCGTGCGTGCTCCGTGCGATCAAGTCGCCCATTTCCTCCAGGACTTCGCTCCCGCACCCCAGATACGCGTCCAGCTGCCGTCCCCACAGGAAGTGCCGGTGCACGGGATGGTCGAGGTCGGCTCCCATACCGCCGTGCAGATGCTGGCCCGCGTGCACGACGCGCTTTCCACCCTCCGACGCCCACCACGCGGCGGTCAGCGCATGCGTGCCGTACGGCAGGCCGACGTCGCGCCGCCAGGCCGCCTCGTACGCCGTGACCCGCATCGCCTCGGTGTCCATATGGGCGTCGGCCGCCCGGAGTTGAACCCCTTGCTTGGCCGCGAGAGGCCGGCCGAACTGCTCCCGTTCGTTCGTGTGCGCCACCGCGCGGGCCAAAGATCCCGCGCACACTCCGGCCTGCAGTCCGGCGAAGGCCGTCCGCGCGCTCGCCAGGACGTCCTCGTATGCCCCTTCCCCTCCGATCCGCTCCCCGGGAGTCCCGTCCAGGACCAGCCGCCCCGCCGCCCAGGGCGCGGTCAGCTCCACGGGCTCCGATTCCGCGTCGGCCACCCGCACTCTCCACAGGCTGTGGCCGCCCCGCGGCGCCGGGTCGCGCACCGCCACCAGGACCTCCGTGGCATCTCGCAGCCACGGCACCCATGGCACGACCCCGGTCAGCTTCGCGGCAGTCGCACCGCCCGGGGCTCCCTCCCCGGAGGCCACCACGCCGCCCCGCGCCGGAAAAGCTCCCGTCGCGACCGCCGTGCCGTCCCGCAGCCCCGGCAGCAGACGCCCCCGCTGCTCCTCCGTGCCATGCGCCGCTACCGCGAGCAGCCCGAAGACACAGCTCGCCGCGAACGGCACCTGTGCCGTCGTCCTCCCCTGCTCCTCAAGCAGCAGCACGAGGCCGAGCAACCCGACCTCCTCCACCGCACCCGGCAGCCCCGCGGCGCACAGCGCCTTCCACAGCTCGGCGTCCGATGCTGTGCCCGCCGCCGTGAGCCGCTCGGGAGTAGCCAGGTCTCCGAAGATCTCTCCGGCAAGGTCCCGTGCGGCGGCCTGCTCCTCCGTGGGTGTGAAGTCCATGTCAGACCCCGCCCCCCGCCATGCTCTCGACGGCCCGGAACACCGGGAGCTCCAACTCCTTGTCCACCTGCTGGAATTCGAGCCGCACCGGCTGCCCGATCCGCACCTTGTCGCTGGGCACGCCCACCACATTGCTGACCATGCGCACGCCCTCCGCCAGGTCGATGAGCCCGACGGCGTACGGGGGATCGAAGGCGGGGAAGGGCGGGTGGTGCATGACGACGTACGAGTAGACCGTGCCCTCGCCGCTCGCCTCGACCGTGTCCCACACGAGCGCACCGCATGCATTGCAGCCGGGCAGCCAGGGGAAGCGCAGCGTCTGGCAGCCGCCGCAGCGCTGGATCAGGAGCTGGTGGCGGGCCACGCCTTCCCAGAATCCCGCGTTGTCCCGATTGATCACCGGGCGGGGCCGCTTGCCCTGGGGTTTTCGCTGCGCGGGTGCGTACTTCAGGATTCGGAAGCGGTGGGTCCCCGCGGGCTCGCCGTCCGCTCTGATGTCCATCCGGGTCGTGACGAAATGGCCCGTGCCCAGCTTGGTCGTCTTGCGCTCCGACACCGACTCGATGACCGCGTCGAAGGTGATCTCGTCCCCCGGCCGCAGCGCCCGCAGATACTCCTGCTCGCAGTCCGTGGCCACGACCGAGGTGTACCCCGCGCCGTCCAGGAGCGCGAACAACTCGTCGTACGCCGCCGAACGCCCTTGGTGTCCGGAGAGCCCGCCCATCGTCCAGGCCTGGAGCATGGTCGGCGGAGCGATCGGGTCCGCCCCCGCATAGGCCGAGTTCGTGTCGCCCATGGCCTCGCACCAGTGCCGGATCATCGGCTCGTTGACCGGGTCCTTGCCCACGCCCGACGTGGCGGCCGCCCGCCCCTCGAACGCCTTCAGCGTCTCGTACGAAAGATCGGTCACCGCCGTCCCCTCCGCATCCCGAGGCGCATCGTCGCCACGATCTCCCGCTGCACCTCGCTCACCCCGCCCCCGAACGTATTGATCTGTGCCGCCCTGTTCATCCGCTCCAACTCCCCCTCACCGGCCGTGCCGAGCGTCAGGGACCCGGATGAACCGGCCCGGACCAGGCCCGCCTCGCCCGTGACTTCCTGACATATTCGGTACACCTCCACCGCCGATTCGGTTCCCACGAACTTCACGCCGCTCGCGTCTCCCGGCGCCAGCGCACCCGCCCCGACATCCCCCACCAAACGCCAGTTGAGCAGGCGCGTTGCCGACAGCCGCGCCTGTGCTTCGGCCAGCCTGGACCGGACCCACGGAGCGTCAATCCGGCGCTCGCCCGTCACCGGATCGGGCGTACGGGCGAAGGCGAGGGCAGCGGCGTAGAAATCCTCGGCCTGCATGCCGATCGCGGCGAGCGCCACCCGCTCGTGGTTGAGCTGGTTGGTGATGAGCCCCCAGCCGCCGTTCTCCTCACCGACGAGGTTCGTGGCGGGCACGCGGATTCCGTCGTAGTACGTCGCCGTCGTCGTCAGACCGCCCACCGTCTCGATCGGCGTCCACGAGAAGCCGGGCGCGTCGGTCGGCACGAGGATGATCGAGATGCCCTGGTGCTTGGGGGCTTCGGGGTCGGTGCGGCAGGCCAGCCAGATCCAGTCGGCGTTCTGGGCGTTCGACGTGAAGATCTTCTGCCCGTCGATGACCCACGTGCCATCGGACCCCGCAGACCCCTCAGACCCCTCGGGCCCCGCAGACCCCGCGGGCCTCCCTGACCCCTCGCCCTCGCGCACCGCCCGCGTCCGCAGCGAGGCCAGGTCCGTCCCCGCCGACGGCTCGCTGTAGCCGATCGCGAAGACGAGGTCACCGCTGAGGATGCGCGGAAGGAAGGTGGCCTTCTGCTCCTCGGTGCCGTACTTCATGAGGGTCGGCCCGACGGTGTTCAGGGTGACCATCGATACGGGCGCGCCCGCGCGGTAGGCCTCGTCGAAGAAGACGAACTGTTCGTCGGGCCCGCGCCCCTGCCCGCCGTACTCGACCGGCCAGCCGAGGCCCAGCATGCCGTCTGCCCCGATGCGCCGCAGCAGCCGGCGCTGCCCCTCCAGGTCGCCCCCTTCGGGCGGACCTGCCGGCATCAGATCGCGGAAGTAGGCACGCAGTTCGGCGCGCAGCTGCTGTTGGCGCTCGGTGGGGGCGAGGTGCACGGCGGCGGCCTCTCCTTCGCGTAAGGGCGTCGCACCGACATTGGTTTCTGACTGTCCGTCAGAAACTGGCGCGGTGTCAAGAGATCTCCCTCGATGCGGGAGCCGGACGCGCCTGCGCGGCGGTGCAGATGCACCGCCGCGCAGAACGTCACACACCCCATCGAGCAGGCCCCAGGAGCTACCCCGGAGGGCCGTCACCTCACCAGAGGTGGGTGAAGTTGACGGCGATGTTCTCGTTCGACTGGTCGATCGCCGTGAACGCCGAGCCGTTCACCTGGGCGGTGTTGTTCTGGTTCGAGGCGCCTGAGCCGACGGCCTGCTGCTGCGACGTGGACGAGTTGCCGCTGTTGTTGCCGCCGACGCCGCTGCCGTTGACAGTCGCTACGCCCGCATTCGATCCGTCGTTCGCGAAGGCGCCGTTGTCAGCCGTCGCGACACCCGAGAAGAGTGCGGCAGCCAGGGGCAGGGCTGCGGCTGCAGCGATGACGCGGGCGGTACGGATGCTTGCCATGTCAGTTCCTCCGTTACGGGGGTACGCACCGGCGACGTGCCGGGAGTACCTGAAGTGCCGCTTGTTTCAAGGCGGTTGGCCGACCGCCTCGTGGGTTCTGTACGACGTCGCGAGTCCAGAGTTGCCCACCGAATCCCCGGCGAACCACCCCGGAAGCCCCAATTCCCCCGCAAGCGTGAGTACAAGTCGATAAACATGCTTCGTTCCATCAAAGCCCCTGTTCAGCCCCCAATAACCCGCCCAAACCCAGGCGCCGCACGGGCTGAAGCGTTCCGGCTCTCAAGGAAGATCGGCGGGCGCATCCGTGTTTCGCCCGCGCGCCGTGCCCGCCCCCTCTTCCCTTCTTCGAACGCTTGTACGAAAATGAAGGCATGGCCACCATCGACCGCCATGCCACAGCACTCGCACTCGCCCACGCCCTGTCCGCCGCCGAGCGCGGCCTCGCGGTGATCCCGCTCTCCCGGACCAAGCTGCCTGCGCTCCGCTCCCCCCACCACGAGCAGCCCGAACCGGCCCCCTGTCACGGCGAATGCGGCCGCCCCGGACACGGCGTGTACGACGCGTCGACCGATCCGTGGCGCATCCGCGAGCTCTTCACCGCCGCCCCCTGGGCCACCGGCTACGGCATCGCGTGCGGGTTGGCCCCGCACCATCTGATCGGCATCGACCTGGACACCAAGTCCGGTACGGACGCTCCGGCAGCCCTGCGGGAACTGGCGCTGCGCCACCTCTTCACGATCCCGGCCACGGTCGTCGTGGCGACCCCGAGCGGTGGCCGCCACATCTGGCTCGCGGGCCCTCCCGACGCCGTCGTCCCCAACTCCGCGGGGCGTCTGGCCCCCGGCATCGACATCAGGGGCGCCGGCGGCTACCTCGTCGGCCCCGGCTCGCGCACCGAGCACGGCGTCTACAGCGCCGTGGCCGGCACCGCACATCTCCCTCCGGCGAACTGTCCGCCAGCGCTGCTGCGCCTGCTCACGCCCCCGCCCCGCGCCCACCACCCCACGCTCCCGCAGATGCCGGCCCCGGTCCAACGGGGCCAGGGCCTGGTCCAGTTCGTGCTCGCCGCGCATGAGGGGCAGCGCAACACCCGCCTGTTCTGGGCCGCCTGCCGCGCCTACGAGAACGGCATCGGCGAGCCCCTGGCCGACGAACTCGTCGCTGCCGCGCTCCGGGTCGGCCTCACGCAACACGAGGCCCGCTCGACGATCGCGTCGGCGGCACGGCTGACGGGACACGCGTGACGGGAGCTGAAGAGCGCGCGGTAGAGGAGCACGCGGTAAGGGGCGCCCGCAATGGCGGACGCCCCTTACCGCTGGCCGTCGCGGCTATCCGAGCATCGAACGGATGGCCGCACGGTCGATGTTCGTCAGGGCGCGGACCAGCTTCGGTGTGAGGAAGACAATGGCGAGGCCGACCAGGGACGCCCCCGCGATCTGCACCGGCGACTCCAGGTAGAACGCGTGGCGCTCGCCGCCGGAGGTGTAGTCGAACAGCCGGTAGCCGGGCCAGTCGACGTAACGGGGGAACACCCAGGAGTACGCCGGGAGGAGCGCGACCACCCAGCCGGTGACCAGGAACGTCACGCTGAAGACGAAGGACACGACGCGCGACGGGAACATCACGACCTGGAAGAGCAGGGCCCGCCAGCCCGCGCCGTCCGAGAGCCGTGCCCGCATCCCCGCCCACGCACCCGCGCCCCGCGGCGTCTCCACCGCAGCGGGCCCGGCGACATCGAGCCCCAGCTGCGCCCGAGCCCGCCCCCGCTCGGCGGCGCCGAGCCCCCGCGCTCCGCCCAACGCGGCCGCGAGGACCGGCAGTCCGAGCACGGTGACGAAGAGACCCATGCCGAGCGAGAACATCGTCACGGCGAAGGTGAAGCCCACTATGGCGATGGGCAGCGACGCCACCGTGTAGCCGATCTCCCGGTACGTGGAGGCGGCGAACGGCGCCCGCCAGAAGCCCGGCGACCCCGCGGAGCGCTCGGAGGAGGGAGCAGAGGGAGCGGCTGCGTACGGCTGCGGCAGTGCACTGGTGCTCATGAAGGGCCTCGAATCTTCGCGGTGGGGACGTGCCGGGGACATGCCGGGGACGTGCCGTGCTGACGTCCTCCACGTTCGCGAATCCGAGCGGCCCGGGACATACGGCGACCCGCCCTCTCGGGGGTGTTGCTGACACCACCCCCGAGCGAGGCCGAAGCGTCCGGGGTGCGGGAAGGGGGTGCCTCTCAGTGAGAGACACCCCCTTGACCAGCCAGACGGAGAAGCCGTCAGTGGTTGAACCCGTCGAAGACCCCGTTGAGGGCGGTCCCGTCGCGGTGCCCGCCGTCCACATGGCCGGCGGTGGTGATCCCGTACTGGCCGCCCATGTTGGTGAACGACTGCCCTGCGTAGCGGCCCTCGTCGAAGGTGCCGGTGGGACCGTCGGAAGCGACGGCGGTGCCGGCGGCCAGGAATCCGGCGACGGTGGCTACGGCGAGGGCGGATGCGATGCGCTTCAACACGAGTTTCTCCTTGGAGACGAATCCAGTGATCTTGTAGAACAACACCGCACTCGCCCCACACCTCCTCCGAGGCTCGCCGGGCAGCGTCCACGTGGAGTATTGGGTTCATCCATGGCGCGTGCCCAGTCCGGCGCAATGTCCCTCACATGCCCGAACGGCCGGACAACCACGGGAGGAGGGCGCAGCCACGGGGCCCTGAAACAGCGAGAGCCCCCGACCGGTTCCGCTGGTCAGAGGCTCTCAATCACTGCGGTGGGTGTGGGATTTGAACCCACGGTGACTCTCGCCACGACGGTTTTCAAGAACGTGCTGGGAGGGTGGATGGGCCGCGTCTGACCTGCACGTTTTCTAGGATGCCGACTGGATCGGCCGCCTCTGGTCCACACCGGGTCCACTGCCTCGGTTCCGCTCCTACGAACCACGCGCTGCGTTCGATCCGTGGGACGCCGCTGCCTCGGCTACCTTTGCAGAAGCTCGTGCAGAAGGGCCACCACTGCGGCGGCCACCCCAATGGCTGCTCCCATGGTCGGGTGCTCCAAGACCAAGTAGACCGTGAAGGCCCCGACGAGCAAGAGCAGAAGACTGCGGGTGCTGATGCGATCCATTTACCTCTCCAAGTAGATGTCTTGGATCCAGCGTCAGCAGTGGTCAGCCTAGATTGACGGCTTCTGACAGTCCCCTTGTGATCTCTTACGGTCCCTTACAGTTCATGACGCTAGGTGACATCATGGACAGGTCATATGGGGGAGACAGCCAGGGGGTCACCACATGCCACAGTGGCTTAGGCCGAAGCTGCCTGAAGGCCCTCTCCGGGCCCTCAATCGCGAACTCCACACACTGCACGGCAAGGCGGGTTACCCCTCAGCTAGAAAGCTCTATCTAGCCGTAGGGAAGGCAACCAGCCACACGAACATCCACCATGCCTTCGTGAAGCCCTCTCTGCCGTCGTGGGGCGTGGTGGAAGTGGTTGTGGAGCAGCTAGCTCACCAAGCCAGGCCTCGCCTTGTTGCAGATGTTGAGATCAACCGCTTCAAGGCTCTGTGGGACGAAGCGCATGCAGCAGTCTCTGCCGCCCAGACTCCAGGTGACAGCCCCACACGAGAGTCAGCGAGCGGAAACAGCTCGTCATCCAGTGCCACTCGCTCCAGCTTCCTAGCCAGTCCGTTCGTCAGTCGAAACGGCCTGATCCACCAGGCGATCATGGATCTCCACAATGCGGGGAAGCCCGTAGGCGTACCGCAGGTTGCCACACTGCTCGCACGGCGTGGACAACTCGAATTCTGCGGTGGTGAGGACTACCTGTTCGAGTGCGTAAAGGTAGCCATCAAGGGCGCCTACAAAGCAGGAATTAGCGTGCCCGACTTTGCCGCCCTCAGCGCGCGAAAGGTACGTGCTTCCTCAGACGCCCGCGAAGAACTACTGGCCTCAGTGTTCGATCCTCAATCGGACGCTGCCCGGGTGCGGAGGGCATTCGAACGGGTCTCCAAGCTGCATCCGGACTGGAAGCAGTCGGCGACAGGGGAAAGCCCGGCGTCCTGATCGGCCGCCCTCAAGAGTGGCGACCCTAGAGCCCGCCGTCCTCACCGTGCCGGTCGCGCTACGCTGCCGCCCATGGCTGAGGCATTCGTGTCCGGTGACGGCCACCGAGCGTGCGGCATCTGTCCGTCGCGACTCTTTCCGCTCGGTGAGTTCGACGTGGTCGAGCGTCCGTCTCGTGAGTGTCCCTTCAGTCCCGAGGACGGTCACAGGTACACCCTGCGTGGTGTGCCTGTCTGCGTTCACCCGGAGAAGGTGGGCCTACCGCCCGCGCCGTACAAGACGGACGGTGTGGCTCTACTCGGGGACGTCGCGCTACCCGATGACGTCGCGGACCTCGATGGGTACCTGCGTGAGCTGGTGCACGGCGCAGCCCCTGGCGCGCTGGAGCTGCTGATCGACCTGGCAGACCGCGAGATCCGGCGTGTCTTCCCAGAGGTCGACGCGACCTTGGCGCTACGCCGTGCCTTCAACTAGCGCTCCTAGCTCGCCATGGGGAAACCGGGAGCGAAGCGGCGGCCACCGTCAAGGATGCCGATGGGGCCGTACTTCGCGGTGACGACCGCCTTGCGCCTGGCGGTCTCCTCCTTGCCGAACCAGTAGCGCTCGTTCATCGGTCCCCACGCCGCCCGGTAGACCTGGTGGGTGTAGTCGCCGTGGTCCCACTCGCCGATGGCCTCGCGGTCAGTGGCGTGCACGAACCTGATGTTCGTACGGTCCTGGATGCGGCAGAGCACGGTGAACTGAGCGGCAAGCGCATGGATCATCTCGTCGACGGGCACCGCTACGGGAATCTCTGCTGCCTCCTCATTCTGGTCCGTCATCTCGTAGATGGCCGACTTGATCGCCATGGCGCGCATGGCCTCGGGGAACAGAGGCTCGGTGTCCTTCGCGACGTCGAACCCGTTCACCAGGGCGTACCCCATGAAGCACTGCCAGTCCTCGTCGTACTTCGAGCATGCCGTGCGCAACCGGTCGAACTCCCGGTCAGCCTCGACGATCGCGAGGATGTCGCGGGCTCGCCGCGCCACGATCTCCGGCGCGGGCCGTACTAGCGTTGTGGACACTGCTGCACTCTCCTTCGTTGGTTGGTGCATCGGTGGGCTCGTCCGGCTGCCAACCGCCGTCACGCCAAGGCAGTCGAACGGGGAGCTACCGCCGTACGTGGGCGGCAGTACAGCCCTCCCTGGCCGCCCGTGGGGGAGCCACTTCACGCGGCCAGGGAGGAGTTCATGGGGTGGTCGGGCTTGCGGCAGTCACACCGAGTACGAACCCGATCGATGCCGAGATGGCGATGATCAGGAGGGGCCCGGCGTAGCTCGTTACGCGGGCGGTTAACCGGCTCACGGCTGGCCGCCAGCACTGCGTGCATTGGCCTCTCGAACCTTGGCTCCGAGCACGTCACTGGGGGGCTCCTGTGCCTGACCGGCGCGATGCTGGGGGCACTGGCACGGTGGGTACTTCATCGACCCTGGAGGCAGCTCGCGCCCGTCACCGGTGTCGAGCTTCAGCACTCCGTCTGTGCCCTGCTTCTCGGTCATCTGGGCAAGCACTGCCCGCGCTTCGCTTCTCATGACTCAGCTCCTCGGCGGAGATCTCTGTGGCGAGCCGTTCGCCGATCTTTCGTGTGCTCTACGCAACCGCGCGACCACGCACGGCGGTACCGTTGCAGCACCCTCGGGACTTGAAAGCCTTGAAAGCACGCAAGAGCGTGGGGAGTTGAGAGTCATGGCGAAGCGCGAACCGAACGGGGCGCTCGGCCACCTGCTCACTGAGAGCCGTTGGACGTACCGCCAGTTCGCACGGGCCGTAAACCGCATAGGCACGGAAACCGGCACCCCCTTGCGCTACGACGAGTCAGCCGTGAGCCACTGGCTTGGCGGCACCGTCCCGCGTGACGCCGTGCGGGGCTGCATCCTCGAAGCCTTCTCCCGTCGGCTCGGCCGTCCGGTCACGCATGCTGAAGCGGGCCTGCCCGTTCCCCTCGATCACTCCCCTGTCTCCACGGATACCGTGGAAGGGCTGATCGATCTGGGGAGGCAAGATATGGACCCGTCCCGCCGCAGAGTCCTCGGTGCGGGCCTGTTCTCGGTCGCCTTGACGATCCCCGGGTGGCCCGACGTCATCGGACGCGCTGAGGCCGTGCAGTCCGGACGCGCGTCACGCATCGGCATGAACGAAGTAGACATGGTCATAGCGATGACTGAGCGCGTCTCAGAGCTGGACGACCAATTCGGCGGACGTCACGCACGTCCCATGGCGGCCTCGTTCATGGTCAACACAGTCGCCTCGTACCTGCGCGCCGATGCTCCCGCCGATGTCCGGCAAGCGATGCAGTCCGCTGCCTCGGACCTGCTCTACCTGACCGGCTACATGGCCGTGGATGAGGGGCTGCACGGGCTCGCCCAGCGCTATTACATCAAGGCCCTGGAGCTGGCTGGGGCGGCTGAGGATCACCTGACGTACTGCACGACCTTGCGTGGCATGAGCGTTCAAGCGGTCGACCTGCACCATGGGTCCAAAGCCATGGAACTCGCGGATGCTGCTGCCGCAGCGTCCCCGAAAGCCGGTCCTCGGATGCGGGCCTTCCTGGCCGGTCAGCAGGCGCACACGGCTGCGCAGACAGGCGACCGCGCGAACGCCTTGCGGTATATCCGGGAGGCAGAGGCGGCCATGGACCGTGCCGAGTCTCGCGGTAAGGCGTTCGGCTCGTACGATCCGTCGTCGCTCAACTACCACATCAGCCAAGTGCGTTACGAGCTCGGCGATGTGCCTGGGGCAGTCGAAGCCATGCAGCAGTCAGACAAGGTCCGCTTCAGCGTCTACCGGCGCGCACGGGTTCGGCACCGTGCCACGCTGGCAGAACGGCAACTGGAGATAGGCCACTTGGAAGCGGCCTGCTCCACCTGGCACCAGGCGCTCGACGACTACCCCATGGTCCAATCCGGACGGGCCGACGACCGCGTGAAGACGATGTTCAGCCTCATCCGGCCGCACCTGAAGAACGCTGCGGCCCGCGACCTCTACGACCGCGCGCGAACGATCGCACCCCCGTCATTGGTCAGTTGATCTGCGGCGCCTCAGCCCAATGAGCGGCGCACTGACCCACGCGGCCGGCCGGAGCGGCTTTGGCCGGTGTCCTGTTTGGGTTGGGGTCGGGCATGGTCAGGGGGCCGTACGCTTCCCGGCAACTCGGGCAGGCTTTGCACCTGCCCGGAATTTGAACGAGTGGCCCCCTGGCCTTGCCCGACGCGGGCCCCGGCCCGAAGAGGTGGCTAAAGCCGTGGAGGCCGTCCGCCCCAGCCACGGGGCCTCGGCGAGCACGGCATGTGGTCACCGCGGATTCCTGCTGCCCTGGCGAGTTGGGCGCGCTGGGCTTGGTCGTGGCTGCCTCGGTGGTGCTCTCGCTGCGCCTGGCCGTGCCATTCGGCTGCTACCTGGTCGGGGTTCTGCCTGGGTCCTGCTGCCCGCCTCTTCGGGCTTGCGGCGCGAGTGGCGGGGGCGTCGCGCAGCGGGGCGGCAGACAGGAGTGAAGCGGCGGCACGGCCGCCGCGCCGCGCGGCCCGCGTCAGCGGGCCGCCTTGAATCAGTAGAGAAAGTCTGAACACGTGCGCCTGCCGAGCGCTTTCGGCTTCGCGCTTGCGTGCTGCTTCGGCGCGGCCTGCCTCGTTCTGTGCGAGCGCTGCCCGTGCTCGGACTTTGGCGGCAGAAATTCCCGATTGATTAGCAATTGCCCAAGTTCAACTTGGTCTGTGCTCCGGGTCGCCCAGATCTATCCACAGGCTGATCGGGCCAGGATGCTCCTGGGCGTCAAGGGGCGTCTGGTCGCGAAAAGTTATCCACAGCCGGTTCTTGTGATTCATTGCGCCCGTCGATCACACGGGTGATCGCACTGCTGGCCGTAAGGGGGCGTTACCGGGATGTTCTGGGCAATTTCAGGTCCGGTGTCACAAACAGAGTTCTGGCGATCCCCTTCCCGTAGGAAGGAGTTGATCTGAAGGCGAAGTGGTGCGCGTCACGCCTGGCGGGGGTCACACATTCAGCAGAAACGACACCTCTACGGGGGTGTCAGAAGGTGCCCGTTTCCAGGAAGAGAGTTCCCACTATGCGTACTTGGTTCGACTTGTCCGCAGGGCTGTGACTGTGATGTGGGGGGCGACTGGAAATTGGGACGGCGCAGGTGTCACACCGGGGCCGGAAATTCGACCTGTACCAGATGAGACCCGAGAGAAGGAGGTTCAGGCATGAGGCGGTCGGGCGTGAGCTGGCGGCAACATAGCCGACGATCACCGGTTACCCAAACCGGCGTTTCTCCGGAACCTAGAGGTGTCCCTGCGGGTGCATGGCCTGCGGCGTACCGAAGGAGGCGACGCGTGATGCGCAAGGCGGGATACAGAGACGGATCAGATCGCCGCAGCGCGGGAAATCGCCGGACTGTTGCCCGTGGGGCGGGATCGGCCCGCGCTGGTGTCCGACACGTACGCCAGATTGGTAGTCACGGCCGCGACGGTCGCTTACCACGGCATTTACCACAGGCGTTGTGACTCAACTGTGGCCGCTGCGGGCGGCTTTGGTAAGCGGGGCGGTAAGGGCTGTGTGGAGTACTGACGGCATGAGCAACGGCACGAGGACGGGGAGGGACGCGCTGAGCGAGGAAATCCGCGGGCTGCTGGAACACATCACGGAAAGGGTCGCGGACCTACGTGGGCAGATATGGGAACTGCATGAGGGGATTGAAGAGCTCAACGCCCGTCTTGGCACTCTAGCTCCTCGACTTTCCCCCGAAGTTGGGACACCTGATGCCTGAGATCACCCATCTCGGAAGTCAGCGCATCAAGCTGGCCCACCACGCCGCGCAGGACCTCCGTAAGGCTCGCGCCCTGCGGCGCCTCCTGCTCGGCCTCGGCTGCCCCCTTGGGTGACGGAGTGTCCTGGCTCGCGGTCCACCAGGCGGGCGGCGCGTGGTTGACGCTGCCCCCGTCCGCCGCGCCCTCGCGGTCCATGACGTAGCTGCCCCGCCCCTGGACCGTGTAGACGAGTCCCTCTTCGCGTAGGACGCGCAGCGCGCTGCGGGCAGTCATGTTCGCGATCTCGAACCGCTCTTGCAGCTCGCGGTGGGATGGCATCTGCTCGCCGGGCTTGAGGTGGCCGGACTGGATCTCCTGCCGCAGGACGTCGGCAACCCGCTGGTATGGCGGGCGGGCGTCGGTAGTCGGCTTCGTCATGGCCTCAGAGTAGCCCGGCCTAGCCCACCTAACCCAGGCCTTCCCCTGAATGCACCTAGCCACGTCGGCTATCCCACTTGACATGGCTAGCCTGGCTAGGTCTACTTGATCTCGGCGGCCGAACAAGCGGTCACCGAACCAATGAAGGAGCCATCTCATGGCAATGACCCGTATCCCCGTGCGGATTCTGGACACGACGATCGGCATCGTCGGCACGCTGCCCGAGCAGCGCTACGTGGATATGGAGAAGACGCAGGAGTCCAAGGACCGTGACACCGGTGAACGGCTCTTCCACGTCACGGTGATGCTGATGGAGGACGGCCGCGCGGAGATGATGCGCATCACCGTTCCCGAGTCGGGACTGCCCAACGGCCTCCAGATCGGGTCGGTGGTCCGCCCGGTGGACCTGTTCGCCACCCCGTGGGCGCGCATCAACAACGGCAACCTGTCCGACGGTGTCGCTTACCGGGCCAAGTCCCTGGATCTGGCCACGCCGCCCGCTCCGGCCGCGCAGCCCGCCGCTTCAACCGAGTCCAAGAAGGCCGCGTGATGACGACCGACTGCACGTCGTATCCCGCTGCCCTGCTGGGCGGCCTTGGTGAAAGGGAGGCGGGTGAGTGAGCCTGGCCGAAATCTCGCAGCTCGCCCCGATTCTCGTCGGGGCGGGCCTGGCCCTCATCTTCGTCTGGCTCGTGTGGTGGATCGTCCGCTACATACGGGCGGATGCAATGCTGCGGGCGAGCATCCTGCAAGCGGGCCGGGTGCGGCGCGGCTGGAAGCGACTTGCCCCGATGGCGGGTCTGTCCGTGACCGACCGGACCCCCACGATGCTCGCCTCGCTCACCACGAAGGAAGGCCAGAAGCCCGAACCTCGGATTCTGACCCCCGTCATCAAGGTCACGCCCGACCGGTTCGGCGTGGTGGTGCGGGCCAAGTGCCTGCCCAAGGTGTCCCGTGAGGAATTCCAGAAGGCGGCCCGGTTCCTGGCGGACGCCTGGGGGTGCGTGCGGGTCTCGGTCACCCCGGACCTCAAGCCCGGCTACGTGATCATCCGTGGCGTGCGGGAGGACCCGTTGGCCATCACGACCACCCACGTGCCCACGGGTGCGCCCCCGAAGGACGTGACGTGCTGGAACCTGGGCACCGACGAGTACGGCGTCCCGGCCTCCGCGACGATCAAGGAGGTGCCCGGTGTCACGGTGGCCGGTCTGCCCGGCTACGGGAAGACCTCACTCATCAACCGCCTGATCTGTGACTTCGCGCCCTCGCCCCTGGTTCAGTTCGCGGTCATCGACGGCAAGGCGTCCAAGGCAGAGCAGGGCGACTACGCCAGCATCGCGCACCGTCTGTTCCGCTACGTCGGCGATGACGTGGAAGAGGCCAACGCGTTCTTGACCGAACTCGTTGAACTGCGGGAGCGCCGCGCCCAGTTGACCAAGAGCGTCTTCGGCACCACGGACATGTGGCACAAGGGGCCGCGTGAGGACTGGCCGATCGTCTTTTTGATCATCGACGAAGCGCACACCTTCTTCCGCGACCACAAGGGTCGGGACGAGAAGTCCAAGAGGCTCGCGGCCCTGGCGGCGGAGAACGCGCGCCTGGTGGAAGACCTCGTCAAGAAGGGCCGCTCGTCGGGCATCGTGACCCTGCCGCTCACGCAGAAGGCCACCGGGGATGCGATCCCCACCTTCATCCGGGATGTGTGCCCCTACGGGCTGTCCTTCGCGCAGAAGACCACGGACGCCTCCGTGGCCGCGCTGGGCGACAACATCCGCGAGTGGCCCGACATGGACCCGGTGGAGCTTCAGGGCCCCGACTACGTCGGCGTCCTGGTCATGAAGGCGCACGACCGCAAGGGCTTTATCCGCATCCGCACCCCCTACGTCTCCGATGCGGACACGGCTCGGATCGCGGAGGCGACCGCGCACCTGATGCGCTGCCCCATCCTGCTCCTGGACGACCTCGCGGGCGGACGCCTGGTCCTGCGCAAGGTCCTGCCCCCGGACGACGACGGCGGCCCGCTCGTCGCCGCGTGAACTCCCCTGACCCTCAGACCTGCTGAAAGGAGGTGACTCGCATGGCTGGAGAACGGGTGACGCAGCGGACCGTAACCATCGTCATGGCCACCATCGCCGCTCTGGCGTTCGTGTTCAGCTTCGGCAACGTCTGGTCCCTGGCGCTGCGCCTGGGCGTGCCCCGCCCGATCGCCCCACTGATCGCCCCCATGGTCGATCTGTCGGTCGTCGGCCTCCTCGTCGGGCTGCGCTACCTCTCCTTGCGAGGCGTGCCCGGCAGGGAACTGCGCGGCGCGACCCGGCTCATGCACCTGTCCGGGCTGCTCACCCTCGCCCTCAACGTGGCCGAACCCATCGCCGCCGGACACTACGGCCGCGCCGCCCTCGACGCGGTCGCCCCGCTGCTCCTGCTCGGCTGGGGAGCAGTCGGCCCCCAGATGCTCCGCCACTTCCACACCATCGCCACACCCATCCCCGACCCGGCCCCGGCTCCCGTACCGGCTCCGGCTCCTGTCCCGGACCCGGACCCGGTGCCCGCCCCAGCTCCTGACCCGGCCCCGGCTACCGTCGCGGCTCCGGCTCCCGCTCCTGCTCCTGCTCCTGCTCCTGAGTCGGACCCGGCGCCCGCCCCGGCGGCCCCGGCCGATCCGGTCACCCAGGCGCCCGCCCCGCTGCTGGACCTGGCGAGCACCATCGCCGCTCAGCTCAAAGCCTGAGCCGCCCGCCGGCCACCTGGCTCGGCGAATTTTCCCCCTCACCGCTGGCCGTGTCCGGCCACGGTTCTCCCTGCCCCGAGCCGCACCCACTCCTGCCCCGGTGCGGTTCGGGCCCCATCCCCGTACCTCTGAGAACGAAGGGACGTCGCCCATGCCCCAGCCTCTGGACCTCCGCCACGTGGCGAGCCTGGCTGTACGGGACCTCATCGAACTCGCCAACGGCGACAACTTCGACCGCGTCCACAACCAGGTCAAAGCAGTCCGCGGTTGTACCCACCCCATCCGACTTGCCGGGTACACCCAGACTGTCCATGCCCTCACCGGGCGTGTGCTCCACAGCTTCAACACGGCCGACGACCCCACGGGCCGCATCCTGGTGGCCTGCGGAAACCGTCGTGCCTCGCGCTGCCCCTCCTGCTCACGCATCTACGCGGGGGACACCTACCAACTGATCAAGGCTGGTGTGGTGGGCGGCAAGAGCGTCCCCACCGAAGTCCGCACACATCCAAGGGTGTTCGCGACCCTCACCGCCCCCAGCTTTGGCGCAGTGCACGGCCTCACCTGGCGCGACCGCCCCGGCTGCCGTTGCGGCAGCCAGCATGCTGACAACGACCCTGCCATTGGCACGCCGGTGGACCCCGTCCGCTACGACTACACCGGTGCGGTCCTCTTCAATGCGCACGCGGGCGAGCTGTGGGGGCGGTTCACCACCTACCTTCGCCGCTACGTCGCCCACCTGCTGAACATGACGCAGAAGGCGGCGGCCGAAGTCGTACGGGTGTCCTTCGCCAAGGTCGCCGAGTATCAGAAGCGCGGCGTCGTCCACTTTCATGCCATCGTCCGCTTCGACGGCCCCGAAGGTAGCTCTACGCCCCCGCCCGCCGAAGCCACGGCGGGCGTGCTCGCCAAGGCGGTTAAACTCGCGGCCCGGCATGTGACCCTCGCCGTGGACTCCGACCGCATCGGCACACGCACGCTTCGGTGGGGGCGGCAGGTCGACGTACGGCAGATCACTGCCGATGACGGCAAGGGACGGGTGACGGCCGAAGCGGTCGCCGGATACATCGCCAAGTACGCCACCAAAGGCGCTGAAGACTCCGGCACCATCGACCGCCCCCTCTACTGCCGGGACTGCCATGGGCGCGGGATGACCACCTCTGTGGCTGGCGTCCCTGAACCCTGCGATACCTGCACCGGAACCGGTCGCGAATCCCTCGCACACCTTCCCGTGGCCGGACACGTTCGGCAGATGATCCGAACCTGTTGGGACCTCGGAGCACTGCCCGAATTCAAAGAGCTCAAGCTCTGGAAGTGGGCCCATATGCTCGGCTTTCGCGGCCACTTCTCCACGAAATCCCGGCGCTACTCCACCACCCTCGGCGCACTGCGAGAAGAGCGCCGAGCCTGGCAGGCGGAACAACGCCGTGCAGTCCTCGACGTGGAAGATGCCGAGACCGAAGCAACCGACGACACCACCCTCGTGTTCTCCGACTGGACCTTTCTGGGCACCGGCTACAGCCCCGGAGAAGAGCTCCTTGCCGCTCAAGTCCGTAATGACCTCAGCGAAGCCCGCGCCGAGAAGGAACGCGCCAAGACCGAAGGAGCTCACTGGCTGTGACCTCCCACCGTGACCAGAAGCTCACCCTGGCGGAAGCGCTCGACGAGATCGGGCTTTCACGGGCGGCGTTCTATCGAATGCGAGCGCGTGGCTATGCCCCGAAGTGCTTGAAACTCCCCAACGGCCATATCCGCATACGCCGTTCGGACCTCGACGCCTGGTTCGCCACCTGTGAGGTCTCCACATGCTGACGTACGACGTTCAGGTCTGGAGCATCCGGAAGCGCGCCAATCGCGCTGCGGCCTACCAACTCCGCTGGCGTGTCGGGCTCCGTCCCTTCTCCAAGAGCTACAAGATCAAGGCCCAAGCTGACGGCCGCCGTTCAGAGCTGCTGTCCGCCCTGCGCAACCGCGAGCAGTTCGATTCGGAAACTGGTCTGCCTTCCTCTGAGATCCAGGCTCCCAAGCCACCCACCTGGTACGCGCACACCCTCGCGTACACGGACATGAAGTGGCCCGGTGTCTCGGCCAAGCACCGTGCGGGCATCGCTGATGCGTTGGCCACGGTTACGCCTCGGCTGATCAAGGACAACCGTGGGGCCCCGTCGACGAAGGTGCTCCGGGCCGCGCTCTACTCCTGGGCCTTCCGCTTCGTCCTGGACGACGAAGGAAAGTGGAACCGCCGTGCGGATGTGGTGACACCCCCCGAGGACATCGCGGCGGCGCTCGACTGGATCGCCCGCAAGTCCGTGGACATCACCGACCTCAACACCCCCTCCGTGGTGCGCTCCGCCCTCGACGCGCTCTCACAGAGGATGGACGGTACGGCCGCCGCCGACAACACGGTGAACCGCAAACGGACCGTATTCAGCAACTGCCTGCGCTACGCCGTGGAGCGGGAGTTGCTGACAACGCTCCCCCTCGACAAGGTGGACTGGACGCCCCCGGAAACCGATGGCGAGATCGATTTCCGGTTCGTGCCCGGCCCAAAGCTGGCACGGAGGCTGATCGAAGGTGTGGGATCTCAGGGGGAGCGCGGCCGACACCTGAGGGCATTCTTCGGCTGCCTGTACTACGCGGCCAATCGCCCCGGTGAGGCGTCCAATCTCTGTGAGTCGGACTTCACCCTGCCCGAAGAGGGCTGGGGAGAAGTCCTCCTGTCGATCAGCACGCCCCGCGTCGGCTCTGGGTGGACGGACACGGGCGAGTCGTTCGACTCACGCGGCCTGAAGAAGCGCGCCCGCAAGGCGACTCGGCCCGTCCCCATTCCGCCCGTACTGGTCCGTATGATCCGCGAGCACGTCAAGGAGTTCGGTACCGCCGATGACGGCCGCCTGTTCCGTGCGGTCCAGGGCGGGCATCTCCTGTCCAAGGAGTACGGGGAGCTCTGGAAGGCGGCACGGCTCGCGGTGCTGTCGGACTCCGAAGCGGCCTCGCCCTTGGCGGAGGTGCCCTACTCGCTGCGGCATGCGGGCGTCTCGCTCTGGCTTGAGTCGGGGGTCTCCCCGGCAGAGGTCGCCCGCCGCGCTGGCCACAGCATCGCGGTCCTCTTTCGCTTCTACGCGAAGGCCATTCACCGCAGTCAAGAGCGCTCGAACCAGAAAATCGAGCGGGCACTGGAGGAAGCCGAGGAGGAGACGGAAGAGCGGTAGTCGAACGAGTTCGAAAGGGGCGTCCTAAATCGGGGCGCCCCCCTTCCCCTGTGTATCGCTCGATTCAGGGCTCTCATAACGAGGTGGACGTTACTCGGACTCAGGTTTCGGCACCCGGCGCGCCAAGCTGACCTGAAGCATTGTGCGCAAGTCGCCAAGCGCTGCTTCAGCCTTCCGGCGGTCCTCCTCTGTGATGTCGCGGGGCGAGTTGCTGTACGCGATGTAGGACTTGGGGTAAGCGATCTGGGCAACGCAGAGCGTGAACACCACGAGAGACTCCCATTCCACCCTCCGTCTCAGAACACGATGCCGCAGCTTCCGGTGCCCCAGCTTCGCTTCGATGACCACTTTGTAGTCACGTGCCTCCGGCACGAAAGTGGGATACGGCGCTCCAAACTCGATGAACAGTTGCTCAGCTGTGCGTCCTGCGACAGCGAAACACGCTGGTAGACGAAGAGCGTCCTCCTTCTCTGGCCGCAGGCGATCACGTGTGCTGGTCCACGGCAGCACGAGTTCGGGTCGAGGCTCATCGGGGAAGCGCAAACGCACGTCAAGCACCACGATCGGCTTGGCACCCGTGTTGTAGAGAACAAGCGGGAACCGGATACGAGCCATCGAAGAGGTCACACAGGCCGCGAACGAATGCGGCTTCCAGGCTTTCAGGTCTCCCTGGTGGGCATTGATCCACCAAAACGAGGCCACCGTGAAGACAAGGGCACACGCCGCGACGAAGGCGGCTGCGGTGAAAGAGGCACTGCTCTGCTGCTCCGCAGCGAGGATCAGTGGAGTCACGCCCAGAGTCTGCCAGTTAATGGTGCTACGCCGCTGGTGTTCCCCACGAGCGCCGCAACGGAGGCCGGTGGTCCACACCTGGTCCACACACACTGGTCAAAGGCGTGACAGTCGCGGATCAAGGTGAGACACGTCCCCCACGAAGAAGGGTGCCTCTCAGCGAGAGACACCCTTCTGACCAGCACACACGCTGGCCTGCAAGCGGTGGGTGTGGGATTTGAACCCACGGTGACTCGCGCCACGACGGTTTTCAAGACCGTTCCCTTAGGCCGCTCGGGCAACCCACCCCGCACCGCCGTTCAGGGCGGTGCGGGGACAAGAGTAGCGGGTCAGCTCTCGCCCTTGCGCTGGCCCAGGACCACGTCGACCTTGTGCTCCTTGCCGTCGCGCTTGTACGTGATCTCGACGGTGTCGCCCGGCTTGTGGGTCCAGATCTGGCCGATCAGGGTCGGGCCGCTGTCGATCACCGTGTCGTCCAGCTTCGTGATGACGTCGCCGGGCTTGAGGCCCGCCTTGTCCGCCGGACCGTTCGGGGTGACCGCCTGCGTACCGCTCGCGCCTTCCTGGGAGATCGTGGCGCCGCCCGCGTTCTCCTCCAGGGCGACCGAGGCCCCGATCACGGGGTAGACGGCCTGGCCGTTCTTGATCAGTTGCTGGGCGACGTACTTGGCTTGGTTGACCGGGATCGCGAAGCCCAGGCCGATGGAGCCGGACTGGCCGCCTCCGCCGAGGCCGCCGCCGCTCTCCGCGGGCTTGATCGCGGAGTTGATGCCGATGACCGCGCCGCCCGCGTCGAGCAGTGGGCCGCCGGAGTTGCCGGGGTTGATGGACGCGTCGGTCTGCAGGGCGCTCATGTACGAGCTCTTGCTGCTCGCGCCGTCGCTGGAGGTCACCGGGCGGTCCTTGGCGCTGACGATGCCGGTGGTGACCGTGTTCGAGAGGCCGAAGGGGGCACCGATGGCGATCGTCGAGTCGCCGACGGCCACCTTGTCGGAGTTGGCGAGGGGGAGCGGCTTCAGGTTCGAGGGCGGGTTCTTGAGCTTGAGGACGGCGACGTCATAGCCCTCGGCGCGGCCGACCACCTCGGCGTCGTACTTCTTGCCGTCCGAGAACGTCGCCGCGAGCTTCCCGCCGTCGGCCGCGGACGCCACGACGTGGTTGTTCGTGAGGATGTGGCCCTGCGTGTCGTAGACGAAGCCGGTGCCCGTGCCGCCCTCTCCGTTGCCACCCTGGGCCTCGATGGTGACGACGCTGGGCAGCGCCTTGTTCGCGATGCCGGCGACCGTGCCGGGCTCGCGCTTGAGGTCGGCCGGGGTGTCCGACGCGGACACCGTGGTCGAGCCCGTGCTGTTGTCGTTCCGGTCGGCCGCCCAGAAGCCGATGCCGCCGCCGACACCGCCCGCGACCAGCGCGGCCACGAGCACCGCGGCGATCAGACCACCGCGACGGCCCGCGGGCTTGGGACCCTCCGGGTGCTGCGCCGCGTACGAAGCGCCCCATCCGGAGCCGGAGCCTCCACCTTGGGCGTACGAGGGAACGGCGGGCGGCGGCGGAGGCGGCCAGGCGCCGGCACCGGAGGCGTGCGGGGCGGCGTGCTGGGGCGCGCCCGCGGCGGCTCCGGCATGCGTGGGAGCCTCGTGCGCCGACGGTTCCCGAGCGGACACCGCGGAGGTCGGCGCCGCGGGGTCGGGCGCGACGGAAGGGGGCGCGGGGTCGGCGGAAGGGGTTGCAGGGGCGGCGGAAGCAGCGGGAGATTCCACCGGCACGGGAGGCGCTGACGGGGCCGGGGGTACCTCGTTGCCCTCGTTCTCGGTGCTCACAGCTCTTCTCCTCGGTCCACGCTGTCGTTCTCGGTCACGGCCTGGCTGTGCCCAACTGTGCATGTGTCTGCAGTCAGCTTTTCCCATGGGCTGTCAGGGCACCATAAGCCGATCCTGTGGATCCGGCCTTGTGTGCGACACCTCGGGCAAGCCTTCGAGTACCCCGTGATGGCACCATGACGCGGTGACCCTCGCACGACAGCAACAGATCCAGGTCGTCGCCCACCGCGGAGCCTCCGAAGACGCCCCCGAGCACACGCTGGCCGCGTACAAGAAGGCTGTCGAGGACGGTGCCGACGCTCTCGAATGCGATGTACGCCTCACCGCGGACGGACACCTCGTCTGTGTCCACGACCGTCGCGTGAACCGCACGTCGAACGGCCGTGGAGCCGTGTCGGCCCTGGAGCTAGCCGATCTCGCCACCCTCGACTTCGGTTCCTGGAAGAACAACCACGGTGAGGCCGACGAAGGCCCCGACTGGGAGGACACCTCCGTCCTCACCCTGGAGCGGCTCCTCGAGCTCGTGGCCGAGAGCAACGCTTCGGGGCGCGACGTCCAGCTGGCCATCGAGACAAAGCACCCCACCCGCTGGGCGGGCCAGGTCGAGGAAAGGCTGCTTCTTCTACTGAAGCGCTTCGGTTTGGATTCCCCACCCGCCGATGGCCCCTCTCCCGTACGCGTCATGAGCTTCTCGGCGCGCTCCCTGCACCGCGTGCGGGCCGCGTCCCCCACCCTGCCGACGGTCTATCTGATGCAGTTCGTCTCGCCGCGCCACCGCGACGGCCGCCTTCCCGAGGGCGTTCGAATCGCCGGCCCCGGCATGCGGATCGTCCGCAACCACCCCGCCTACGTGGCCAAACTCAAACGCGCGGGTCACCAGGTGCACGTGTGGACCGTGAACGAACCCGAGGACGTGGAGCTCTGCGCCGAACTCGGCGTCGACGCCATCATCACGAATCGCCCCAAGCAGGTGCTGTCCCAGTTGGGCCGCCGCTAACCGCAATCCCGTCAGTTACAGGGTGTGCACCGGCGCGTTCGGTCCGTATTCGATCGTTACGAGTGCGTCACCGCACAAGGGTTGGCCGGTTTCCGGTCCAGTCCATTGGGGCATTCACACCGTGGCGTGGGGCGAAGGAGGTCTCGGGGGTGGCGTTGGTGGTGGCACGGGAGGTGCCCGCGTCGTCGAGCATGGCCGTACCCCATGGCCCGGCGGGCGTGGGAGAAGCAAGGCACCGGATGCGCGATCAACTGCGCGGGAACGGGGTGCCGGAATCGGTCGTCGACGATGCCGTACTGATCCTTTCGGAATTGCTCAGCAATGCCTGTCGGCACGGCAGGCCGCTGGGCGAAGGAATGGTCGGCGACGGTGATGTCCGGGCCGCTTGGCGCGTGGACGCGACAGGCAGGCTGACGGTCGAGGTGACGGACGGCGGTGGCCCGACCCGCCCCGTTCCGGCCACGCCATCGGTCACCGCGCACGGCGGGCGCGGGCTCAACATCATCACGTCCCTCGCCGAGACGTGGGGCGTACGCGACGACACCCACGGCGAGGTAACGGTGTGGGTCGTCGTACATGCCGGGCACTGCCACGAGGACTTCGCTACGCGCGTCGCGGCGCCCGCGGGCTCCGCGATACCGGACCTCGCGTACGCGCCTTCGACGACCGCGAGCGATGACCACGAGCCGTGACTGCGAGCGGTGACCGCGACCGATGGCTTCGCCTTACTCCTGCCGACTCCGGCTGAATCCCGACGCCCTCCGGGTGAGCGGCTAGGCTCGCGCCCGTACGCCCAAGACGTACGAAGAGCCACGCTGTAAAGCCGCATCCGGGAGACACCCAAGATGGCCAAGAAGCGCCCTCAGACCAAGGGCAAGCAGCCGCAGCTGACGGACGGGCAGGTCCCTGTCGTCGGTGCCCGCGAACCCTGCCCCTGCGGTTCGGGCCGCCGTTACAAGGCCTGTCACGGCCGGGCCGCCGCGCACGCGGTGACCGAGCTGGTGCAGCGCCCCTTCGAAGGCCTGCCCGGCGAGGGTGACTGGGTGGCTCTGCGCGAGCTCGTCCCGGCGGCGACCGTCGAACTGCCCCTCAAGGACGGGCTGCCGGACGGCGTGCCCTCCGTCTTGCTGGCGACCGTCCTGCCGATGGCCTGGCCCGCGCTGCGCCGCGACGACGGCTCGGTCCTGCTCGGCCTGCAGAACGACACCGCGTCCGGCGACATCAGCCGCGACCTCGCCGACACCCTCCAGCGCGCCCTGACCGCCGAGCCCGGCTCCCCGGTCCAGGCCCGCCGCGCCCCCGCCGACGGGCCGCGCCTTCAGGATCTCCTCGACCCCGACGGCACATTCGAGCCGATCGTGCACGCGGGCTTCGAGTTCTGGGTTCCGGACTCGGAGAACGCGTCCACGGAGGTCTCCGCGTCCCTGGAGCGGGCGAACGCCGCCGCCATCCCGACCGTGAAGCTCTCCGGCGTGGACTCCGCGTACTGGTGCGAGACCCCCGAGAAGAACCACCTGCGCTGGGTCATGCCGCACCCCGAGGAGCAGCTCCTCGACGCGCTCGCCCGGCTGCACGCGGCCGGTGCGTCGAGCCTCGGCGATGGCACCCGTCTGGTCGGATCCTTCCGGGCGCACGGTCTGACGGTCCCGGTGTGGGACCTGCCGAGCGGCATGGGCGCCGAGGACATCGAGAAGCCCGCCGCGGAGTTCGCCGAGCGGCTCGCGAAGGCGCTGGGCAGCGACGCCCCGCTCACGCCGGAGGAGCGCCGGGCGCGCGGCGGTCTCACCAACCGCCAGGTGACGCTGAGCTGACCCACCAGTCAGTCGGAAGGGAGCGGGTGACTCCTGTCACAACTCCCGGCCGTCACAGGTAAATCCCTGTCCGGATATCCGAGATCGAATTTGCCCAGAGCAGATCTCTTGTTACCGTTCAGGTAGCCCGGTTGCTGGTGCATCCCCCGTCGCCAGCAACCGGGCCCTTTCATGTCCGGCCCGCTGTCCGGCCCGACCCGCTGACTCAACTGGCTTTCGGCCGAGCGGAGTTGCTCCCAGAGCGCAGGAGCAACGGTCCGCCACTCCCGTCAGCGAACTCCACCACCGCCGAATATTCCTCGGCATTTCCCGCCGTACGCTCCCGAGGCGTCTCGCACGCCCCCGGCTCGTCCGCGGCTCCGACCGCGCAATGCATTTGGACGGTGCGTCCGCCGGGTGCCATAACGGTCAGTACGGCGCTCAGCTCATCACCAGTGGTGTTGCGGTAGTACGTGCGCCCCCAGGTGTCGTGCCCCTGGGTCAGGACGCACGTCTGGGCTTCGATGCCCTTGGGGGAGGTGAGTTCGGGGCCGCACTGCGCGGTGTTGTCGAGGCCGAGCCCCGTGAGGAACGACGAGCTGTCCGTGGGCCGGTCGTCCGAAGATGCGCCCTCCGTAGACGCGCCTTCCCTGGACGCCCCCTCCGTAGAGGACCGTTTCGAAGTCGGCTTCTCCGTGGAGGGCTGTTTCGCGTCGGGATCCGGCGCCGCCCCCGGTGCCGCGTCCGCCGGCCGCTCCGGCGACCTGGCTTCGGCGTCACCGTCGCCCACAGGCCCCGCGGACGCGCCGGCGAGCGGCAGGAGAACCGTAATGGCCACGACGCCCATGAGCGCGATCAGGCGGGGGTTCATGGGGCCTGACACTAACGACGTTTGATGGGCGCCCGGCTCGCCGCGCGCCCATTTCCCCTACAACTCGGGCGCGCTCACACCCGTACGAGTGAGCGCGTCGACCACCGCGTCCACCACGGCCTCTACGTCGGGCACCCACGGCACCGCGGAGCCGGGCAGCGGAGCCCGCTCCCAGCGCACCGGCCCCTGGCCCGTCTCGGAGGGCGGCAGCGCGAGATATCCGCCCTCTCCGTGGAAGCGCAGCGAGCCCGGGACGTAGTCCTTGGCGTACAGCAGCTCGCCCAACTGCTCCATGGAGTAAGGCGCGACGAGCAGGAAGAGGCGGGCGGGGGTCGCGACGACCGGGCCGAGCCTGATGCCCATCTCGTCGAGCGCGGCCAGGGCGCGCGCTCCCGCGATCGCGGGCAGGCTGACGGCGCACGGGGCGCTGTTGCCGGTGGCGAGCACGATGGGCGCGTCCGGGCGGTTCGTCCACCACCAGCGCACCATGCGCTCGTCGGTCGTCGCGGTCAGCAGACCGGGGTCGAGAGGGTGAGCTCCTGGCACTGTGCAGTCGGGGTCGGGGCAGGCGCAGCGGGTGCCGTCTCGCCGGTCGAGTCCGACACCTGGCACCACGGGCCATTTCCATGCCGTGGCAAAGGTCAGGGCCGCGCCGATCAGACCAGGACTCTGGTCAGACTTCCTGCCGGTGAGCCTGGACAGGAGCCTGCGTCGCCTTCCGAGGATCTCGCGCATGAGCGCTCGTTCCTTTCCGTTTACACGCCGAGGAACACGGCGGGCCACATCACACCATGTGTGGATCACTTCGCTGTGCGTAGAACTGGCGCATCACACCCCAGCCTGCGGCATGGGGAACCCCTAAGGGCCGAGCGTTAGCGTGGCGTGGGGTGGCGGTGCCTGGCGTTTGCTGTCCCGCGTACTTCTTCGCCGCCTCCCCCACGGGAGGATGGGGCACGGTCGTCGTGAGTTAAGACGCCCGGGTCCGTCGCCAGGTTCCGGGCGGATCTCAACTGCCCCTGGTCATCACCGAGTACGTACCCATCACGGCCGCTGTGACGCGCCTCCCGTGCCTGAGGGCCTGGGAGTGCCCCTTGTTGAACAATCCCAGTCGATCGCAATAGGCCGTCGCCTCAGGCACTTTTGAGCCAAGTTCCCAAGATCGCGATACGTCACAGAATTCCCACGGACACCAGGAATCCCAGCTGGACAATGCTGGACATCCCCTAACCAGTGCGTGTAGATGTGGAGAACATTGCTAGCGGCGCAGAATGACATGGGGGTTTGCGATGCTATTGAGCAATACGCACCGGCCGGAAAGCCGTCAGCCATGAACGCTCCGCACCTTCCGAAAGTGGCCGGAATCGATTCAACTGTTCCGCCACCAGCCCACACTGTCGCGCCCGCCCCACAGGCCCAAGGCGCACCGACCCTCATGATCCAGGACCGGCTCGCGGGCTGGATCTCCGATCTGACCACCTTGCAGGAGCTCACCGAACGCCTGGCCCGCACGGCCACCCTCGACGAAGCCCTGCACGAACTGCTGCGCGCCGGAGCCGCCCTCGTCGGCGCGCGCCGCGGCCTGCTCGTCCTGGAGCCCGCCGACGGGCTCGGCCCCGACACCACCGTCGGCCTCGGCCTCGCCCGCGCCGACCTCGGCCACATCGAGACGGTCCCCCGCGCCGCCACCGCCTTCGGGCGGCTCCTCGACGCACCGCCCACACCCCCGGGCGCCGAGACCGAGATCGTCAACGCCGATCTGCTCGCCGACAGCAGCCTCGACCCCCGCCACCGCGAAGTGGCCGCCCGGCTCGGCTACGCCGCGAGCTACGCGCTGCCCCTGTCCACCGAGACCGTGGGCCGGATCGGCGCCGCCGTCTGGCTGTACGACGAGCCCGCGGAGCCCGGCGAGCGCCGGCGCCACCTCGTCGGGCTCTACACACGCCAGGCCGCCGAGCATCTGGCACGGCTGATCGAACTGGACCGCGCCCGCACGACGGAGGCCACCTTGCGCGAAGAGCTGCTGCCCTCGCGCCTGCCGCGGGTCGCCGGGGTGCAGCTCGCCGCGCGGCACCGCACCTCAGCGCTCGGAGGCGGCGACTGGTTCGACGCGCTGCCGCTGCCGGACGCCGCGCTCGGCCTCGCGGTCGGGTCCGTCACCGGGTCCGGGCCGAGCGCCGTCGCCGCGATGGGGCGCCTGCGGGCCTCCTTGCGGGCGTACGCCGTGATGGAGGGCGAGGACCCCGTCGCCGTACTGTCCGATCTGGAGCTGCTCCTTCGGCTCACCGAGCCCGCGCGGTCCGCGACGGCCCTCTTCGCCTACTGCGAACCGGCGCTGCGCAAGATCGTCCTGGCGGGGGCGGGGCACAGTCCACCCCTGGTGATCGGCGAGCGGCGCACGGAGTTCGTGGAGACCTCGCTCTCGGCACCGCTGGGGATGCTCGCCTGCTGGGAGGCGCCGAGCGTGGAGTTCCAGCCGGAGCCGGGAGAAACGGTGCTTCTCTATACGGACGGCCTGCTGCACCGCACCGGGGACGCCATGGACCGCGCCTTCGCACGGCTGCACGCGGCGGCGGCGAGCGTGCCGAAGTCGGTGCGCGACGACCCGGACGCGCTCGTCGATCACGTCCTGCGGACGGTGCTGCCCGACGGGCTCGACGCGGTCGACAGCGACGAGGACGTGGTGCTCCTTGCGGCCCGTTTCGAGTGACCCGCCGCAATTCCGAGTGACCCCCGCAATACGGCATGTAATGGGCCTTCCGGCTCTGGGCCCCCTTCCGTACGCCCGTACGATGGAGGGGGCCCAGTGTCGTACATAGGAGGCAGATCGTGTCGGAGGAGCTCAATCCGGAGAACCCGGAGACCCCGGAAGACCTGGAGATCGAGTCCGAGGAAGAGCCGATCAAGCAGCGCAAGAACGGCCTGTACCCGGGAGTCTCCGACGAGCTCGCCGAGAACATGAAGTCCGGCTGGGCCGACACCGAGCTGCACGACCTGCAGCCGATCGCCCAGGCCGAGCACACCGCCGCCCGCCGTGCCGCGCTCTCCGCGCGCTTCCCGGGCGAGCGCCTCGTGATCCCCGCGGGCAATCTCAAGACCCGCTCGAACGACACGGAGTACGCCTTCCGCGCCTCCGTCGAATACGCGTACCTGACCGGCAACCAGACCGAGGACGGCGTCCTCGTCCTTGAGCCGACGGACTTCGCGGACGGCACGAGCGGCCACGAGGCCACCATCTACCTGCTGCCGCGCTCCAACCGCGAGAACGGCGAGTTCTGGCTGGACGGCCAGGGCGAGCTGTGGGTCGGCCGCAGGCACTCCCTGACCGAGGCCGAGACGCTGTACGGCATCCCGGCGTCCGACGTGCGCGAGCTGCCCGGACAGCTGCGCGAGGCGACCGGCTCCGTCCGCGTCGTCCGTGGCTACGACGCCGGCATCGAGGCCGCGCTGACCGACAAGGTCACGGCCGAGCGCGACGAGGAACTGCGCGTCTTCCTGTCCGAGGCCCGTCTGGTCAAGGACGAGTTCGAGGTCGGCGAGCTGCAGAAGGCGTGCGACTCGACGGCCCGCGGCTTCGAGGACGTCGTGCGCGTCCTGGACAAGGCCGAGGCGACCAGCGAGCGCTACATCGAGGGCACGTTCTTCCTGCGCGCCCGCGTCGACGGCAACGACATCGGCTACGGCTCGATCTGCGCCGCGGGCCCGCACGCCACGACGCTGCACTGGGTGCGCAACGACGGCGCCGTGCGCGCCGGGGAGCTGCTGCTGCTCGACGCCGGTGTGGAGACGCACACGTACTACACCGCCGACGTGACGCGGACGCTGCCGATCAACGGCCGCTTCGACGCGCTGCAGCGGAAGATCTACGACGCCGTGTACGAGGCCCAGGAGGCCGGCATCGCGGCGGTGCGGCCCGGCGCCAAGTACCGCGACTTCCACGACGCAGCGCAGCGCGTGCTCGCCGAGAAGCTCGTGGAGTGGGGCCTCGTCGAGGGCCCGGTCGAGCGCGTCCTGGAGCTGGGTCTCCAGCGCCGCTGGACCCTGCACGGCACCGGTCACATGCTCGGCATGGACGTCCACGACTGCGCGGCCGCGCGTCGTGAGACGTACGCCGACGGTGTCCTGGAGCCCGGCATGTGCCTGACCGTCGAGCCCGGTCTCTACTTCCAGGCGGACGACCTGACGGTGCCGGAGGAGTACCGCGGCATCGGCGTGCGGATCGAGGACGACATCCTCGTGACGGCCGACGGCAACAAGAACCTGTCGGCGGCGCTGCCGCGGCGTGCGGACGACGTCGAGGCGTGGATGGCCGAGCTCAAGGGCTGAGCGTCCTGCTGAACCGGGCCTCTTCTTGAGAACCGGGCCTCTTCTTTAAGAAGGGGCCCGGTTCTGCGTTTCCGGGGCGGGGGCCCGACGCTCATGCCTGGCGCTCGTCCTCGCCCGCCACCTTGGCGGTGCTCAGGGCGATGCGGTTCCAGGTGTTGATGGTGAAGATCAGGGCCAGGACGTGGCCCAGCTCCGTCTCGTCGAAGTGCGCCGCCGCGCGGGCGTAGACGTCGTCCGGGACACCGCCCTGGTGAACGAGCGTGACGGCCTCGGTGAGGTCGAGGGCCGCCTGCTCCTTCTCCGTGAAGAAGTTCCTGGCCTCGCGCCAGACGCCGACCATGTGCAGCCGCGCCTCGTCCTCGCCCGCCTTGCGCGCGTCGGAGGTGTGCATGTGGAGGCAGTACGCGCAGCCGTTGAGCAGCGAGGCGCGGATCTGGATCAGCTCGACCAGGGCCGGGTCGAGCCCGTCGCGGGCCGCGGAGTCGAGTCCGATCACGGCCTTGAAGGCCTTGGGGGCGGCCTTGGCGAAGTTGAGGCGGGGAGCGGGCGCGAGAGTCTGTGCGGCGGTCTTGGCGGCGGTCTGCGTGGCGTTCTCGTTGTTCGTCATGACCATGAATCTACGGGCTGGATAGACCTCGGATAGGGTGCATTTCCATGGTGGAATCTTGGGTCAATCTGGCCGAGCGCATCGGGAGTGACCTGCACCTGGAGCTCTCCGGGACGGGTGGCCGCCGTGCCGTCCTCATCCGCGCCCTGCGGGACGCCGTGCGCGAGGGACGGCTCGCTCCGGGGACGCGGCTTCCGCCGTACCGCTCCCTCGCCGCGGACCTGGGCATCGCCCGCAACACCGTCGCCGACGCCTACGCCGAGCTGGTCGCCGAGGGCTGGCTGACCGCACGGCAGGGCTCCGGCACCCGGGTGGCCGACCGGGCGGCGCCTCCCGCCCGCACCCGCGTCCCCAAGCGGGCACCCACCCGGCCGACGAAGCCCGCCCCGCCCGCGTACGACCTGCGCCAGGGCCAGCCGGACGCGGCCTCCTTCCCGCGCACCGCCTGGCTCGCCGCGGCCCGGCGCGCCCTCAACTCTGCGCCGAACGACGCCTTCGGGCCGGGTGACCCGCAGGGGCGCGTCGAGCTGCGCCGGGCGCTCGCCGGCTACCTGGGGCGGGCCCGAGGGGTGCGCGCCGACCCGGAGAGGATCGTGGTGTGCTCCGGGTTCGCGCACGCCCTGCGGCTGCTGTTCGGTACCGGCGGAGGCGGGATGCTGCGCGGCCGGCTGGCCGTGGAGTCGTACGGCCTCGGCT
This sequence comes from Streptomyces sp. BA2, assembly GCF_009769735.1. Classification (NCBI taxonomy): domain Bacteria; kingdom Bacillati; phylum Actinomycetota; class Actinomycetes; order Kitasatosporales; family Streptomycetaceae; genus Streptomyces; species Streptomyces sp. BA2. The sequence continues at coordinate 4,769,980 of NZ_WSRO01000002.1, forward strand.
TCCATCGCTCCATCCTCGCGACCGCGGGCGTACGGACGGTCCCGCTCGACCTCGACGAAAAGGGCGCCCGGATCGAGGAGTTGACTGAGAGTCAGCGCATCCGGGGTGTACTGCTCACGCCCGCACACCAGTTCCCGACGGGCGGCCCCCTGCACCCGACCCGGCGCGCGGCGGTGATCGACTGGGCGCGCACCCGCGGCGGCCTCGTCCTGGAGGACGACTACGACGGCGAGTTCCGCTACGACCGGGAGCCGGTGGGCGCCGTACAGGGTTTGGATTCCGAACGCGTCATCTACATGGGCTCGGTCAGCAAGAGCCTCTCTCCGGGAGTGCGTCTGGGGTGGCTTGTTCTGCCCGAACACCTCATCGACGGGGTGCTCGCGGCGAAGGGCGAACGAGAGGCGTGGGTGAGCGTCATCGACCAGCTCACGCTGGCCGATCTGATCGAGTCGGGCCATTACGACCGGCACATCCGCCGTATGCGTCAGCGCTACCGCCACCGCCGCGACCAGCTCGTCGCCGCCCTCGCCACGCATGCCCCGCACATCAGCCCGACCGGAGTCGCCGCGGGCCTGCACGCCGTCCTGCGGCTGCCGCCCGGCACCGAACAGTCCACGGCGAAGGCGGCCGCCTGGCAGGGGCTCGCACTGGAGGGCCTCGCCGAGTTCCGCCACCCTGAGGCCACCATGCCCGCTCCCGACGGCCTGGTCGTCGGCTACTCCACGCCACCGGAGCACGCCTACGGAGCGGCACTCGAGGCTTTGTGCCGGGCGCTGCCGCCCGAGTGAGCCTCAGGGCTTCAGACGGCTCCAGACGGATTCAGGAGGCTTCTGGGGGCCCACAGCGGGTTCAGGCCGTGACGAGCGGCGTGTCCTCGCGCCACTTGAGGATCTTGTCGAAGCTGATCACCGCGCCGCCTCTGCCACCCGGCCGCTGGCCGTAGTGCACATGATCGGCGAGCTCCTGGATGAGAAACAGCCCGCGTCCATGCTCGGCGGAGTCGGAAGCGTGCGTCGCGACAGGGACGAACCCCGGACCTGAATCGGCCACTTCGATGCGGCACTTCTCGCCGTCCAGGTACGCCGTCACCCGATAGGCCCCGGCCGCCCCCTCGGGGGGCACCGCCGCGCCGCCGTGCTCCACCGCGTTGGCACAGGCCTCGCTGAGAGCCACCGACAGGTCGTACGAGACGTCAGGATCCACCCCCGCGGTCTCCATCGTGCCGATCAGCAACCGGCGGGCCAGCGGGACGCTCGCAGCTTCGCGCCGCAAATGGAGAGACCACCACATGCTCATGCTCCAGCCTCCTGGCCGCGGCTCGACATACCGATACGTATTGCCGTAAGCGCCCGTGTATAAGCGCGCAGTTGACGTGATGCCGCCCATACGGCGGACGCGCGGACGACTCACGACGGTGTAGACATGCCGCTCACAAGCCACTTTCAAGCGTCCCGAAAGGCACCCATTCGGTGCCGATGGACATCGAACGGCACCCATCGGCATCCATGGGCATCCATCGGCACCCATGGGAGCTTGCGGACCTGCCGTATGCGGCGGGTAAGCCCAGTGCAATGATGTTCCGGCCATGACTGCCCCCCACCAGCGCGAGGCGCGCGCCGGAGTCGACCTCCGGCTGCTGAGAGCCGCGGTGTTCGCCGTGCTCTGCGTCGTGCTGTCCGCCGGGGGCCATGTGCTCGCTTCCTGCGCCGCCGTCCCGCTGTGGACGCTGGGCATCGGATTCCTCGCCGTATTCGCCGTAGCGGCTCCGCTCGCCGGGCGTGAGCGCTCGCTGCCGGGCATCGCCGCCGCGCTCGCCGCGGGGCAGGTCGGCCTGCATGCGCTCTTCGGAGTCGGCCAGCACGGCGGCACTGCGGTGGCGTCCGCCGAACCCTCGCTGGTGGAGCGGGCCGCGCGTCTGGTGTGCGGGGCCGGCGCCGCCAACCTCAGTCCCGCCCAGGCCCACCGGATCCTGACGACGGCGGGCGTGGAGCCGGGCGGCGGGGCCGCGAGCCACGCCACGCACCACAGCGCCCCGGCCACGGCGGCGGACACGGCGATGGACTCCATGTCGCTGCTCCCGTCGCTTCCGATGCTCCTGGGGCACGTACTGGCCGCCGTCGCCGCCGGTTGGCTGCTGCGCCACGGCGACATCGCGCTGCTCCGGCTTGCGCGGCTCTCGGCACACGGGGCTTACGGAGTCGCCGAGGGGGCTCTCGTACGTTCCCTGCGCGGGGCGCTCGCTCTCGTACGCGTCCTGCGCGCCGGACTTCCCGGGGCGCCCGGTGCGGATCTCCGGACACCCCGAACAGCGTTCTTCGGACCGCCGAAGCCGCACACCACCGCGCTCCAGCACACGGTGATCAGGCGGGGCCCGCCGGCCGCCGCCGCACTCGCACTCGCTGCCTGACGCGACGCACTCCTACCGCAGCACTACGGAGAGGTGCCTCACGGCCGGCGGCGTCCACGCGCGCGTGCCCGCTCGGTTCGCCGCCGCGCGCACTCTCCCCTGATCACCGCTGCCGACGTGCTCGGCACCGCTGATCACCACCGCTGAAAGTGGAGTGTTCTAGCCATGTCTGTTCTGTCTGCGCTGTCCACCGTGAAGGCCTCCCGCGTCTCCGTCGTCGGTGGCGTCGCCGCCTCCGCCGTCCTGCTGCTCTCCGTCCCCGCCTTCGCGCACGTCAGCGTCACGGCCGAGGGCGAGGCCGCCAAGGGCGGCTACGCCACGGTCAACTTCAAGGTGCCGAACGAGATGGACGACGCCTCGACCAACAAGCTCGAGATCTCCTTCCCCGAGGACCACCCGCTCGCCTCCGTCATGACGCAGCCCGTCCCCGGCTGGACCGCCAAGGTCACCAAGACGAAGCTCGACAAGCCGCTGGAGATGCACGGCGAGAAGATCGACGAGGCCGTCTCCAAGGTCACCTGGACCGCCGACGGCAAGGGTGTCCAGCCGGGCACCTTCCAGAAGTTCCCGCTCTCCATCGGCGCGCTGCCCGAGGACGCCGACGAGCTCGTCTTCAAGGCCGTCCAGACGTACGACAACAAGGAAGTCGTCCGCTGGATCGAGCCGCAGCAGAAGGGCCAGGAGGAGCCGGAGCACCCGGCGCCCGCCCTCGCCCTGACCGCCGCGTCCGACGGCCACGGCGCCGCCGCCTCGCACGACGACAAGGCCGATGACAAGGCCGAGGCCAAGGACGACAAGAGCGAGTCCGCCGCGTCCTCCGACAGCAGCGACTCCACCGCCCGCGTCCTCGGCATCGTCGGCATCGTCGTCGGCGCCGCAGGCGTGGCGTTCGGCGTGCTCGCCGGGCGTCGGCGCGCCAACAGCTGAGCCACCCTTCGGGCCGCACCGGGGGCGTTTCGCCTGCCCCCGGTGCGCCCGGGCCCCCTCACATCTGGGACATTTTCGTATGCGCAAGAAAAAGCTGCTCGCCGCCGCCATGCTGGCCGCGGCCACCCTCACCCTGTCCGCCTGCGGCGGCGGTGACGACGGCAAGAAGCCCGTCGCGGACGTCTCCGTCGAGTCCAACGGCGACAAGGCCGCGACCATCCTCGACAAGCCCTTCGAGAAGCCGGACCTCGTCCTCAAGGACACGCACGGCAAGAAGTACGACCTGCGCGCCGAGACCAAGGGCAAGCCGACGCTCATCTACTTCGGCTACACCAACTGCCCGGACGTCTGCCCCCTGACGATGAGCAACATCGCCGTCGCCAAGAAGCAGCTGCCCAAGGCCGAACAGGACAAGCTCCAGGTCGTCTTCGTCACCACGGACCCCGAGCGCGACACACCCGAGGCCCTCGGTAAGTGGCTCAAGGCCCAGGACACCGACTTCATCGGTCTGACCGGTGACTTCGACACCATCCAGGGCAGCGCCCGCACCCTCGGCATCAGCATCGAGCCCTCCAAGAAGGAGAAGGGCAAGGTCGTCTCGATGCACGGCACGCAGGTCATCGCGTTCTCGCCGAAGACCGACGCCGGGTACGTCCTGTACGGCGAGGACACCACGGTGGACGACTACACCAAGGACCTCCCCAAGATCGTCAAGGGAGCGACCCCGTGAACCGCCGCACTCTCATCGGCGGCGCCATCGCACTGACGGCGGGGCTCGCCCTCGCGGGCTGCTCCGACGCGTCCGCCGACAAGGACGGCGGCGCGGCATCGGACAAGCCCGAGCTCAAGGTCGCCGGCGCCTTCATGCCCGAGCCTGCCATGGACACCATGGCCTCCGGGTTCTTCACCGTCACGAACAAGGGCGGCGCCGACAAGCTCACCTCGGTGACCAGCTCCCTCGCCAAGAAGGTCACGTTGCACAGCACCAAGGGCAACGCGATGAAGGAGCAGAAGTCGTTCGACGTACCCGCGAACGGCGAGCTCGACTTCGCGCGGGGCGCCAACCACCTCATGTTCGAGGAGCTCAAGCACAAACCGAAGCAGGGCGACAAGGTCGCGGTGACGCTGCACTTCGAGAAGTCGGACCCCATCGACATTGAGGTCCCGGTGAAGGCCGCCACGTACAACCCCAAGCCCGGCAAGCACGCGTCGCACTGAGGGACTGATCGCTGATGCAGACCATCGCTCCCCGCTGTGGAGCTCGCTCCGGGGCCGCCGCCCGCTTCGGGATAACCCCCGGCGTCGGACGGCTCCTGCTCGTCGTCGCCGTCTTCCTCGGCGCCCTGCTGGCCACGGCGGCCCCCGCCTCCGCCCATGCCGCGCTGACGGGCAGCGACCCCAAGCAGGGGGCGGTGGTCGACACGGCGCCCGCCCGCGTCTCACTGACCTTCTCCGAGAAGGTCGCCATGTCCGACGGTTCCGTACGGGTGCTCGACCCGGCCGGCAAGCGCGTCGACACTGGCAAGACCAGTGACCTCGGGGCCAACACGTACGGCGTGAAGCTGCACAAGGGGCTGCCCGACGGCACCTTCACCGTCGCCTACCAAGTCGTCTCCGCCGACAGCCACCCCATCTCCGGGGCCTTCACCTTCTCCGTGGGCGCGCCCTCCGACACGAAGGTCGCGCTGCCGGACCAGGAGGTGGGCGGCGGATTCGTCGGCGGGCTCTACGGCTTCGCGCGCTACCTCTCGTACGCCGGGTTCATCCTCGTCGTCGGCGGGGCGGCCTTCGTGCTCGGCTGCTGGCCGCGTGGCGCCGGCGTGCGCCCCGTGCAGCGCCTCGTGGTGTCCGGCTGGGTCACGCTCACCGCGTCCACCCTCGTGATGCTGCTGCTCCGCGCGCCCTACACCGGGTCGGGGAAGATCGCCGACGCCTTCGACATGGCCAAGCTCGGCGACGTGCTCCAGACGAAGACGGGAGCCGCGCTGGTCTCACGGCTGCTGCTCCTCGCCGCCGCCGCGCTCTTCATCGCCGTCCTCTTCGGTGCGTACGAAAAGCGAACCGACCCCAAGGAGCGCAGGGACCTCACCTTCGGGCTCGCGATCGGCGGAGGCGTCGTCGCCGTCGGGCTCGGCGCGACCTGGGCCATGGCCGAGCACGCCTCGACCGGCATCCAGGCCGGGATCGCGATGCCCGTGGACGTCGTGCATCTGCTCGCTGTCGCCGCCTGGCTCGGCGGGCTAGCGGCGCTCGTCGTCGCCCTCTACTTCGCGCCGTCGGTCGAGGCAGGGGCGGTGCGGCGCTTCTCGCGCGTGGCGTTCAGCAGCGTCGTCGCCCTGGCCGCGACCGGGCTCTACCAGTCGTGGCGGCAGGTCGGCTCGTGGTCGGCCCTCACCGGTACGTGGTACGGACAGCTGCTCCTCATCAAGGTCGGCCTGGTGGTCGTCCTCGTCGGCGTCGCCTGGATCTCCCGGCGCTGGACGGCGCGGATCGCGGGCCAGGCGGGCGACGTGGCGCCGGAGGCCGCGGCGGCGGCCGTCGTCGAGCAGCGTGCGGAGAAGCACGCGGAGAAGCACGCGGAGAAGCACGCGGCGGCCAAGCGTGTGGAGAAGAAGCCGGTGACGGTGGCCGCCGGGGGCACGGGAGAGGACTCCAAGCGCTCGGCCCAACTCGCCCGCCAGCAGGCCGCCATGACCACCGCCCGCGAGAAGCGGATCCGCGACGCCGACCCGAACCGGTCCGGCCTGCGGCGCTCCGTGCTCGCCGAGGCGGGCGTCGCCGTCGTCCTGCTCGCCGTCACCACGGTCCTCACCTCCACCGAGCCCGGACGCACGGAGGAGGAAGCCGCGGCTTCGAAGACGGCAGCCGCCGCACAGCGGTCAGGTCCGCTCACCCTCAAGATCCCCTTCGACACGGGCTCCGACGACGGCAAGGGCACCGTGCAGCTCGACCTGGACCCGGGCCGCACCGGCAGCAACGAGATGCACATCTTCGTGAAGCGCCCGAACGGCAGCGCCTTCGACATCCCCGAGGTGAAGGTCTCCTTCACCCTCAAGTCGAAGGATGTCGGCCCGCTGCCCGTCGCCCCCGACCGCATCGCCACCGGACACTGGAGCTCGAGCGGGGTGCAGATTCCGATGGCGGGCAAGTGGAAGATCGCGGTGACCGTGCGGACCTCCGACATCGACCAAGTGACCGTGAACAAGAACGCGCAGATCGGCTGAACGGAACCACCATGGCGGACAACGGGATTTCGAGGCGGCGGCTGCTCGGCACCGCCGGCGCCACCGGTCTCGCGCTCGGCGCGGCGGGCGGTGCGGCCGGGTACGCCGCGGCTCCCTCGGACACCCCCGAGAAGGCGGCGTCGCTGGCGTCCCTTGGCGCGGACACGGTCATGTTTCACGGGAAACATCAGCCGGGCATCACCACGCCCGTCCAGTCCCGCGGCCATCTGATCGCCTTCGACCTGTCGGCGGGCGCGGGCCGCAAGGAGGCGGCCGCCCTGCTGCGCCGCTGGTCGGCGACGGCCGAGCGGCTGATGGCGGGCAAGGCCGCGGCGGGGGAGGACACGGATGTCGCCCGCGACGCGGGCCCGTCGTCCCTGACCGTCACCTTCGGGTTCGGCCACAGCTTCTTCGGGCGCACCGGCCTGGAGAAGCAGCGCCCGTCGGCGCTCGACCCGCTGCCGGACTTCTCCTCCGACCACCTCGACAAGGCGCGCAGCGACGGCGACCTGTGGGTGCAGGTCGGGGCGAACGACCCGCTCGTCGCGTTCCACGCGCTGCGCGCGCTCCAGAAGGAGGCGGGGGACGCGGCGCGGGTGCGCTGGCAGATGAACGGCTTCAACCGCTCGCCAGGCGCGACCGCGCACCCCATGACGACCCGCAACCTGATGGGTCAGATCGACGGCACGAACAACCCGAAGCCGTCGGAGGACGACTTCGAACGGCGGATCTACGTGCCCGCCACGGGGGACCCGTCGTGGATGGCAGGCGGCTCGTATGTCGTCGTACGCCGCATCCGGATGCTCCTCGACGACTGGGAGAAGCTCGGTCTCAAGGACCAGGAGGCGGTCATCGGGCGCCACAAGTCGGACGGCTCACCGCTGACCGGCGGCTCGGAGACCACCGAGCCGAAGCTGGAGAAGGCAGGCGCGGACGGCAAGTACGTCATCGCCCTCAATGCCCACGCCCGCATCACCCGGCCCGACCAGAACGGCGGCTCCGCGATGCTGCGCCGCCCGTTCTCGTACCACGACGGCTTCGACAAGGGCGGGGAGCCGGACGCGGGCCTGCTCTTCGTGTGCTGGCAGGCCGACCCGCTGCGCGGCTTCGTGCCGGTGCAGCGCAAGCTCGACCGCGGGGACGCGCTGTCGGAGTTCATCCGGCACGAGGCGAGCGGGCTCTTCGCGGTGCCGGGCGGGGCCGCGAAGGGCGAGTACGTGGGGCAGCGGCTGCTGGAGGGGTAGGGCTGGGTCTCGGTCTCGTTCGTACGTGGGGCGGGTGCCGCTTCGTGAGACGCGGGAGCCGTGCCGTGGACAGGCCATTAGGGTGACGGTATGTCGGCGATGCGCTACACCTATCTCGGCCCCGAGGGCACCTTCACCGAGGCCGCCCTCCGTACGCTCCCGGAAGCGGCCACCAGGGAGCTCATCCCGATGGTGTCCGTGCCGGCCGCACTGGACGCGGTCCGGTCCGGCGACGCGGCGGCCGCGTTGGTGCCGATCGAGAACTCCGTCGAGGGCGGTGTCACGACCACCGTCGACGAGCTCGCCAAGGGCGAGCCGCTGATGATCTACCGCGAGGTCGTCCTGCCGATCGCCTTCGCGCTGCTCGTACGGCCCGGCACGCAGCTCAAGGACATCAAGACGGTGACCGGCCACCCGGTGGCCCAGCCCCAGGTCCGCAACTGGCTCGCCGCGAACCTGCCGGACGCCCTGTGGGAATCGGCGGCCTCGAACGCGGACGGCGCGCGCCTGGTCCAGGAGGGACGCTTCGACGCGGCCTTCGCGGGTGAGTTCGCGGCGGCGACGTACGGCCTTGAGCCGCTGGTCAGCGAGATCCACGACGCGGCGACCGCCGAGACCCGCTTCGTCCTGGTCGGCCGCCCGGCCCGTCCCGCGGCGCCGACCGGCGCGGACAAGACCTCGGTGGTCATCTGGCTCGGCGACGACCACCCCGGCGCCCTGCTCGAACTGCTCCAGGAATTCGCCGTACGCGGCGTCAACCTGATGCGGATCGAATCGCGCCCCACCGGTCAGCGCATCGGCGACTACTGCTTCTCCGTGGACGCCGAGGGCCACATCACGGACCGCCGCGTGGGCGAGGCCCTGATGGGCCTCAAACGGATCTGCCCTCAGGTGCGTTTCCTCGGGTCGTACCCGCGGGCGGGGGTGGCGCCCGGTGACGTCCGGCCGCTGCGGCCCGGCACGACCGATGGCGAGTTCCTTGCGGCGTCGGACTGGCTGACCCAGTGCCAGGACGGCCGGTCCTGAGCGGGAGGCCCGATGAGCCGATCAGCGTGCCGACTGGTCGGGCGAGCGGTCTTACCTGCTGATTTACGTTGTCCACAAAGTTATCCACAGGGCCCGTTCTTGACCTGGGGACAAGTCGACAACGAAGCACGACATGGTCGACAAATCGGCCCACACCCTGCAAGTGCGTCCACAGTCGCGCACGTCACCCCTCGTCCACTCTTTTCCATTGATCAACTCTTTGGAGCGAACCATTTCCACTCGAAAGTGGGTGTGAGGGTGGTTTGGGACGGGAATCCTTCGTCGCGCATGCGGCTTTCGGAACGATCTCTTCCGGCATCCACAGATCTTTCGCACAGCCTGTGGATAACTTTTCGGCAGGGGATATTCCTGTGGACAACCGCGCTCCCAAGTCCCGCTCCATGCAAGGGGATCAGGTCAATGGGGCGAGTCCCCTCTGCCCCATTTCGGGGAATGACACCCTTTTCATTGACCCGGAAGCAGGGGGGCCGGAGCGAGATTCGGCAACTGCTCGACAGGTGCGCGGAAGCCGACCGATGGCCGACTGCTGGCTCATTCTCGTCGAGCCTCTTTCGGGAATTCCCATTCCGGCAAATCGGTCATAACGCTACAGAGTGGATTACCGAGTCGAGAGCCGGAACCGCTCGACGGTAGCCTGGTGGGGTGATTGACCTTCGCCTGCTCCGTGAGGACCCCGACCGTGTTCGCGCCTCCCAGCGCGCCCGTGGAGAGGACGTCGCGCTCGTCGACGCCCTGCTCTCCGCCGACGAGCGGCGCAGGTCGTCCGGGCTCCGCTTCGACGAGCTCCGTTCCGAGCAGAAGGCGCTCGGCAAGCTCATCCCCAAGGCCTCGGGTGACGAGAAGGCCGAGCTCCTGAAGAAGGCCGGCGAGCTCTCCGCCGCCGTCAAGGCGGCCAACGCCGCCCAGGACGAGGCCGACGAGGAGACCAAGCGCCTCCTTGGCCGGCTGGGCAACCTCGTACACCCGGACGTCCCGGTCGGCGGCGAGGAGGACTTCGTCGTCCTCGACACCATCGGCACACCGCGCGACTTCGCGGCCGAGGGCTTCGAGCCCAAGGACCACCTGGAGCTCGGCGAGGCGCTCGGCGCCATCGACGTCGAGCGCGGCGCGAAGGTCTCGGGATCGCGCTTCTACTACCTCACGGGTGTCGGCGCGCTGCTCGAACTGGCCCTGGTGAACGCGGCGATCGCGCAGGCGACGGAGGCCGGGTTCATCCCGATGCTGACGCCCGCCCTGGTCCGCCCGCGCGCCATGGAGGGCACGGGCTTCCTCGGCCAGGCCGCCGAGAACGTCTACCACCTGGAGAAGGACGACTACTACCTGGTCGGCACCTCCGAGGTCGCGCTCGCCGGTTACCACATGGACGAGATCATCGACGCCGACAAGCTGCCCCTGCGGTACGCGGGCTTCTCGCCCTGCTTCCGCCGCGAGGCCGGCACGTACGGCAAGGACACCCGCGGCATCTTCCGCGTGCACCAGTTCGACAAGGTCGAGATGTTCTCGTACGTCGACCCGGCGGACGCTACGAGCGAGCACAAGCGCCTCCTGGAGTGGGAGAAGCAGTGGCTGACCGGCCTCGGCCTGCCGTTCCAGGTCATCGACGTGGCCACGGGTGACCTGGGCTCGTCGGCGTCGCGGAAGTTCGACTGCGAGGCCTGGATCCCGACGCAGGGCAAGTACCGCGAGCTGACCTCCGCGTCGAACTGCGACACCTTCCAGTCGCGCCGTCTGTCGATCCGGATGCGCGACGAGAGCGACGGCAAGAAGGTGACGCAGCCGCTCGCGACGCTGAACGGCACGCTCTGCGCCGTCCCGCGCACGATCGTCGCCCTCCTGGAGAACCACCAGCAGGCCGACGGCTCCGTGTGGGTCCCCGAGGTGCTGCGTCCGTACCTGGGGGGACGAGAGATCTTGGAGCCCATCAACAAGTGAGCCACCCTGCTCCCGCCACGCCGTCCTTCCCGTACAAACTCGTCGCGACCGACCTCGACGGAACGCTGCTGCGCTCCGACGACACGGTCTCGGCGCGTACGCGCGACGCGCTCACCGCGGCCACCGCGGCGGGCGCCGCGCACATCATCGTCACCGGCCGTGCCGTGCCCTGGACCCGGCACATCCTCGACGATCTGGGCTACGACGGCCTTGCGGTGTGCGGGCAGGGCGCGCAGGTCTACCACGCGGGCGAGCACCGGTTGCTCACATCGGTCACGCTCGACCGGCAGCTGGCCGGCATCGCCCTCGCCAAGATAGAGGCGGAGATCGGCCCGCTGGCGCTCGCCGCGAGCCGTGACGGCCTCGACGGCGAAGTGATCGTGGGTCCTGGGTACGCGGTGCAGGACGGCCCGCTGCCCGCCGTCCCGTTCACCGATGTCGCCGAGCTGTGGGCGGCCCCGCTGAACAAGGTGTACGTCCAGCACCCGGGCCTGAGCGACGACGAGCTGGCCTCGGTGGCGCGTCAGGTGGCGGGTGGCCTGGTCGGCGTGACGATGGCCGGCGAAGGCATCGTCGAGCTGCTCCCCCTCGGTCTCTCCAAGGCGACGGGCCTGTCCCTCGCGGCCCGCCGTCTGGGCGCGAAGGCCTCGGACACGATCGCCTTCGGCGACATGCCCAACGACATCCCGATGTTCGGCTGGGCGGCACATGGCGTGGCGATGGCCAACGCCCATGAGGAACTCAAGACGGTGGCCGACGAGGTGACGACGTCGAACGAGGACGACGGCATCGCGGTGGTGCTCGAGCGGTTCCTGGCCTGAGGGCCTGAGAGCCTGAGGCCGCCTGTCGGCGGGCCTCGGCTCAGTGCGACGTCTGGCGGAGGATGCGCGGATCGAACGCGCGCGGGATTTCGGTCCCGACGACGGCTTAGCAAGCCGCTGCCTTACCACTCGGCCAATCCTCCGGGTGGGCGGCCCGCGCAGCGAAGTGCGCGCTCGAAGCGGCCGCCCCGGGCAACTCCCCCGTGGGCGGGGCTCTACGGAGTGAGTAACTACTCCGAAGCCTGCCGCGGGCTGCCCTGCTGGGAACTCGACGGACTACTGATGGACACGTCGGCTCCTCTCCCAGTAAGCGGGCGCCAGGGTCGTGGCGCGGTGACACAACTACTGTGCCCGCGCCCCGACTTGCCCGCCACTGAATTAATCACTCCTCCCCGGCCAGCGTCAGCGACCGCAGCTTCTGCCCGGCATACCAGGTGGCCAGGACCGTGACGCCGACAAGGAGCACCGTGGCGACCGGCAGTCCGACGTCCGAGGTGACCAGGTCGCCGCCCGCGGTCTTCTGTGCGACGGCGAGCGACCACTGCTGGACGCTGAGCGTGCGCGCCCCGGAGACCAGCGTCCCGAAGAGGGCCTCCCACACGAGGGCGTAGACGAGTCCGAAGACCACCGCGTGCCGGGTGATGGTGCCGAGGAGCAGGAAGAGCGCGGCGTACGCGATGGAGGCGACCAGGGCGGCGATGGTGTACGCCACGGCGATCTGCTGGCCGTTGCCGTTCAGGATCATGCCCGCGATGAAGGTCGGGATCGCTGAGAACGCCATGGTCACGGCGATGGCGACGGTGAGCTTGGTGACGATGATCGTGGGCCGCTTGACCGGCTTGGAGAGGAGATAGACGACGGAGCCGTCGTCGATCTCCGGGCCGATGGCTCCGGTGCCCGCGATGACGCCGATGATCGGCACCATCGTGGCGAGCGCGAAGCCGCCGAGGAGGTCGGAGGCGACCTGGTCGTCGGCGCCGCTGAATCCGCGGACCGCGGCGGAGATGACGATCAGCAGGACGGGCAGGGTGAAGAGGATCAGCGCCCGGCGGCGGCCGAGCAGGGCCCGGTAGGTGAGCCGGGCGACAGTGGGGTCGTACACGATGGCTCCCTTCAGGCCGCGACGAGATAGGAGAAGACCGACTCGAGGGACTCGTCCGATGGCGAGACCGCGAGGAGCCGGATGTCGTGATCGCGGGCGATGCGTGGCAACAGGGCGGTGAAGCGCCCGAAGTCGATGGCTTGGATGCGCAGGGCGCCTTCCTTGAGGTCGACTTCGATTCCTGCCGTCGACGGGTCTGCGATCAGGGCGGCGGCCAGGGCGCGGTCGTCGCTGGAACGCACCAAGTAGCGGTGCGGGCGGTCGGTCATCAGGCGGCGGATCTTGCGGAAGTCACCGCTCGCCGCGTGCCGGCCGGCCACGATCACCTCGATGTGCGAGGCGAGTTGCTCGACCTCTTCGAGGATGTGCGAGGAGAAGAGGACCGTGCGGCCCTCGTCTCCCATGCGCCGCAGCAGGTCCATCAGCTGCATGCGCTGGCGGGGGTCCATGCCGTTGAACGGCTCGTCGAGCAGGAGCACGGACGGTTCGTGGACGAGGGCGGACGCCATCTTCACGCGCTGGCGCATGCCCTTGCTGTACGTCGAGATCTTGCGGTCCTGCGCGTACTCCATCTCGACCGTGGCGAGGGCCTTGTGCGCGGCCCGCTTGTCCAGGCCGTGCAACTCGGCGTTGGCGACGACGAATTCGCGTCCGGTGAGGAAGTCGTACATCGCCTCGCGCTCGGGGACGATGCCGATGTCCTTGTAGATCTGTTCGTTGCGCCAGATCGGCTTGGCGTCGAGGGTGACGCTGCCGGTGGAGGGGGCGAGGAAGCCGCCCATCATGTTGATGAGGGTGGACTTCCCCGCGCCGTTCGGACCGAGGAGGCCGGTGACGCCCGGGCCTACGTTCATCGTGATGTCGTTGACCGCCACCACGTTGCCGAACCAGCGGGAGGTGTGGTCGATGTTGATGGTGCTCACAGCCCGACCTTTCGGTAGCGGCGCATCATCGCGCCGTAGCAGCCCGCGATGAGGGCGAGGACGACGATCACGTAGACCACGCCCGTGCCGGACGAGGGGCCTTCCCCTCCGGGGAAGGCGGAGGTCGCGCCGAGGAAGGCGGTCTGTACGCCGTCGATGAGCGTGATCGGCGAGAAGAGGCCGAGCCAGGCGATGGCGTCGGTGCTGCCCTGTTCGTAGGCGATGGCCTGGACCGTGGACACCGCTCCGTAGCTGATGGTCAGTACGGCGATGACAGCGGCGATCCCGAAGCCGCGGCGGGGCGTGATCGCGGAGATGACGAGGGCGATGCCGGAGAAGAGGAGCGAGAGCAGCGCCACGGAGACGAGCCCCTGGGCGAAGCCCTTGGTCTGGTCCGCAAAGTCGAGCTTGGCGAGCAGCGCCCCTACGTAGAGGACGAGCAGCGGCGCGGCCGTGAGGGCGAAGAGCGCGGAGGCCATCGCCGCGAACTTGGCGCGTACGTAGTCACTGTGCTCGATGGGGCGGGAGAAGTAGAGGGGGACGGTCTTGAAGCGCAGGTCGCGGGAGACCGTCTGGGGAGCCTGGGCGGCGAGGAAGAGACTGATGACGGCCTGCAGCACGATCGCGTAGCGGGTGTAGTCGAGGGGGAGGTCGTTCGCCTTGGTGGTCACGGCGACCGCCACCATGATCGCGGCGGGGACGCACATCACCGCGAAGAGAATCATGGGGAGGACCTTGGACTTGGCCGAGCGGCCGAGTCCGTACGCCCCGCGCAGGCTCTGTGAGAAGAGCGAGCGGCGGGCGTAGGCGCGGCCCAGGCGCGGGCCGTCGTAGTTGCGATAGCCGATGTTGTGGATCTGGGTCTGTTCGCCGGCGTGTGCCGGGGGCTGCTCAACCGCCATGGCGGACCGCCTCCTTCCGCGCTTCCGTCAGCTCGGTTTTCTCGGACTGTCCGGACTGTTCCGGCTGTTCGGACTGTTCGGACTGTTCGGACTGGAAGACCTCTGCGATGTGGTGCCTGCGCTGTTCCATCCGGACCAGGCCGAGGCCGAGGTCCGCGACGAGATCGCGGACCAGGTCGTACGTCTCGTCGCCGACCGCTTCGAGCAGCACGGTGTGCCCGGCGCCGGGCAGGCCGCTTCCCTCGTGGGTGGTGACCCCTCGACCCTGAAGTGCCTCGCGGAACACCTTCGTGCCGTCGGGGTGTTCGTCGGTGTCCGTCACCTCGACGGCCAGCGTCGTGGTGGTCTGGGTGAAGTCGGTGGTGGAGCTGGACCGCAGGAGCTTGCCGCCGTCGATGACGACGACGTGATCACAGGTGCGCTCGAGCTCGCCGAGCAGGTGCGAGGTGACCAGGACGGAGATGCCGAAGTCCGTGTGGACGCGGCGGATGAGGCCGAGCATCTCGTCGCGGCCCACGGGGTCGAGGCCGTTGGTCGGTTCGTCAAGGAAGACCAGGTCCGGGTCGTGGACGAGGGCCTGCGCGAGTTTCACGCGCTGCTTCATGCCTGTCGAATAGCCCCCGATGGGGCGGTAGCGCTCCTCATAAAGACCGACGTGCCGCAGCGTGTCCGCGGTGCGTTCACGGGCCGCCGTGGGCGGCAGTCCCGACATGCGCGCCATGTGGACGACGAACTCGGTGGCCGAGACGTCGGGCGGCAGGCAGTCGTGCTCGGGCATATAGCCGACGCGCTCACGGATCTGGCCGCCGCTGGTGGCGACGTCGAGGCCGAGCACAGCGGCGGTGCCCTCCGTGGCGGGGGACAGACCCAGCAGGATCTTGATCAGTGTGGACTTGCCGGCTCCATTGGCTCCGACGAGTCCGGTTACACCGGGCCCGATGTCCATGGAGAGCCGGTCAAGCGCGGTCACCCTCGGGAACCGCTTGCTCAGGCTTTCGGTCGCGATCACAGTCACGTTTCGAAGGTAGTGGCGCAGACCACACCGAGCGTCAGACCAGGGTGCTGTCCTCGCCTCACTCTCGGGTATTACGGGCCCGTAAGGGTCGTCCTGAGGTCGCCCCCTGGGGGATGCCCCCGGCTTAACCCCGGAGTCGGGTCCGGCTCGTGCACAGCTATTGACGTAGCCGCTGAGCATTGTCACATTCATCAGTGTCAAGTTACGGACGCGTACTGCGATGGAACGGACACGGACGGACGGTGGCATGACCTCAGCAGTGGCAGGTGAACTCTCCGCGGAACTGCGGGGGTTCAGGGAAGTGCAGACCCTCGCGTATGAATGCGCGGAGGCGGTCGCGGCGCAGCTCAAGCCGGGCGTGACCGAGCGCGAGGCGGCTCGGATGCAGCGTGAGTGGCTGCGGGAGCGGGGTGTGCGGGACTGGTTCCACCTGCCCTTCGCCTGGTTCGGGGACCGCACGGCGTTCGTGAACTTCCGGATACCGCTGCAGTTCTTCCCCACCAACCGCCGCCTCGAGCCGGGGATGCCTTTCATCCTCGACATGGCCCCGGTCTACAAGGGATACACGGCGGACATCGGCTACTCGGGCTGCCTCGGCCTCAATCCCGTGCACGACAAGCTGCTCGCCGATCTGGAGGCGCACCGCGAGCTGCTCCTGCGCGAGGTGCGTGAGCGCCGCCCGTTGCGCGAGATCTATGAGGACGTGGACCGGCTCATGGTCCGCCAGGGCTATGCCAACCGCCATCGCGCGTATCCCTTCGGCGTCATCGCGCACAAGGTCGACCGGGTCAAGGAGCGCCGCCTG
Source organism: Streptomyces sp. BA2 (assembly GCF_009769735.1). Lineage (NCBI taxonomy): Bacteria > Bacillati > Actinomycetota > Actinomycetes > Kitasatosporales > Streptomycetaceae > Streptomyces > Streptomyces sp. BA2. Next base: position 4,786,329 of record NZ_WSRO01000002.1, read on the forward strand.
TCGCCGAACGTCTTCGGCTTCGGCACGCAGTCCCTGAAGGGCCTTGCCAGCGACGCGATCCATGGGCACCGGGACGGCTGGTCGCCGCTCTGGTCGCCGTACAAATTCTCCGACCACCCGCCCCAGAAGGGGCTCTGGGCGGTCGAACCGCACCTCGGATTCAGGGGTACGGGCGCGAAGTTCGAGGAGATCCTGGTCGTCACCGACTCCAAGGACCCCGAAGAGAGCGCGTTCTGGCTGGACGACGATCTGCCGCATGTGCGGCGCTGGGCTGAGGAGAGGGCCGCCGCATGACCACGGGAGGAATCACCAAGGGAATCAAGGACGCCCGCGAGCGCTGGGTGCGTACGGGCGGAGTGGAGCTGTGCGTCGCCGAGCTGGGCGACCCGACACAGCCCACGGTGCTGCTCGTGCACGGCTATCCGGACTCCAAGGAGGTCTGGTCGGAGGTCGCCGAGCGCCTCGCCGACCGCTTCCACGTCGTGCTCTACGACGTGCGGGGCCATGGCAGGTCGACGGCTCCGCAGCCGTTGCGGGGCGGCTTCACCCTGGAGAAGCTGACCGATGACTTCGTGGCCGTCGCGGACGCGGTGAGCCCGGACAAACCGGTGCATCTGGTCGGCCACGACTGGGGTTCGGTGCAGGCCTGGGAGTTCGTGACGGTCAAGCGCACCGAGGGGCGCATCGCGTCCTTCACGTCGATGTCGGGGCCCTCGCTCGACCACTTCGGGCACTGGATCAAGAAGCGAATGACCCGGCCAACACCGCGCAAGGTCGGCCAGCTCCTCGGCCAGGGCGCCAAGTCCTGGTACGTGTACATGCTGCACACACCGGTGCTTCCCGAGCTCGCCTGGCGTGGTCCGCTCGGCAAGCGGTGGCCCAAGATCCTCGAACGCGTGGAGAAGGTGCCGGCGGGCGACTACCCGACGTCGTCGCTGCCGTCGGACGCCGCGCACGGGGCGTGGCTCTACCGCGACAACGTCCGCGCGCGGATGCGCAGGCCCCGCGCCGATGCCTACGCGCACGCCCCCGTGCAGCTCATCACTCCGTCCGGCGACATCTTCCTGTCCGAGCGGCTCTACGACGAACTGGAGCTGTGGGCACCGGAGTTGGTGCGCCGCAGCATCCCGGCCAAGCACTGGGTGCCCCGCACCCGCCCCGACCAACTGGCCGCGTGGATCACGGACTTCGTCACCACGAACGAGGACGGCGTGCCCGCCAACGACAGCGTGGCCACGGGGAAGCACGCCGATCGATTCGGCGGCCAGCTGGTCCTGGTCACGGGCGCCGGCAGCGGCATCGGCCGGGCCACCGCCTTCGCGTTCGCCGAGGCGGGCGCACGCGTCGTGGCCGTCGACCGGGACGCGGAGAGCGCGGCGCGCACGGCGGAGATGTCCCGTCTGATCGGCGCCCCCGAGGCCTGGGGCGAGACGGTCGACGTCACCGACGAGCAGGCCATGGAGAAGCTCGCTGAGAAGGTCGCCAGGGAGTACGGCGTCGTCGACGTCCTGGTGAACAACGCGGGGATCGGTCTCTCCGGCTCGTTCCTCGACACGAGCGCCGAGGACTGGAAGAAGGTCCTCGACGTCAATCTGTGGGGCGTGATCCACGGCTGCCGGCTCTTCGGCAAGCAGATGGCCGAGCGCGGCCAGGGCGGTCACATCGTCAACACCGCGTCCGCGGCGGCGTATCAGCCCTCCAAGGCCCTCCCTGCCTACAGCACCTCCAAGGCGGCGGTCCTGATGCTCAGCGAGTGCCTGCGCGCGGAGCTGGCGGGCCAGGGCATCGGGGTCTCCGCGATATGCCCCGGCTTCGTGAACACGAACATCACGGCGACCACGCACTTCACCGGCGTCGACGCCGAGGAGGAGAAGCGCCGCCAGAAGAAGACCTCGCGCCTGTACGGCCTGCGGAACTACCCGCCGGAGAAGGTCGCCGACGCGATCCTGCGCGCGGTCGTCAAGAACCAGGCCGTCGTCCCGGTCACCCCGGAGGCCCGTGGAGCCCACCTCATGTCCCGCTTCACGCCCAAGGTCCTGCGTGCGATAGCCCGATTGGAGCCGCCACTGTGAGCACGGAGAAGAGCACCGACACGAACACCGAGGAGCACTACGCGATCGTTCCGCGCCGGGTCTCGTTCGACTGGGATCGGACCCCGCTGCACTGGATACCGGACGAGCCCACCGCCACCCACGTGATCAACGTGCTGCATCTGCTTCTCCCCGCGGGGGAGCGGTGGTTCGTGAAGGTCTTCAAGGAAGGCCTGCCCCTGGTCACGGATCCAGTGCTGCTCAAGGACGTCAAGGGGTTCATGGGGCAGGAGGCGACGCACAGCGTGCAGCACGCGCACGTGCTCGATCACCTGGCGGCACAGCGGCTCGACACCGCCGCGTTCACCAAGTACGTCGACTTCCTCTTCGAGAAACTCCTCGGCGAGAAGCCGCCGTTGGGTGCTCCGATACCGACGCAGGAGTGGCTGCGCTTCCGCCTCGCGGTCGTCGCGGCGATCGAGCAGTTCACGGCGGTCCTGGGGAACTGGGTGCTGCACGCCGACGGCCTGGACCACGCGGACGGCGACGAGGTCATGCTCGACCTGCTGCGCTGGCACGGCGCGGAGGAGGTCGAGCATCGCTCGGTCGCCTTCGACATGTATCAGCACTGCGGCGGCGATGGCCTGCCCCGCTATGCCCGCCGCATCGCGGGCATGACGGTCACGGCGCCCGTGATGCTGTACCTGTGGGTCTGGGGCACCGCCTATCTGATGCGCCGGGACCCCCAGCTCGCGGGCCGCCTCCGCTACTCGCTGGTCGAGCACAACAAGGCCGTCCGGAAGGGCCTGCTGCCCCCATGGCGGGAGCTCGGTGCGGCCATACCCCGCTATCTGCGGCGGTCGTACCATCCCTCGCAGGAAGGCTCGCTGCGCAAGGCCGTCGAATATCTGGCGGAGTCACCCGCGGCACGGGCCGCGGCCGCTGCGGTCGGCCGAGCGGCCATCGCCTAGCACGAGGGTTTACGGAGGCGGGGAGCGTGGACGAGCAGTCGGGCGCCGGGCAGGGACCGGTGGGTCACCACGGCGCCGGGCAGGGGCCAGTGGGTCACCGCGGCGCCGGGCCCAGACCGGCGGAGTACCGCATCGAGGATCTGGCGCACCACAGCGGCGCCACGGTCCGCACGATCCGCGCCTACCAGGACCGCGGCCTGCTCCCCCGGCCCGAGCGGCGCGGCCGGGCCAATGTGTACGGCGACGCGCATCTGGCCCGGTTGAGACAGATCGCCGATCTGCTCGACAGGGGCTACACCCTGGCCTCCATCAAGGAGCTGCTCGAAGCCTGGGACGCGGGCCGGGGACTCGGCGGCGTCCTGGGTCTCGCCGCCGAGGTCGGCGGCCCGTGGACGGACGAGAAGGCCGACCGGATGACGCGGGCGGAGCTGGACGCGGCGTTCGGCGGAGAGCCTGACGAGGCCGCGGTGGCCGACGCGATAGCGCTCGGCGTGCTCGAGCCCATGCCGGGCAGGGAAGACGAATTCCTGGTGCCAAGCCCTCAAGAGCTCGCGGTCGCCGTGGAGTTGCATGCCGCCGGGGTTCCGCTGTCCGCAATATCGGGCCATCTGCGGGAGTTGAGGGGGCAGGTCGAGCACATAGCCTCCCGTTTCCTGGAGTTCACCACAGAGCATGTCTTCGCGCGCTATCTCGGCCAGCATCCGCCGAGCGAGGCGGACGCGGCGGAGGCGGCCGCGCTCGTCCGGCGTCTGAGGCCCCTTGCACAGCAGTCCGTCGACGCCGAACTGGCCCGCGCCATGCGGCTGTTCGCGACCCGGCACCTCCAGCAGCACCTCGCGTCCGGGCAGCCGCCCTCACGTACGAACGAGCCGCTTCGTGTGGCGCTTCCCGCGTCGACAATGCAGGCCGTGGAGAGCCTCGTTGGGCGGGAGAATGCCGCCGCGTTCGTGGCGGCGGCCGCCGAACGTGAGGTTCAGGCCAGGACATTGGACTCACTTGCGGCAAGTCGCCTCAATCACGGATCTGTTGACCAAAAGGGCTAAACGGCTTGGGTGTTGTCCACAGAATCGCCAATTCCCCTGTGGATAACTGGACTTGGCTGTGGATCAAACCTGTGGACGAAATGTGATGGATGAAAAGTCGGTGGACGAAAATCAAGTGCGAGGAGAACGCTTCGGAGCGAGGCTGAACGGATGAATAGAGAAGCCCCCTCCGACGGCTCGGCGGGCGAGCGCCGCACCGTGAAGGTGTCGAAATACCTGTCCAAGCACCTGCGTCATCAGCCGGAAAGGATCGGTCTCACGCTCGACGAGAGCGGCTGGGTGGAGATCGACGCCCTCATCGCGGCAGCGGAGGCGCACGGTTTCCGCTTCACGCGTGCCGAGCTGGAGCATGTGGTGGCCGTGAACGACAAACAGCGCTTCGCCGTGGCGGACGGCCGGATCCGTGCCAGTCAGGGGCACTCCGTCGACGTCGACCTCAATCTGCCTCCAGCGACCCCGCCCGCGTACCTCTTCCACGGCACGGTGGCCCGCAGTACGGCCGCGATCCGCGTCGAGGGCCTGCGGCCCATGAACCGCCACGCCGTGCATCTCTCGCCCGACCGCGAGACCGCCACCCGCGTCGGCGCCCGTCGCGGCCGGCCGGTCGTGCTCTCCGTCGACGCGGGCGCGATGCACCGCGACGGCCATGTCTTCCAGGTCAGCGCCAACGGCGTCTGGCTCACCGCCGCCGTACCCCCTGCCTACCTCCGCTTCCCGGCCCCGCACTGACCAGGCAGGGGCGAGGAGCTGCAGGGGCGCACGTTCTCGGGGCATACGCTCGGATACATGAGTTTGCGTCTGAGCACCGTGATCCTGCCCGTCCGCCGCTGGCACGAAGGCGGCAAGGAGCGCTGGCAGCGGGCCGAGGAACTGGGCTTCCACACCGCGTACACCTATGACCACCTCTCCTGGCGGACCTTCCGGGACGGGCCCTGGTTCGGCGCGGTGCCGACCCTGACCGCCGCCGCGGCCGCCACCGACCGGCTGCGCCTCGGCACCCTGGTCACCTCGCCGAACTTCCGGCACCCGGTGACCCTCGCCAAGGACCTGATCACGCTGGACGACGTGTCCGACGGCCGGATCACCCTCGGCATCGGCGCGGGCGGCAACGGCTTCGACGCCACCGCACTGCTCAAGGCGGGCGACGAGCCCTGGGCCCCGCGCGAACGGGCCGACCACTTCGGCGAGTTCCTGCCGCTGCTCGACCGTCTTCTTACTGAAGACGTCGTTTCGTACGAGGGCGCGTACTACTCGGCCTCCGAGGTGCGGAACATCCCGGGCTGTGTCCAGCGCCCCCGGCTGCCCTTCGCGGTCGCCGCGACCGGGCCGCGCGGCCTGAAGCTCGCCGCGCGCCACGGTCAGGCGTGGGTGACCACGGGCGACCCGAAGCTCTTCGAGAACGGCACCCCGGAGCAGTCACTTCAAGCCATCCGCGGACAGGCCGAGAAGCTGGCCACGGCGTGTGACGCGATCGGGCGCGACGTCGCCGAGCTCGACAAGATCCTGCTCACCGGCTTCACCCCCGACCGTCCCCTGGACTCCTTCGACGCCTTCGTCGACTTCGCAGGCAACCACGCTGAGCTGGGCTTCAACGAGATCGTTCTGCACTGGCCGCTGCCGGGAACGGATTTCGCCGCCGACGAGAAGGTCTTCGAGCGGATCGCCACGGAGGCCCTGGTGCAGCTGGGAGACAGCACAACAGGGGCATAAACGCACTCAGATGTGCGCCCCAGCGCACGCCCGTGCACCCATGTGCGGGACAATCGATGGCGTGACCTCAGCTACCCCACGGCCCAAGACCCCGGCCGCCTCCGCCCTCCACCGGCCCAAGGCCCGGCTGATCGCCACGGACCTGGACGGCACCCTTCTGCGTGACGACAAGTCCGTGTCCGACCGCACCGTCGCCGCACTCGCCGCCGCCGAGCGAGCCGGGATCGAGGTCTTCTTCGTGACCGGCCGCCCGGCCCGCTGGATGGACGTCGTCAGCGCTCACGTGCACGGCCACGGCCTCGCCATCTGCGGCAACGGCGCCGCCGTGGTCGACCTGCACGACGGATCGGGCGGCCATCGCTTCGTGAAGGTGCGGGAGCTGCGGAGCGAGGACGCGCTCGACGTCGTCCGCCTGCTGCGCGCGGCGGCCCCGGGCACGTCCTTCGCGGTCGAGCGGACCGGCGGACTGCACCACGAACCGACGTACCCGCCCCTGCACCTGGAGCCCGGCGAGAGCATCGCCCCCGCGGAGAAGCTCCTCGCCGAGGACTCCGAGAACGCGACCCAGCCCATCCTGAAGGTCCTCGCCTTCCACCCCGAGATCACGCCCGACGACTTCCTGACCGTGGCCCGCGATGCCGTGCGCGGCCAGGTGGAGATCACCCGGTCGAGCCCGAGCGCCCTGCTCGAGATCAGCGGCCCGGGAGTCTCCAAGGCCAGCACCCTGGAGCTGTGCTGCGCCGAGCGCGGCATCACGCCCGCGGAGGTCGTCGCCTTCGGGGACATGCCGAACGACATCGAGATGCTCACCTGGGCGGGCACGTCGTACGCGATGGGCAACGCGCACCCGGACGTGCTCGCCGCCGCTTCGGGACGCACGGTCGCCAACAACGAGGACGGCGTCGCGATCGTCATCGAGCGGATCCTGGACGAGCAGCGGGACTGACGGCAGGACAGCGGCAAAGCGAGAAGCGGGCCGCCCGAAAAGCGAGAAGCGGGCCGCCCGCTAGAGCCGCACTCCCCGCTCGTCCAGCCACTCGGCGGGGTCCACGCCGGACCCCAGATGCGGCGTGAGCCGCACCTCGAAGTGCAGGTGCGGCCCCGTCGAGTTGCCGGTGGTGCCCGCCTGCCCGACCCACTGCCCGGGGTCCACCCGTTCGCCCTGGTCGACGGCGACGGCGGCCAGGTGCGCGTACTGCGTGTAGTAGCCGCCCTCGTGCTCCACCACGACCTCGATGCCGAAGGCGCCCCCGCACGACACGGACACCACCCGGCCCGCGCCGACCGCCCGCACCGGCGCCCCGATGCCGACCGCGAAGTCCTGCCCCGTGTGCCGGTGCGACCAGCGGCCACCGGCACTGTCGAAGCCCGCCGACAGTTCGTACGTCTCCACGGGCGTCGTCCACGCGCGCGTGGAGTCCGTTTCCGGCTGATCCAGGCGTACGGCGCCTCTGCACTGCCCGGCGGCGACCGACCGGTCGGCCTCGCCCTGCAAGGTCCACTGCGCCGATTCCAGCTTGCTCTCGATCCCGTGCTTCAGCTCCGCGAGGTGGTCGTGGCGGCGGTCCAGGGCGCGTTTGGCACGGTCCGCGGTGCGCTTGGCGTCCGCGAGCCTGGCGGCGGCACGCTGGGTCTTGCCGACGGTGTGGGTGACGGCGAGATCCGCCTGCCGCATCAACCGCTGACCACGCACCAGCTCTTCGGGGCTTTCGGCGAGCAGGAGTTGGGCGGTCTGGGAAAGGCCACCGCCGCTGCGGTACTGGGCGCTGGCCATCCGGCCGAGGTCCGCGTGCAGCACGTCGACCGCGTGCCGCTTCTTCGTAAGGAGTCGGTCCAGTTTCCGGACCTTCGCGCGCTGCACCTCGGCCGCTTGTCGGCCCTCTTCGTAGCGTGCGGTCGCCGCGGAAGCCTCCTCGTAGAGGCGTGCCACTTCGGCGCTCGCGCCCGGTCCGTCGCCCGGTCCGTCGCCCGATCCGTCTCCCGATCCATCGCCCCGTTCCTCGGAGGCGTCGGCGGGCATGGGGCACAGGAGCGCGCACAGCAGTACCGTCACGGCGACGAGCGGGTGGTGGGTACGGCGGTGGCTCAAGCGCATGTCAGGGATGGTTGCCCTGCCGCCGTGGCGGGGTCGTACTCAACTCGTACACCCGGGGCACCCAGTGCCCCGAACAGCCCACTTCCGTACGGCCGAACAGGGCCCGCCGTGCCGGACGGCGGCGGCCCCTACTGGTAGGGCGCCACTAGTAGGGCGCCTGCCACACCACCGCCGTACCGCCCCCGTCCTCCCCGATGCCGGACCCGTACCAACTGTCCCCGCCGAGCGACTCCGCACGCCTCTTGAGGTTCTTCAGGCCGCTGCGCCGGCCGCCCTCCGCGATGCCTACTCCGTCGTCCGAGACCGTCAGGCGTACGCCCTGCTGACCGTCGGGCAGGATCACCGTCGCGTCGACGACGACGTCGATGCGGTCGGCCCGCGCATGCCGGAACGCGTTGGACAGCGCCTCGCGCAGAGCCGCGATGAGGTTCTTGCCGGTGAGCTCGCCGACCACGGTGTCGACGGGCCCGACGAAGTGGTGCGTGGGCTTGAAGCCGAGCGGCACCGCGGCCATGTTGATCTCGCGAAGGACCCGCGTACGCAGCCCCGAAGGAGCCTCGGCCGGTCCCTGCTGCAAGGCGAAGATCGCCGTACGGATCTCCTGGATCGTCACGTCGAGCTCGTCGACGGCCTTGCCCACCCCCGTCTGCACCTCGGGCACGACGGACCTGCGCTGGGCGCTCTCCAGCATCATCCCGGTGGCGAACAGGCGCTGGATCACGAGGTCGTGCAGGTCCCGCGCGATCCGGTCGCGGTCCTCGTACACCGCGAGCCGTTCTCGGTCGCGCTGCGCCTCGGCCATCATCAGCGCGAGGGCGGCCTGCGAGGCGAACTGGGTGGCGAGGGTCCGCTCGGTCTCGCTGAACGGCCGAGCGCCACGCGCGCGTGGCGTGACGAGCGTCCCCATGACGCGGCCGTCGCTCTGCAGCGGCAGCATCATGACGGGGCCGTAGCCGCGGGCGAGGTCGGTCATGACGCGCGGGTCCGTGGCCGCGTCGTCGAGGAACACGGAGTCACCGGCGAGCAGATCGGTGATGATCCGGCTCTCCGGGGGGACGACCACGCCGAGAATCCCGGAGGGTTCGTCCGAGGAGACGGCGACGATCTCCATGCCGCCCTCGTCGTCGGGCAGGAGCACGATCCCCGCGGCCGAGTCGGCGAGATGGCGGGCCTGTTCGGCGACGACGGCGAGCGCCTCCTCCGCATCGCTCCCCGAGAGCAGCGCCGTGGTGACCGCCACGGAACCGTCGATCCAGCGCTCGCGCTGCATGGCGGCTTCGTAGAGGCGGGCGTTGCCGATGGCGATGCCCGCCTCCGTCGCGAGCACGCGGACCATGTGCACGTCGTACTCGTTGAAGTCGGCGCCGCCCCGCTTCTCGGTCAGGTAGAGGTTGCCGAAGATCTCGCCCTGGACGCGGATGGGGACGCCGAGGAAGGTCCGCATCGGCGGGTGGTGGGCCGGGAAGCCGCACGAGCGCGGGTCGGCCGAGAGGTCCGCGAGGCGCAGCGTCTCCGGCTGGTGGATGAGGGCGCCGAGCAGCCCCTTGTGTCCGTCGGGCAGGCGCCCGATGCGCTCGGCGGTCTTCTCGTCGATGCCGGTGTAGACGAAGTCGGAGAGCCCCTTGCCGTCTTCGGAGACGACGCCGATCGCCGCGTAGTGGGCGTCCGCGAGCTCGGCCGCCGTCTCGCAGATGCGGTCGAGCGTGGTGTGCAGTTCGAGCCCGGCGCCCACGGAGCGCATCGCCTCCAGGAGCTGCGGCACGCGCGCGGTGAGCTCGGGGGAGAGCCCCTGAAGGCCGCGGGTCGCCTTCTTTGCCGCCTCGACCGGGTCCGATGTGCCATCGGGTTGCTCAGAAGCGGCGGAGGCCGAGGGGGCTGACATGCCTTTGAGAGTAGTTAGTCCTATTTGGCGAGGAAAGTCGGGGCCCCGAGCCGACTGGCTCGGCGCCCCGCGGCCCTACCCGGCGGCCGTCACCAGCAGGTCCGCCGCCCGCTCCCGTTCCAGCATGCGCCGCAGCGGCCCGTCCACCACCACGAGGTCCGCGTACGGACCACGCTGCACCACCCGGCCGGCGTCCAGGACGATCACCTCGTCCACCGCGTCGAGCCCGGCGAGCCGGTGCGTGATGAGCACCGTCGTACGGCCTTCGGTGGCAGCAAGGAGGTCGTCGGTGAGCGCGTCGGCGGTCGGCAGGTCGAGATGTTCGGCCGGCTCGTCAAGGACGAGTACGGGGAAGTCGGCGAGCAGCGCGCGGGCCAGGGCGATGCGCTGCCGCTGGCCTCCGGAGAGCCGGGCCCCGTGCTCGCCGACCAGGGTGTCGAGCCCTTCGGGGAGCGAGTCGGTCCACTCCCGCAGCCGGGCCCGCGCAAGGGCGCCGCGCAGTTCGTCGTCACTGGCGCCCTTGCGTGCGATGAGCAGGTTCTCGCGTACGGAGCTGTCGAAGATGTGCGCGTCCTGCGCGCAGAGCCCGACGAGTTCGCGCACGGTGTCGCCGTCCAGCGTGGCCGCGTCCGTGCCGCCCAGGCTGTACGACCCTTCGCTCGCCCCCAGGAAGCGCAGCAGCACCTGGGCGAGCGTCGTCTTGCCGGAACCCGAAGCGCCGACCACCGCGATGCGCCGACCACGCTCCAGCGTCAGGCCGACGCCCGCGAGCGCGTCCCGGTCCTGGCCCTCGTACCGGGCGTGCAGCCCCTCGACACGGAGCGGGAAGGGCGTCTGCGGGCGCTGTGCGGGGACAGCGGGCTCGGGGACGGGTTCGGGGGCGTCCAGGACCTCGTAGACGCGCTCGGCGCTCTTCCTGACGCGCTGGCGGTACTGCACGGCGAGGGGCAGCCCGAGGACCGCCTCGAAGGCGGCGAGCGGAGTGAGGACGACGACGGCGAGGGCAATGCCGCTGAGCCGCCCGTCGTGCACCGCCGGTACGCCGACGAGAGCGGCGGCGGCCACGGTGAGACCGGTGGCGAGCGCGCCGAGCCCGTCGCCGAGCGCCGTGGCCGTGGCGGTCCTGGACGCGATGCGGGTCAGCGCGGCATCGGCTTCCTTCGCCTTGGCCGTACGCCGGGTCAGCGCGCCCGCGACCGTCAACTCGGCGGTACCGGTGAGCAGATCGGCCACGCGGGTGGCCAGCACCCCGCGCGCGGGGGCGAGCTTGCGCTCCGCCCGGCGGGCGACGGCTCCGGAGAGCAGCGGTACGCCCACCCCGGCGATGAGCAGGCCGACGGCGAGGACCGCGCCGGCCTCGGGCAGCAGCCAGGCGGTGAAGCCGACGGCTCCGGCGCCCACGACAGCGGCGGCCGACGCGGGCAGGAGCCAGCGCAGCCAGTAGTCCTGCAAGGCGTCCACGTCGGCGACCAGGCGGGAGAGGAGGTCCCCGCGGCGGGTCTTCCTGAGCCCGGCCGGGGCGAGGCGCTCAAGGCGGCGGTAGACGGCGACGCGGGTGTCGGCCAGCATGCGCAGGACGGCGTCGTGCGAGACGAGGCGCTCCGCGTAGCGGAAGACGGCACGGCCCATGCCGAAGGCGCGGGTGGCCGTCACCGCGATCATCAGGTACATCACCGGCGGCTGCTCGGACGCCCGGCTGATCAGCCACCCCGAGGTCGCCATCAGCCCTACGGAGCTGCCGATCGCGAGGGCGCCGAGGAGAAGGGCGAGCACGAGCTTGCCCTTCCGCGCCTGTGCGGCACCCCGCACCCGGGCCAGCACGTCGCCCTTCGGGTGGGGTATCTCGTACCCCTCCTCGCGGCCACCCGGCACGATCGGGCCGCCGGGGGAGAGGGAATCGCCGGCAACGGCACCCGGCACCTTGACGGCGTGCCCACGGCGCTGGACCTCACCGACGTGTGCATCCAGCCGTACGACACGATCCGCAACCCCCAGCAACGCCGGCCGATGCACCACCAGCAGCACGGTCCGCCCCACGGCCAGCCGCCGAACCGCCTCGACGACGCCCTCCTCGGTCTCCCCGTCCAGAGCCGCGGTCGGCTCGTCAAGGAGGACCACAGGCCGGTCGGCCAGGAACGCCCGCGCCAGAGCGAGCCGCTGCCGCTGCCCGGCCGAAAGCCCCGCCCCGTCCTCCCCGAGCAGCGTCCCCACACCACCCGGCAGCGCGGAAACGAACCCCCAGGCCCCCGCCGCCTCCAACGCATCGCGCACGGAAGCGTCGTCCGCGTCCGGCCGCGCAAGGCGTACGTTCTCCGCGATGGACCCGGCGTACAGGTGCGGCCGCTGCGGGACCCAGGCGATCCGCTCCCGCCACCGCTCCGGCGCGACCTCGGCCAGGTCGACGCCCCCGACACACACCCGCCCCTCAGCAGGCTCGACGAACCCGAGGACCACGTCGAGCAGCGTCGACTTGCCCACGCCGCTGGGCCCGACCAGAGCCACGGTCTCGCCGGGCTCCACCGCGAACGAAACCCCGGAGACCGCGTCCGAAGACCGGCCCGGATACCGGACCGTCACGCCCTCCACGCTCAACGTCCCCGAAGGAGCCGGTGCGTCCCCGGCGGCCCGCACCGGAGCCTCCAGGACCTCGAAGATCTCCTCGGCGGCGGAGAGCCCCTCCGCCGCCGCGTGGTACTGCGCTCCGACCTGCCGCAGCGGCAGGTAGGCCTCGGGCGCGAGGATCAGGATCACCAGACCCACGTACAGATCCATGTCGCCGTGGACGAGCCGCATTCCGATCGTCACCGCGACCAGCGCCACGGACAGCGTCGCGAGGAGTTCGAGCGCGAACGACGACAGGAAGGCGATGCGCAGCGTACGCATCGTCGCCTGTCGGTACTCGCCCGTGATCTGCCGGATCGACTCGGCCTGCGCCTTCGCGCGTCCGAACACCTTCAGGGTCGGCAGGCCCGCCACCACGTCCAGGAAGTGCCCCGACAGACGGGACAGGAGCCGCCACTGACGGTCCATCCGGTTCTGGGTCGCCATACCGATCAGGATCATGAAGATCGGGATCAGCGGCAGCGTCACGACGATGATCGCCGCCGACACCCAGTCCTCGGTGACGATCCTCGCGAGCACCGCCACCGGAACCACCACCGCGAGCCCCAACTGCGGCAGATAGCGCGAGAAGTAGTCGTCGAGTGCGTCCACGCCCCGCGTGGCCAGCGAGACCAGCGACCCCGTCCGCTGGCTGCTCAGCCAGCCCGGACCCAACAGCCCCGCCCGGTCGAGCAGCCGCCCCCGCAGCTCCGACTTCACCGCCGCGCTCTCCCGGTGGGCGGCGAGCTCGGTCAGCCAGGCGACAAGCGCCCGCCCCGCCGCGACCACCACGAGCAGGACGAACGGCGTCCCCAGATCGCCGAGGGCGAGCCCCTTCTGGAAGGCACCGACCACGATCTCGGCGATGAGCATCGCCTGAGCGACGACCAGGCCCGCCCCGGCGACGCCGAGGACCACCACCGCGGCCAGGAAGAACCGGGTGGCACGGGCGTACCGCAGCAGACGCGGGTCGATTGGTTTCACGTGAAACACACCCTCCGAGGGACCGGAAGAAGACAGCCGATGGGCTCAGGGACCAACACGCGAGGACTCAGTGCGCCGCGTCCGCGATGTGCTGCGTACCGATCCGCTTGCGGAACACCCAGTAGGTCCACGACTGGTAGAGCAGCACGATCGGCGTCGCGATGCCGGCGCACCAGGTCATGATCTTCAGGGTGTAGGGACTCGACGAGGCGTTGGTGACCGTGAGGTTCCACTCCTCGTTCAGCGACGACGGCATGACGTTAGGGAAGAGCGTCAGGAAAATCATCGCGAAAGCCGCCGCGATCGTGATGCCCGACAGCGCGAACGACCAGCCCTCGCGCCCCACCTTGATCGCCCCGATGGCACCCACCAGCGCGACCACGGCCACGATCATCGCGACCAGGCTCTTGCCGTCGCCGTTGTCCGCCTGCGTCCAGAGCAGGAACCCGAGCGCCAGGACAGCGGCCGCCAGGCCGAGCCCGAGTGCCAGCTTCCGCGCCCGCACACGGATGTCCCCCACCGTCTTGAGCGAGGCGAAGACCGCGCCGTGGAAGGTAAACAGCGCCAGGGTGACCAGGCCGCCCAGGATCGCGTACGGGTTCAGCAGGTCCCAGAAGCCGCCCACGTACTCCTTGTGGGCGTCGATCTTCACGCCGCGCGTGATGTTGGCGAAGGCCACGCCCCACATCACGGCCGGGATCAGCGAGGTCCAGAAGATGGCCTGCTCCCAGTTGCGCTGCCAGTTCTCCTCGGGCCGCTTCGCCCGGTACTCGAAGGCGACACCGCGCACGATCAGGCAGAGCAGGATGATCAGGAGGGGCAGATAGAAGCCGGAGAAGAGCGTCGCGTACCACTCGGGGAAGGCGGCGAAGGTCGCGCCGCCCGCCGTGAGCAGCCACACCTCGTTGCCGTCCCAGACGGGGCCGATGGTGTTGATGAGCACCCGCTTCTCGGTCCTGTCACGGGCGAGCAGTTTGGTGAGGATGCCGATCCCGAAGTCGAAGCCCTCCAGGAAGAAGTAGCCGATCCACAGGACTGCGATCAGCACGAACCAGACGTCGTGAAGTTCCATGTCGATCAACTCCCTCAGTACGAGAAGGCCATGGGCCGGTCGGCATCGGCGTCATCATCGGAACCCGAGCCGGAACCGGGACCGCCGATCTTGGTGGGCGGGTTGAGGTCGGCCTCGGTGAGCTCGGGCGGACCCGCCTTGATGTACTTGAGCAGCAGCTTCACCTCGATCACGGCGAGGATCGCGTAGATCCCGGTGAACACGACCAGCGAAGTGATCACCTCACCCTGCGACACCCCCGGCGAGACCGCGTCCTGGGTCTTCAGGACGCCGTAGACCACCCAGGGCTGCCGCCCGGTCTCGGTGAAGATCCAGCCCCAGGCGGTGCCGATGAGGGGGAAGATCAGCGTCCACTGGGAGAGCCGCCACCACCAGTTGCCGAGCTTCGGCGTCAGTTCCTTGTTCTTGGTGAGCATGAGCTTCGGCACGTCGTCCTCGCCCGTGCGGTGCTCAGGCGCCAGCCAGAACTTCTTCCGCGTCAGCCAGAGTCCGGCGGTGCACAGGGCCATCGAGACCCCGCCGAAGCCGATCATCCAGCGGTAGGACCAGTAGGCGGTGGGGATGTTGGGCCGGTAGTCGCCGGGCCCGAACTTCTCCTGCGCCTCCTTGTTGAGGTCGTTGATGCCGGGGATCTCGGCGCTGAAGTTGTTCTTGGCGAGGAAGGAAAGGACCCCGGGGACCTCGATGGCGACCTTGTTGTGTCCCTCGGAGACATCGCCGTACGCGAAGAGCGAGAACGGCGCCGGCTTCTCCGACTCCCACAGGGCCTCGGCGGCCGACATCTTCATCGGCTGCTGCTCGTACATGACCTTGCCGAGGGTGTCGGCGCTGACCACGGTGAGGAGGGTGCCGACGAACGCGGTGACCAGGCCGAGCCGCATCGACATCCGCATGGTGCGGATGTGCTGCTTCTTGCGCAGGTGGAAGATCGCGATGCCGGTCATGAAGGCGCCGCCGACCAGGACGGCCGCCGAGATGACGTGGAAGAAGTTGACCAGCGTCGTCTCCTGGAAGAGCACCTTCGAGAAGTCGGTGAGCTCCGCGCGCTTGGTGCCGTCCCGCTCCACGATCTTGTAGCCGACCGGGTGCTGCATGAAGGCGTTGGCCGCGATGATGAAGTACGCCGACGCGATGGTTCCGGCGGAGACGATCCAGATCGTGGCGCAGTGCAGCTTCTTCGGGAGCTTGTCCCAGCCGAAGATCCACAGGCCGATGAAGGTCGACTCGAAGAAGAAGGCGATGAGCGCCTCGAAGGCGAGCGGCGCCCCGAAGACGTCACCGACGAAGCGCGAGTAGTCGGACCAGTTCATGCCGAACTGGAACTCCTGGACGATGCCGGTGACGACACCCATCGCGATGTTGATCAGGAACAGCTTTCCCCAGAACTTGGTCGCCCTGAGGTAGTGCTCCTTGCCCGTGCGCACCCAAGCCGTCTCCAGGATCGCCGTGAGGGCGGCCAGCGAGATCGTCAGAGGGACGAACAGGAAGTGGTAGACGGTGGTTATGCCGAACTGCCATCGCGCCAATGTCTCGGGCGCCAGAGCCAGATCCACGTCGACTTCTCCTTACGGCCGTGCTCACCTCGGCGGTTTGCGCCTTTAATCCCACTTACCTCGGGAGCAACCGGGACACGCTTGTGAACGCGTTCACATTCACAAGCAATTATGTCGCACAAGCTGTCGGCACGTGAAGGGGGGGTCCCCCTTTACCGCGGGGAACACGAGCAGGGCCCCGGGGAACACCCCCGGGGCCCTGCTGTCGGAACACCGCCGGAGGCTAGAGCTCCTTGCGGAACGCCTCCGCCGCCTGCAGGAAGATGTCGTTCGCCTCGGTCTCCCCGATCGTGGCCCGCATCCCCTCGCCCGCGAACGGCCGTACGACCACGCCGGCCTTCTCGCACGCCGCCGCGAAGTCGGTCGTACGCTCCCCGAGCCGCAGCCACACGAAGTTCGCCTGCGTCTCGGGCACGGTCCAGCCCTGCCCGCGCAGCGTCTCGACCACCCGCGTGCGCTCGGCGACCAACGAGCCGACGCGGCCCATCAGCTCGTCCTCGGCCCGCAGCGAAGCCACCGCCGCGTCCTGCGCGAGCTGGCTCACCCCGAAGGGCACCGCCGTCTTGCGCAGCGCGGCGGCCACCGGCTCATGGGCGATCGCGAAGCCGACGCGCAGGCCCGCGAGGCCGTACGCCTTGGAGAACGTACGCAGCACGGCGACGTTCGGACGCTCGCGGTAGATCTCCACGCCGTCCGGCACCTCGGCATCCCGGATGAACTCGCGGTAGGCCTCGTCGAGCACCACAAGGACATCGCTCGGCACCCGGTCGAGGAACCGCTCCAGCTCGGCCCTGCGCACCACGGTGCCGGTCGGGTTGTTCGGGTTGCAGACGAAGATCAGCCGCGTCCGGTCGGTGATGGCGTCGGCCATCGCGTCCAGGTCGTGGACGTCCCCCGGCGTCAGCGGCACCTTCACCGACGTGGCCCCGCTCACCTGCGTGATGATCGGGTACGCCTCGAAGGACCGCCAGGCGTAGATGACCTCATCCCCCGGGCCCGACGTGGCCTGGATCAGCTGCTGCGCGACGCCGACGGAACCGGTGCCCGTCGCCACGTGCGACACCGGCACCCCGAAGCGGTCGGCGAGTTCACTCATCAGGCCCGTGCACGCCATGTCGGGGTAGCGGTTGAACGCACCCGCGGCGGCGAGCGCGCTCTCCATGACGCCCGGCAGCGGCGGGTAGGGGTTCTCGTTCGAGGACAGCTTGTAGGCCACCGGGCCATCGGCCGCGGCGGGCTTCCCCGGCTTGTAAGTGGGGATACCCTCCAGCTCGGCACGCAGCCTCGGGCTCGTCTCGCTCACCGCAGTCCTCCTCTTGAACGCCTGAACACCTGAACACCCTGAACTTCAATACTCCTCACCTTATGAGGATTCAGCTCTGCTGCGAATGGGTCAGGGGCATCCGCTCCGCTGGGCGTGCAACGAGGGGGGAGCGCTCCCCCCTCCAGTGCGCGCCGGTGGCTCACTCCGTGGCGCGCATCACCCGTGAAGGTGAGTTGAGACCTCTTCGAAACATCGCTCATTTGGCAGGCCTGTGCGCGACGACAAGGGACCGTCCACCCTCGAACCCGCCAACTCCCTTGCAATCCAAGGCTGTTGACCCGTTTCAGCCATGCAGAAACGTGCCTGTCAACGAGTGAATATGCGTCCGCACTACCCACCCTCATGAGCCCTACTATCGGCTCGCCATGACAGCAGCAGGGAACCACCAGGTGAGCCGAGCGGAGACCGCCCGCCGGGGCAACCGGCAGAGCCGAGCGGGCATCAGAGACGTCGCCGCAGCCGCCGGTGTCTCCATCACGACTGTCTCCGACGCTCTCAACGGCAAGGGCCGGCTCCCGGACGCCACCCGACGCCATGTCCGCGAGGTCGCCGAACGGCTGGGCTATCGCCCCTCCGCGGCGGCCCGAACGCTCCGTACCGGCAAATCGGGCCTGATCGGCCTGACCGTGACGACCTACGGGGATGAACCTTTCACCTTCACCGAATTCGCGTACTTCGCGGAGATGGCCAGAGCCGCGACCTCGGCCGCGCTGGCCCGCGGCTACGCCCTCGTCATCCTGCCCGCCACCTCCCGGCGCAGCCCGGTCGACGTGTGGTCGAACGTCGCGCTCGACGGCACCGTCGTCGTCGATCCGTCCGACCACGACCCCGTCGTCAGCGAACTCGTGCGCCAGGGCCTACCCGTCGTGTCCGACGGCCGTCCGGCCGGGTCTCTGCCGGTCACCGCCTGGGTCGACAACGACCACGAGGCGGCGGTCCTCGAAATCCTCGACCACCTCGCGGCGGCCGGAGCCCGCCGGATCGGACTGCTCACCGGGACCACCACGGACACGTACACCCATCTGTCCACGACCGCCTATCTGCGCTGGTGCGAGCGCGTCGGACAGGACCCGGTGTACGAGTCCTACCCGGCCCACGACCCGTGTGCCGGCGCGGTCGCTGCCGACCGGCTGCTCGCAAGACCCGACCGCCCCGACGCCGTCTACGGCCTCTTCGACCCCAACGGAACAGACCTCCTCGCCGCCGCCCGGCGGTACGGCCTGCGCGTCCCCGACGACCTGCTGCTCGTCTGCTGCAGCGAATCCACGGTCTACGCCACCACCGAACCCCCCATCACCACGCTCTCGCTCAAACCGCGGCGCATCGGCACGGCCGTCGTCCAGCTCCTCATCGACGCCATCGAAGGCCTCGATTCGGGCCGGCCCGTCGAGCAGGTGATACCGACGGAGCTGATCGTGCGCACCTCGTCCGAGCGACGTCCACCGCGTACGACGGTCAGCCCACCCCGCTCACCCGGAACCGGTTGAGCGTGCCGGTCGGCGGGGAGAACCCCCGTCGACCGGTCATCAAGTGGCCGCCAACCGGTCGCCGACCGGCCGCCGACCGGCCGTCAACCGAAACCGCCTGGCACATCCCGGTCGTGGCCTGGGGGGAAACCCCTACCCAATTCGGGAGAAAACCTCGGTGAACTGGGGTTCCGCACTGATTCACCACCCCTGGTGCACCACACAGCGCGAGCCGCATTCCTATGATGGGCGGACGACACCGCGGGCCGCTGCGACCAAGCAGTCCGATCTCGGTGCAGATGCGGCGCAATGGTGGTGGAGGGGTCGATGACTCAGGGGGCCGGTCAGGGACCCGATGTGCGGACGGCGACGTTGCGCGACTTCCGCGTTCCGGCGTACGTCCATGAGACCGGTCCGGTCCAGGGGGATCCGGCGGGCGTGGCGGTTCCGGGCGCCCCCGGGGAGGCCCCCGGGACGCTGGACGACGGCTACACCCCCACCCAGCGCGATCTGCCCGTCATCAACCGCGGCGACACCGTGCAAGTGGAGGTGCAGGCCATGCCCGAGCCTCCACAGGCGCCGGCGTCCGACGAACACGGCCCGCTGTTCGTGGTGGGCGATGTGCACGGCTATCTGGACGAGCTGCTCGCGGCGCTCCAGGAGCAGGGCCTCATCGACGCCGAGGGTGACTGGTCCGCGGGCAACGCGCGCCTGTGGTTCCTCGGCGACTTCACCGACCGCGGCCCGGACGGCATCGGCGTCATCGACCTCGTGATGCGGCTTTCCGCGCAGGCCGCGGCCGCCGGCGGCTACTGCAAGGCGCTCATGGGCAACCACGAGCTGCTCCTCCTGGGCGCCAAGCGGTTCGGCGACACCCCGGTCAACTCGGGCGCAGGCACGGCCACCTTTCAGGCCGCCTGGCTCCTGAACGGCGGCCAGAAGACCGACATGGAGCGCCTCGAGGACCACCATCTGCAGTGGATGGCCCGCCTCGACGCGATCGAGGCGGAGGACGGGCATCTCCTGATGCACTCCGACACAACCGCCTATCTGGATTACGGCGACTCGATCGAAGCCGTGAACGACACGGTCCGCGAGACCCTCACACGCAACGACGCCGACGAGTGCTGGGACCTCTTCCGGAAGTTCACCAAGCGCTTCGCCTTCCGCGACGAGTCGGGCCCCTCCGCCGTACGCGAACTCCTCGACATGTACGGCGGCCACCGCATCGTGCATGGCCACAGCCCCATCCCGTATCTGCTCGGTGACGTCGGCTCCGAGGATGACTCGGACGGGGGCGGTCCGGTCATCGAGGGGCCGCACATCTACGCAGGCGGCCTGGCCATCGCCATGGACGGCGGCGTGACCATGGCCGGAAAACTGCTGGTCTGCCAACTCCCCCTGGATAACTGAGCGTTCGCTGGGCAGGTGCACCTCTACACGATCACGCTGGCCAAGGGGCCTATTTCCGGAAACCCCCTGTCACCGCGTGCCTTCACGGCTCTACCATCGGCTTATCCGTAGCAGGCTCCCCTCCGTTTCTGCCCGACGGCTCGTAGCCATGCGAGCCCCAAGCCCTACGGAGCATCGGGGGATGCACATGAACAGCGCTCCACACCTGCTCAATGAGGACCGCCCCGAGTACGAGCGGATCCTCAACGAGGCGCTGCGCACGGCACCGAATCGACCTGATCTCGCCGCAGTGGGCGAGCGGCTCAATCCCGAGCAGCTGCGCACCATGGCCCTGAACGCCACTGCGCTGATCACTGCCGCCGCCACGACCGAGTACACGCACTATGTGAAGGTCCGCGAAGAACTGCGCGAAAGCGGATCTGCCGCACCATCGATCCGGGAGCGGAGCAGCGAGGGACCGGCGGAAGCCGGCTCCGGCGGCATCGGTCTCGCCACCACGATGGGGGAGGTCACCACCCAGGCTTCAGGGGCGGGGGCCATCGCCGTCGTCGCGGTGCTCGCACCGGTCCTCGCCGGGGCAGCCGCCGCGATCTTCCTGCTCGTCGGCTACATCCTGAAGATGCTCAACCCCGAGCCCGCCTTCGCGGACACCATGCTCACCGCGGGGTGGCTGTTCGGCGCGCTCACCGCAGGGGGCATCCTGATCGCCGCGATCGGCCTGCTCCTGACCGCCCTGCGCAACGGCGCCACGTCGCTCCAGGCCGGTCCGTACGGAGAACGGAACGAGGAGGTGGTTCGCGCCAGGGAAGCCTGGGGCGAGGCACTCATGGAGCGCGGCGTCCTGCCGTTCCTGCGGGAGGCGCTCGCGGATCCGGGGGCGGCGCACGCGGCTCGTACACCGTCGACGGACCCGGGCGGCCGCATGCCCCAGCTCGGCTACAACAGGCCGGGATTCAGCAGCCCGGACGGCGGCCCGGCGGCGGGACCGCGCCCGAGCTTCTCGAGCCCGGACTTCTCAAGCCCGGACTTCGGCGGTCCCGACCACAAGCCGGAGTAGTACGCACACCGGAGTAGTACGCGACGCTGCTTCGGGCGGGCGCGATGCCCGCCCGAAGCGCGGCGCGAATCATGCCTCAGTGCCTCAGTCGGCGATGGGCAGGTACACGCGGTTTCCCGCTGCCGCGAACTCCTTGGACTTCTGGTCCATGCCCGCCGCGATCTCCTCCTGCGTGCCGCCGTGCTCACGCCGGATGTCGTGCGAGATCTTCATCGAGCAGAACTTCGGCCCGCACATCGAGCAGAAGTGCGCCGTCTTCGCGGGCTCCGCCGGCAGCGTCTCGTCGTGGAACTCCCGTGCCGTGACCGGGTCGAGGGCCAGATTGAACTGGTCCTCCCAGCGGAACTCGAAGCGTGCGTCCGAGAGCGCGTCGTCCCAGTCCTGGGCGCCCGGATGCCCCTTGGCGAGGTCCGCCGCGTGGGCCGCGATCTTGTACGTGATGACGCCGGTCTTCACGTCGTCGCGGTTGGGCAGGCCCAGGTGCTCCTTGGGCGTGACGTAGCAGAGCATCGCCGTGCCCCACCAGCCGATCATCGCGGCGCCGATGCCGGAGGTGATGTGGTCGTACGCGGGCGCGATATCGGTGGTCAGCGGGCCGAGGGTGTAGAACGGCGCCTCTTCGCAGATCTCCTGCTGAAGGTCGATGTTCTCCTTGATCTTGTGCATCGGGACGTGTCCCGGGCCCTCGATCATCGTCTGTACGTTATGACGCTTGGCGATCGTGTTGAGTTCCCCGAGAGTGCGCAACTCGGCGAACTGCGCCTCGTCGTTGGCGTCCGCGATCGAACCGGGGCGCAGACCGTCGCCGAGGGAGTACGTCACGTCGTACGACGCGAGGATCTCGCAGAGCTCCTCGAAGTTCTCGTAGAGGAAGCTCTCCTTGTGGTGCGCGAGGCACCAGGCCGCCATGATCGAGCCGCCGCGCGAGACGATGCCGGTCTTGCGGTTGGCGGTCAGCGGGACGTACGGAAGGCGCACGCCCGCGTGCACCGTCATGTAGTCCACGCCCTGTTCGGCCTGCTCGATGACCGTGTCCTTGTAGATCTCCCAGGTCAGCGCCTCGGCCTGGCCGTCGACCTTCTCCAGGGCCTGGTAGAGCGGCACGGTGCCGATGGGCACGGGGGAGTTGCGCAGGACCCACTCGCGGGTGGTGTGGATGTTGCGCCCGGTGGACAGGTCCATGACCGTGTCGGCGCCCCACTTGGTCGCCCAGGTCATCTTGTCCACCTCCTCCTCGATGGAGGAGGTGACCGCGGAGTTGCCGATGTTGGCGTTGACCTTCACCAGGAACCTCTTGCCGATGATCATCGGCTCGATCTCCGGGTGGTTGACGTTGGCGGGGATGACCGCGCGGCCCGCTGCGACCTCGGCGCGCACGACCTCGGGGTCGAGGTTCTCGCGGATCCCGATGAACTCCATCTCGGGCGTGATCTCGCCGCGGCGGGCGTACGCGAGCTGCGTCACCGCCTGGCCGTCGCGGCCCCGGCGCGGCTGGCGCGGGCGGCCGGGGAAGACCGCGTC
The DNA here is from genome assembly GCF_009769735.1 of Streptomyces sp. BA2. Lineage (NCBI taxonomy): Bacteria > Bacillati > Actinomycetota > Actinomycetes > Kitasatosporales > Streptomycetaceae > Streptomyces > Streptomyces sp. BA2. The sequence continues at coordinate 4,809,051 of NZ_WSRO01000002.1, forward strand.
GAGGTTCTTCAGGCCGCCGCGGGGGGAGGTGTGCTTGATGCCGTCGTCCTCGGGGCGGGGCGGGCGGCCCACGTACTCCTCGGTGTCGCCTCGGGCGATGATCCAGTTCTCGCGCAGCGGCGCGAGGCCCCTGCGGACGTCGGTGTCGATGGACTCGTCGGTGTACGGCCCCGAGGTGTCGTACAGGGTCACGGCCTTGCCGTTGGTGAGGTGCACCTGTCGGACCGGCACCCGCAGGTCGGGGCGTGAACCCTCGACATACGCCTTGTGCCAGCCGATGGACTTCCCGGCCTCGTCGCTCTGGTTCTGCGTCGAGGCAGGCGTGCGTGCGTCCGATGTGGTCATGAGACCTACTCCCTACGCCGGCATTACCCGGTAACAGGTTCGGCGGTCGACGCAGCGGATTCCGTACTGTTCGTGCACTCTTGTGCCGATTCGTACGGAGGTCAGCGCCCTCTCAGCCCGGTGCTCCGAGCTCCCGCGATTGCAAAGGTGGCTCCACGCTAGCGTCATGTCGGCCACGCTGAACAGAGGGCCCCCTCCGTTCTTGCGATGATCGGGCAGTGACCTCGACACAGCCGCCGTCCCAGCCGCCCGTCCCGAACCGTCCCCCGGACCCCCACGGGCACTCCCACAGCCACGGTCCGGCCGCGCCCGTCTCCAAGCATCTGCGCAAGGTCATCGCCGCCGTGCTGATTCCTTTCGCCACCGCGGTGGTCGTGGGGCTCGCGGTGTTCTGGCCCGGTGGCGCACCGGGCCACGAGCGGACCGGAGTCGGCTTCGACCGGCAGACCCAGTCGGCCGACGTGACGAAGGTGCAGGAGCTCCCCTGCAAGGACGTGAACGCCTCGCAGACCCCGCCCAACGGCGACACCTCCACGGCCGAGGGCCAGTCCGCGCAGTCCCGCGCGGAGGGCATCTGCAAGAAGGCCACGATCGAGGTGACCAGCGGCAAGGACAAGGGCCGCACCTTCACCGAGATCGTCCAGCCGGACTCACCCCGGCAGTTGCGCCAGGGCCAGCAGGTGGTGGTCGCCTACGAGCCCACAGCTCCCGAGGCGCTGCAGTACTCCGTCACCGACGTGGACCGGAAGTTCCCCATGGCGCTGCTCGCCGGGATCTTCGCGCTCGCCGTCGTCGTGGTGGGCCGGCTGCGCGGCGTCATGGCCCTGGTCGCACTGGCGTTGAGCTTCCTGGTCCTGACGTTCTTCATCCTGCCCGCGATCCTCCAGGGCTCGAACCCGCTGGTCGTGGCGGTGATCGGGGCCAGCGCCATCATGCTGATCGCGCTCTATCTGTGCCACGGCCTCACGGCGCGTACGTCGGTCGCGGTCCTCGGCACGCTGATCTCGCTGCTCCTGATCGGACTCCTCGGCTCGCTCTTCATCGGCTGGGCCTCGCTGACCGGCAACACGGACGACAACACCGGCCTGATCCACGGCCTGTACCCGGACATCGACATGAGCGGTCTGCTGCTCGCCGGCGTCATCATCGGCTCGCTCGGCGTGCTCGACGACGTGACCGTGACGCAGACGTCCGCGGTCTGGGAACTGCACCAGGCCAACCCCACGATGGGCTGGCGGGGTCTGTACGGCGCCGCCATCCGCATCGGCCGCGACCACATCGCCTCGGTCGTCAACACCCTCGTCCTGGCCTACGCGGGCGCCGCGCTGCCCCTCCTTCTGCTCTTCTCGATCGCCCAGAGCAGCGTGGGCACGGTGGCCAACAGCGAGCTGGTGGCCGAGGAGATCGTGCGTACGCTGGTGGGCTCGATCGGCCTGGTCGCCTCGGTACCGGTGACGACCGCGCTCGCCGCTCTGGTGGTCTCGGCCGACCGCTCGACCCCCGCGGGCCGGCCGGGGACCGCGACCGGGACCGGGCCCGGAAGCGGTGCCACCCCCGCCGCCAAGCAGAGCCGCGGCGGCAAGGGCCGACGCCGCAAGGCCTGAGCGGCCGATGCCGAGGGGGGGCGCCGCAAGGACCTGAGCGGCCGATGCCACGAAATGCACCAATCTGCCGTACGGCTGCGCCCCTTGGCTCGTGAAGGTCAGCCCGCGCTCTGCTCCTCGGCGAGGATCCGGTCGAGCGCCTCGTCCAGGTGCGTCTCGAAGTCGGCGAGCGCCCGCTCCTGCCCCAGCGGAACCAGCTTGTCCGTACGGTCGAGGAAGGCGAGCAGCGGCGGAATCCCCACCCGGAACAGCGCCTGGTCCGTGCCCACCTGAAGCCGGATGAGCACCTCGTCGAGCAGCTCGGGATCGGTGGGGGCGATGTGCACGTCCCCGTCACCGCACGCCCCGCCCACCCCGTCGACCAGCAGCTCACGCCCGAAGGCCCAGGTCACCGGGGCGTCTCCGGGGAGGTGGAAGGTCAGCCGGACTGCGTAGGGGTCGCCGGTTTCATAACGCAGCTCCACCGGGATGCGAAACGACAACTCCTCGGAAACTAGGAAGCTCATCATGACCTCTGCCTGGACCGACTCGTGCATCGCCCGCCTACCCCGTCGCTAAAGCTCGACTGGCCAGGAACCAACTCCCTGACACTCATGGCATCTTGCTTAACGTACACATCAGATCACAAGGAGTGAGTTTTCAGATGCTGATAGAGAAAGCAAGTGTCCCTAGTAGCTTTCCGATCTCACTCTGCAACTGCCGTGCGGCGGGAAGTAGTCGGTCCGCCTGATAGGTCGGAACGGAAATCGCCATCGTGGCCGCCGTGTCGCCCGCGGTGATCGGAATCGCGGCACAGACCGTGCCCAACGCGTACTCCTGCCGCTCCACCACGGGCTTCATCCGGCCCATCCCGTCCAGGCGGCGGATGAAACTCCGGTCGTCACGGACCGAGTACCGAGTGATCGACTGCACCGGATAGCGGGAGAGGTGGTCCTGCCGCTGTTCGTCGTCGAGTTGGGCGAGCAGACATTGCCCGATCGCATGGGCGTGTCCGGTCTCGCGGAAGTCCGCCCACTCCTCCACCGCCGGATTCCCCGGCGTGTCCGCGACGGCCACGACCTCGATCTCGCCCTCGCGGTAGACGGCGAAGTAGACCGGCACACCGATGGCATCGCGCCAGTGCTCCAGGGCCTCGTCGATCATGCCGCGACGATTCTGCTGCGCCCCGCTCGCACTCAGCCGCTCGGCCGCCTCGCCGAGCACGAACACGCCCTTGTCCCGGCGCAGATAGCCCTCGTGGGTCAGCGTGCGCAGCAGGTGATACGCCGTGGGCAGGGCGAGCCCGGCCTCCCGGGCCAACTGCTTGGCGGGCGCCCCTTCCTGATGCGCGGAGGCGGCCTCCAGCAGACGCATCGCCCGCTGCACCGACCCAATGAGGGTCGGCGCGGCGGCAGTTGAAGCCGAGACAGTCGGCGACGCCGCGTACGGAGGGTCGTTGGACGAGATGTCGGCGGGTGTGGCGTCAACCGAGGCCAAGGTTCACTCCCGAAACGCGTGGGGGTTCCGCCCGTGCCCGGGGATACACGGGTGGGAGCGCAGTGCGCCCGTGCGCGGGGCTCGCCCCGCGTCGGTTTTCGGACTCTAACCGTTGGCCACCGGTCTAAGGCGCCGCACCAGGAAACTTCCCCCACCCGAGGGAACTGTTGCGAGAAGTCACCAATCGCTGCGCGAAGAGGTCGAGCCGGATATGAACTTCCGTACGACGTAGATGAGTCCACCCACCAAGGCGACGAAAATCAGTGCCTTGAACAGCAGGCCGACCACGAATCCCACAACGGTCGCTATCAAACCGCCGAACACGACCAGGGCGATGACCGGCACCGCGATCCACTTCACCCACCACGGCAATCCCGAGAAGATCTCCTGCGCAGCCATCGTCCTTACCTCTCTTCGCATCTGTCCTACTTCTTGCATTCGATGCTAGGGCGGCAGAGGGCCCGACGGGGGCCTCGCATCCCTTGTCCTCCCCTGATCCGCCCCCTAGGGAACCCCGAGGTCGCGGCCCCGAGAAGTCAGCCCTGCGGCGTAGAGGACCAGCCCTCCAAGGGGCCCTGCGGCGCGGGACTCAGCCCTCCGGCGGCGAGAAGACGACGAGCACCCGCAGGTCCTCGCTGATGTGGTGGAACTTGTGGGCCACCCCGGCCGGCACGTACACCACGCTGCCGCGCGCGACTTGGGTGGTCTCCATACCGACCGTGATCGACGCCCGACCGCTGACGATCATGTAGACCTCGTCCTGCTGGTGAGGCTGCTGTGGATCGGACTCCCCGGCGTCGAGCGCGTACAGCCCGACCGACATGTTCCGCTCGCGCAGAAACTGCAGATACGCGCCGTCGTTCGCGGCGCGCTCGGTCTCCAGTTCATCCAGCCGGAATGCCTTCATCGTCCTCGTACGCCCCTTGCCCCAGCCAGCGGTCCGACCGCTCTGGCCGTCCGTCTGCAACGATCAGACACATGAAGAATTTCGTAGTCAAGACGATCGCCAACGCGGCAGCCCTGGCCGTCGCCGTGTGGCTCCTCGACAAGATCACGCTGACCGGCGACAGCACGGGCAAGAAGACGCTCACGCTGATCGTCGTCGCACTGCTCTTCGGCCTGGTGAACTTCCTGGTCAAGCCGGTCGTGAAGGTGCTCACCTTCCCGCTGTTCATCCTGACCCTCGGCCTGATCACGCTCGTGGTCAACGCCCTGATGCTGCTGCTCACGTCGTGGCTGGCCGACAAGCTCGACGTGAGCTTCCACGTCGAGGGGTTCTGGACCGCCGTCCTGGGCGGCCTGATCATCTCGGTCGTGTCCTGGGCGATGAACGTCGTCCTGCCCGACGACAAGGACTGAGCCCGCCCCATGGCCTTCTCCGTGTGCTTCGTCTGCACCGGCAACATCTGCCGCTCCCCCATGGCCGCGTCCGTCTTCCGCGCCCGGGTCGACGAGGCCGGACTCGGCGGCCTCGTCCGAGTGGACAGCGCGGGCACCGACGGCTGGCACGAGGGGGACGGCGCCGATCCGCGCGCTGTCTCCGTCCTGGCGGCGGCAGGCTATGAGACCGGTCACGTGGCGCGCCGTTTCCAGGTCTCCTGGTTCGCCCGGCTCGACCTGGTGATCGCACTGGACTCCGGCCACCACCGGACCCTGCGCCGCCTCGCGCCCACACCGGCCGACGCGGACAAGGTACGGCTGCTGCGCTCGTACGATCCCGTCGCCGCCGGCCTCGGCGACCTGGACGTCCCCGACCCGTACTACGGGGACGACGACGGGTTCGAGGCGTGCCTGAGAATGGTGGAGGCGGCGAGCGACGGCCTGCTCGGCGCCGTACGCGAAGCAAGGGAAGGGCGGGCGGCATGACGGACTCCGCATCGATAGCCGCAGGTAGCGGCGCAGGTACCGGCGCGGGAACAGGCACCGGTACGGGCGACGGCACGAGAGCCGTGCGCGCCGGTCTCCCCGAGCCGGTCAAGTACGAGCCGACCCTCCCGGGACCGGTGTTCGCCGCGCACTTCCACCTGCCGGGCGATCCCACCGGGCCGTACACCTACGGCCGGGACGACAACCCGACCTGGACGCTTCTCGAGCAGGCCATCGGCGAGCTCGAAGCGCCGGATGGGGGTGAAGGCGCGGGCCGTGACGGAGCCGTCGGCACGGATGTCGAGACCCTGGTCTTCGCCTCCGGGATGGCCGCCATCTCGGCGGTGCTCTTCTCGCAGCTGCGCGCCGGTGACGCGGTGGTCCTGCCGGACGACGGCTATCAGGCGCTGCCCCTGGTCAGGGAGCAGCTCACCGCGTACGGCATCGAGGTGCGCACCGCCCCGACCGGCGGCGACGCCCAGCTCGACGTCCTGGACGGCGCCAAGCTGCTGTGGATCGAGACGCCGTCGAACCCGGGCCTCGACGTGTGCGACGTGCGGCGCCTCGCCGACGCGGCACACGCGCGTGGAGCCCTCGTGGCGGTCGACAACACCCTGGCCACACCGCTCGGCCAGCGCCCCCTCGAACTCGGCGCGGACTTCTCCGTGGCCAGCGGCACCAAGATGCTCACCGGCCACGGCGACATCCTCCTTGGGTACGTCGCCTGCCGCGACGCCGAGTTGATCGCCTCCGTGCGGCGCTGGCGCAAGATCGTCGGTGCCATCCCCGGTCCGATGGAGGCCTGGCTGGCGCATCGCTCGCTCGCCACGCTCCAGCTGCGCGCCGAGCGTCAGAACGCCAACGCCCTGGCCTTGGCCGAGGCGCTGCGCGCCCGCGGTGAGGTGACCGGGCTCCGCTATCCGGGACTGCCCGACGACCCGTCGTACAAGATCGCCTCGCAGCAGATGCGGCGCTTCGGGTGCGTGGTCTCCTTCACGCTGCCCTCACGCGCGCAAGCCGACCGTTTCCTCGATGCGCTGCGTCTGGTGGACGACGCGACGAGCTTCGGCGGCGTGCGTTCCACCGCGGAGCGGCGTGGCCGCTGGGGCGGGGACGCCGTCGCGGAGGGCTTCATCCGCCTCTCCGCCGGGTCCGAGGACCCCGAAGACCTGGTGGCGGACGTGCTGCGCGCCCTGGACGAGTCGGCGGGCTGAGAGCCCCAGGTGCGTGGGACCGCTCCCGGCTAGTACCGCGCTACGCACAACGAACGGTCCGAGCCTCCCCCCTCGTGGCTCGGACCGTTCCGGTTCTGCGCGCGAAGAACCGCGCGCACAAGGCTAGTTGACTCTGTGTCAGTGTCCAATCACAGTAGCGACAGAGACCTATCGACATATTTATAGTTGGGCGCGGCCCGAGGGCCGGGAGGGGAGGGCACCGCCGTGGATCTGGCCCTGCTGCGCACGTTCGTGACCGTGCACCGGGCCGGCTCCTTCACGCGCGCGGCAGCCCTGCTCGGCCTGTCCCAGCCCGCCGTCACCTCGCAGATACGGACCCTGGAGCGGCAGCTGGGCCGCCCCCTGTTCCTGCGCCAGGCGCGCGGCGTGACCCCCACGACCATCGGGGACGAGCTCGCCCACAAGGCCGCGCCGCATCTCGACGCCCTCGTGGAGATCGCCGAGACAGGGCTCGAAGAGGACTCTTCGGTACGCACCCTCCACCTCGCTGGGCCTCCTGAATTCACCGCGGCCCGCGCGTTACCCGCCCTCACCAGACTGACCGGGGAGGACGGACAGGGTTTCGCACTGCGCGCCTCGTTGGGCAACGCGGAGGAGGTCCTCGAAGGGCTCTCCGCCGGGCATCACGACCTGGCCATCGCCACCACCAGGCCACGCGGGACGCTGCTCACCGCGACACCGCTGTGCGATGAGGAGCACGTCCTGGTCGCGAGCCGGCGCTGGGCGGCCCGCATCGGCCCCGGCAAGCTCCGCCGCAAGGGCGCGTCGGCGCTGGAGAACCTGCCCGTGGTGGAGGTGCACGAGTCGCTGCCGCTGGTCGCCCGCTACTGGGCCGCCGTCTTCGACACCCGTCCGGCCGCATCGGGCGCCGTCATTGTGCCGGACCTGCGAGCGGTGCTCGCCTGCGTCGCCACCGGGGCGGGACTCGCCGTCCTGCCACGCTATCTCTGTGCGCCCGCCTTGAAGAGTGGCGAGGTCGTGGCCCTGCTGGACCCGGCGGTGCCGCCCCTGCGCACGTATTTCCTCGTCGTACGCACCGGCACGCTCGCGATGCCGCACATCGCGCGGGCGCACGAGTGGCTGCTGCGTGCTGCCGTCGACTGGGCTTGAGCGGGACTCCGGCTGGTTCACGATGTTTCACGTGGAACAGTCCGGGCCACATTCCTCCCATGACCGTCCGACCCGTGGTCAAGCGCACCGCACGCGCCGTCCTGCTCGATGGCGACGACCTGATCCTGATCAAGCGGACCAAGCCCGGCGTCGATCCTTACTGGGTCACCCCTGGTGGCGGTGTGGAGCCGGAGGACGCGACCGTCGTCGACGCGCTCCATCGTGAGGTGCACGAGGAACTCGGCGCCAAGATCTCCGACGTGGTGCCCTGCTTCGTGGACACCGTCGAGCACATCGGCGAGGACGGTGGCGCGACCGGCGTCAAAGTCCAGCACTTCTTCGTCTGCCGCCTGGAGTCCATGGACGCCTCGCTGCGGCACGGCCCGGAGATGGAGGAGCCCTGCGGCGAGTACGAGATCGTCCACGTGCCCTTCACCCGGGTCGGGATCGCCTCGGTCCACCTCGTACCGCTGTCGCTGCGGCACTACCTGGACGGCAACATCGAGGGCGTACGCGCGATGCACGCCCCTGATCTGGGCTGATCGCATGCCCCTGATCTGGGCTGATCGCACGTCCCTGAGCTGGCTGGACGCACGTCCCTGAGCTGGGGCTAATCGCCCGCGGCGACCAGTTCCTCCACGGAGTCGTGGCGGATGCGTCCTGCCGGGATGCCGACGTCCCGCAGCGCGTCGACGCCGCTGCGGATCATGCCGGGCGGGCCCGAGAGGTAGGCGTCGTACTCGTTCCAGGGGCCGTACTCGCGCACGGCGTCCGGCAATTGGGCCCTGCCGTCGACGACCGGGCGGACCGAGAGCCAGGGGTGGGTCTGCTGGAGGCGCAGCATCGTGTCGATGTCGTACAGGTCGTGGTCGGTGCGGGCGCCGTAGAAGACCTCGACCGGCCGCCGCTCGCCGTGCTCGGCGACGTCCTCGACGAGCGCCTTGATGGGGGCGATGCCGGTGCCGCCGCCCAGGCAGAGCAATCCACTGTCGGTGGTGTGGTCGACAGTCATCGAACCGGCGGGCGCGCCGAGGCGCAGGACGTCGCCGGGGCGGGCGTGGTGCACCAGGGCGTTGGAGACCCAGCCCGCGGGGACGGCCTTCACGTGGAACGAGAGGAGCCCGTCGGAGCGCGGCGCCGAAGCGAACGAGTAGTGCCGCCAGATCCGCGGCCACCAGGGCGTCTCCAGGCTCGTGTACTGGCCTGCCAGGAAGGGATAGGGCTGGTCGGGGCGGACGGTGACGACAGCGATGTCGGGCGTCCTGAGATCGTGCGAGACGACCTCGGCGAACCACCAGGCGGGGGCGCGCAGTTCATCTGCGGCCGCCGCGTCGATCATGATCTGGGAGATCGTCGTGTACGTCCGGACCCAGGCGGCCTCGGTCTCCTCGTCCCAGATCGCGCTCGCGTACCGGCTGAGCGAACCGATCAGGCACTCACCGACGGCCGGATAGTGCTCGGGCCGGGTGCCGTACTTGCGGTGCCCACGCCCGAGGTTCTTCAGATACGCGGTGAGTACGTCTGCGTGGTCGATGTGCTCGGCCGCGGTCAGCAGCGCCTTGAGCAGCCGGTCCCGCTGGGTGTCCATAGCGGCGGGGAACAGGGGGCGCAGGTCGGGGTGCCGGGTGAAGAGCAGCGCGTAGAAGTACGAGGTGACCTTGTCGGCGACGGGGCCTATCTCAGCCATCGTCCGCTGGACGCGCAGCGCGTCGGGGGAACCCGTGGGGGAGACCGTTGGGGAGGGCTTCCGTGGTTCCGGTACGCGCTCGGAGTGCGGCTGCTGGGGGTGCGGCTGCTGCGGGTGCGGCTGCTGCGGGTGCGGTTCGGAACGCGGCTCGGGATGTGGTGCGGGGGCGGCCTGGGGTGCGCTCTGGGGGGCGGCCTGAGCGGGCGCCGGTGCTGCTGCTTCCCGGGCTGCCGGTATTCGTTCCTCGGCCGCGCGCTCGGGTTCGGGCGCGGGGCGGGCCTCCGGCGGTTCGGGCGCGGGCGGGGCCTCCGGCGGCTCGGTCGCGGGCGGGGCCTCCGGTTCGGAGCCGGCCGGGCCGGGCCTGCCCACCGGTCGTATGGCGGACACCCTGCGTCCCTCGGTCGCCTCGGGCTCACCGCCCTCGGGCCGTGTCGGCTGCTCGCCGCCCTCCGACGGCTTCGGCGCCTTCCGTGGGGTGAACCAGCCGCCTCCACCGCCGTTGTCGCCGGAAGTGCCGTTGCCCGCCGACGTGGTGGTCGGAGCGTCCATGCTGTGCCTCGCCTCGAACATCTCTCAGTCGGTCCGTGCACTTCCCTGTAGGAAGCCGCTTACTTTCCCCGCTCTGCCTCGGCAGCCAATGTGGCCACATTGAACCTCGGATTCCGGACCCTACGGACAAGTAGGTATCAAATGTGACATTGCCCGCAGTCATCTCACCGCAGCGTCCCACTCCTCCCCGTAACGCCGGTCGCATAACGGAAAGTTCAGGTCTTCGATCTCTTCGCCCCGTTAGGCTGCGTTGACGTCCGCCCGTGCCCCCCAGGGGTGCGCTGAGATGCACCCGGCGCGAACCGGACTCGACCATACCGGCAGCCGTCCGGCGCACAAGTCCCACCGCCCTTCACCAGGAATTCAGCGACCGGCGCCTGCCAATTGCCCCAATTACCGGGCGCCGCACACCAATTCATACGCCTTACGCAGATCACGCCCGACATAAGAGTGGGTAGCGAGCCCAACCAGCCGCTGATCCGCATTGACAGCGACCGAAACAGGCACCGCTCCGAACAGCTCCAGGTCCGAGAGCGAGTCGCCATAAGCGACGCAATCGGACCGCCCCACCCCGAACTCTTCACAGAGCCGGTCCGCGATCTTCACCTTGGCCGCGGCATTGAGAATGCCCGTCGGATTCACCGGCTCGGTGAACGGCACGGCGGGGAAACGCGACCCGTGCGCGGCATGCGCGCCCCAGCCGAGCAGCCTCTCCACGAAGAACGACGGCGACAGCGAGATCACCGCGCAATAGTCGCCGCCCTCCCGGATCTCGGCCCAGGTTTCCCGGATCCCCATCAGCCACGGCGCTCCGTCGAAAGCCGCTGTGACCTGCGTGTCCGTGAGGTCCGCCCACAGGGCGTGCACACGGGCCGCGTACTGGGGCGAGTCGATCCGCTGCGCCACGAATTCCCGTTCCAGCTCCGCGATCTCGGCATCGAGGCCGAGCTGGCGCGAGATCTCCACGGGAGCCGCCGTGCCGTGCAGCAGCGTTCCGTCCAGGTCGAAGAGGTGAAGGCGTGCCATGTACGCCGAGGCTAGTACCCGCGGTTACTCCCGCTGTCAGACGCCCTCGGCCTCCGGTCCCGGCACCGTGTTTCACGTGAAACTAAGCCGCCCCGCTCGCCGGGCCACCCTCGTCGTCCATGTCACCGCCGCCGCAGGCTGGCTCGGGCTTACGCTCGGCCTGCTCGCGCTTGCCTTCGCGGCCATCACCACGGATTCGGCCTCGGTGACCGAGGCCGCCGCCCGCTCCATGAAGCTCTTCGCGGACTGGCTGGTGCTGCCGCTCGCACTGCTCACCCTGCTGAGCGGTCTGCTGCTGTCCCTCGGAACTCCTTGGGGACTCGCCAGGCACCGCTGGGTCTACACGAAGTTCTGGCTGACCCTGGCCACCACCGCCGCGTCGGCGTTCGCTCTGCGCCCGGGCATCAACGACACGGTCGCCACCGTGTCCGCGGGAGACCCGGTGACGGATCCGACCGGTCTGATCGCCGGACCCATCGTCTCCCTGAGCGCCTATCTCTTCATGACGGTCATCTCGGTGCTCAAGCCCTGGGGCCTGACCCGCCGTGGCCGGAAGCAACGTGACCAAAACCGACGTGGCCAAAACCGACGTGGTTCTGCCCACAAACCGGTGGACGCCAAGGTCATGCGTCAGACAGCCTGACCCGAGTGTCGACACCTTCCCTCTCCGCCCTGCCCATCCGCCGGCTGACCCTGCGTGACCTCACCGCCTGCGCCGATCTGTCGCAGGATCGAGGCTGGCCACGCGAGGACCACAAATGGGGGCTACTGCTCTCGGCCGGCACGGGCTACGGCATCGACGACCCCGACGGCAACAGCCTCATCGCCGCCTGCGTGGTGACCGAGTACGGCCCCTATGGGAGCCCAGGCCTCGGAGCGATCGGCATGGTCCTCGTCGCCGAGCGGCACGCCCGCAAGGGCCTCGGCCGCCACCTGATGCGGTACGTCATCGAGGGCGCGGGCACCACCCCGCTCACCCTCCACGCGACGCCCAACGGCCGCCCCCTCTACGAGCAGCTCGGATTCAAGACCACCGGCCGCGCCGAGATGGTCCGCGGCCGGTTCACCCCGGGCGGCCCACTGCCGGACGTCGCCACCCGGCCGGCGACCGCGGAGGATCTGCCCGCGATCGTCAGGCTCGACACCGAGGTCTTCGGCCTCGACCGCACGCACGTACTCACTCGGCTTCCCGCCTTCGGCGACCAGCTGCGGGTCGCGGAGGAGGACGGCACCATCACCGGCTACGCGGGCGCCTGGCCGAACATGGAGACCCATGTCATCGGCCCCCTGATCGCCCGGGACACGGAGACGGCGAAGGCTTTGATCGCCTCGCTCGCCGCGGCCTCGGACCGCCCGCTGCGCACCGACATCGACGTACGTCACGAAGAGCTGCTCGCCTGGGTGAAGGAACGCGGCCTCGCACCGACCGCCTTCAATGCCGTGATGACGTACGGCATCCCCGAGCTGCCCGGCGACTGGACCCGCCGCTTCGCGCCGCTGACGGTCGCGGCCGGCTGACCGCACACAGAGGGCCGCCCCCAACCACCGGATGGTTCCCGGTGGTTGGGGGCGGGCCTTCGTCATGTCCTCGCGTGGCGTCGTACCAGCGGTGCCGTACTACCGGAGGGCGTCCACGGCCGCCGTGGCGAACCCGTGGTCCTGCTCGGGCGCTCCGCCGCCGACGCCGATGGAGCCGATCAGTCGGCCCTCACGGTGGACCGGCACGCCACCGGCGATGAAGAGGAGCGGCCGGTCGAGGGCGGTGGGCAGGGTATGGAAGGGGCCGTCGGGCTTGACCAGGTCGACGAGGTCGGCGGTCGGGGCGTTGAGCTGGAGCGCCGTGTACGCCTTACGGGTGCTGGTCTCGCCGGAGATCAGTACCGCCCGGTCGTCGCGCCGGAAGGCGAGCAGGTGGCCGCCCGCGTCGAGGACGGTGACGCTGACCGTGACATCGGCCGCTTCGGCCGCGCGGCGGGCCGCGGTGACGAGTGCCTCGGCGTCCTGCGTGGTCAGCGGGGCGACGGCGGGGGTGGTGGTGCTCATGGGGGTTTCTCCTTGTGCGGTGGTGCTCATGAGGGGGGCTGGAGGGGGTCAGTGGTGGACGGGCGTCGCCTGCTCGACAGGGGCCATGCCCGTGACGACCCGGCTGGGAGTGGCCGAGCGGCGCTCGAGCGTGGCCGAGACGACGGCCAGGAGGAGCGCGGAGCCCGCGAGAACCGCGCCCACCCAGTTCGGGGCGGTGTAGCCGAGGCCCGCGGAGATCACGAGGCCACCGAGCCAGGCCGAGAGCGCGTTGCCGAGGTTGAAGGCGCCGATGTTCATGGCCGAGGCGAGCGTTGGCGCGCCGGAGGCCTGGTCGAGCACCCTCTTCTGCAGCGGCGGCACGGTGGCGAAGCCCAGGGCACCGATCAGCGTGATGGTCACGGCTGCCGCGATCTTGTTGTGCGCGGTGAGGGTGAAGAGGGCGAGCACGACGGCCAGCGCGCTCAGCGAGATGTAGAGCAGCGGCATCAGGGCTCGGTCCGCGAACTTTCCGCCGATCAGGTTGCCCGCGACCATGCCGAGACCGAAGAGGACGAGGAGCCAGGTCACGGAGGAGTCCGCGTAGCCGGCGACGTCCGTCATCATCGGCGCGAGGTAGGTGACGGCCGCGAAGACACCGCCGAAGCCGAGGATCGTCATCGCCATGGCGAGCAGCACCTGGACGTTGCGGAACGCGGCCAGCTCGTGGCGCAGCCGTACGCCCTCGGGCTTGGGCAGGTCAGGAACGAGCTTGGCGATACCGGCCAGGCCGATGACGCCGAGGCCCGCGACGATCGCGAAGGTGGTGCGCCAGCCGAGGGTCTGCCCGACGAGCGTGCCGAGCGGCACACCGACCACGTTGGCCACGGTCAGGCCCGTGAACATCATGGCGATGGCTCCGGCCTTCTTCTCCGGCGCGACCAGTTCGGCCGCGACGACCGAGCCGATGCCGAAGAACGCGCCGTGGGCGAGCGAGGCGACGACGCGGCCCGCCAGCATGACGCCGAAAGCCGGGGCCACGGCGGAGAGCAGGTTGCCCGCGATGAACAGGCCCATGAGCAGCATCAGCATCCGCTTGCGCGAGATACGGGTGCCGAGGGCGGTCATCAGGGGAGCGCCGAGCACGACGCCGAGTGCGTAGCCGGTCACGAGGAGGCCGGCCGTGGGGATGGAGACGCCGAAGTCACCCGCGACCTCAGGGAGCAGTCCCATGATCACGAACTCTGTGGTCCCGATTCCGAAGGCCCCGATCGCGAGGGCCAGTAGCGCGAGAGGCATGGTTCTACCTTCCAAGACGATTGCAGGTGCGCTTAGCTTGCGTTCACAATAGTTGCGCACGCGGGTTACTTGCAACCGCTGGATATTGCATCAGTGGACTATCCTGGTCCTCAGCAGCTCCGGGACGGAGGAACAAGAGCCATGACAGCGACGGACCCCGCACTGACCGCCCTTGCGCAGGGCTGGTGCACGCTCTCCCTGCTCCACGGGAAGATCGAGACCCACATCGAGCGCGCCCTGCAGGCCGAGCACGACCTCAGCGTGCGCGAGTACTCCCTGCTGGACGTCCTCAGCCGCCAGCACGACGGGGAGGGCGGCCATCTGCAGATGAAGCAGGTCGCCGACGCCGTCGTACTCAGCCAGAGCGCCACCACGCGCCTGGTCACCCGGCTCGAGGACCGCGGGCTGCTGTCCCGCTACCTGTGCCCCACCGACCGCCGCGGCATCTACACGGACGTCAGCGAGTCGGGCGCCGCACTCCTCGCCGAGGCGCGCCCCACCAACGACGCCGCGCTGCGCGAGGCGCTCGACGAGGCGGCGCTGAACCCGGAGCTGGCACCGCTGGTCAGGGCCGTGGAAGCGGTGCGGGTCCCGGCGTAGATCTTCAGTCGGGTCCCGGCGTAGATCCTCAGTGAGGGTTGAGTGGCCTGCCCTGCCGGAAAGGCGGGTGGCTGCATAGGCTGCGTCTCATGGGAGATCTTGAGATACGCCCGGCGGTCGCCGACGACATCCCCGCCATCGTGGAGATGCTCGCCGACGACCCCCTGGGCAGCACGCGCGAGTCGCCGGACGACCTCACCCCGTACCTCACCGCGTTCGAACGCCTCGCCGCGGACCCGAACCAGCACCAGGTCGTCGCCGCGCGCGAGGGACGCGTCGTCGGCACGCTGCAGCTCACGATCGTTCCGGGCCTGTCCCGGAAGGGAGCACTTCGGTCCATCATCGAGGGCGTGCGCGTCCACGCCGACGAGCGCGGCAGCGGCCTCGGAACCCGCTTCATCGAGTGGGCCGTCGATGAATCCCGGCGCCAGGGCTGCCAGTTGGTGCAGCTGACCTCCGATGCCACCCGCACCGATGCCCGCCGTTTCTACGAGCGGCTGGGGTTCACGGCATCGCACGTGGGGTTCAAGCTGCAGCTCTGACGCCGCTGTTGATGCGTCATGCCGCTGGGCGTCGTGTTTCACGTGAAACACGACGCCCAGCCGTCTCGTACGAGGTCTTCGAGGTCTTACGAGCTCTTACTGGGGAAGCCCGCGCCACCCCTCCCGGTCCACCCCACCCGGCACGGGAGCCCCCGCGTCGTACGGCTCCCGGGTGAAGAAGAACGACCCCAGGTCGAGATGGCTCACCGTCCCGTCGGGCCGCCGCACCGCCCGCAGCTGCTCCCCGGCGAAGTAGCCGTCGAGCCCGGTCCAGGAGCCGTCACCGTTCGGCAGGAATCGCGATCCGCGGCCCTGGCCCTCGATGGGCGACAGGTCGAGTGCTCCCTCGGCCTGCGGCCGCAGCACGAAGGTGCTCGTCCCCCAGTACCAGGGCCCCGCCAGCTCCAGCAGCCCCTCATCGAGCTCGGTCAGGGGACGCCACGCCTCCGGGATACGAGGCTCGGCCTCGGCCACGATCTTCAGCAGGTCGAGAGCCAGCGCCGTCACGGCAGGGCCGGAGGTGCAGTTGGTCAGCGTGACCGCCACCAGGCCGTCCTCCGCGCTCGCCCACAGCCCGGCCATGAAGCCCGGCAGTGAGCCCCCGTGCCCGGCAAAGGTGCGCCCGTCCCCACGGATCAGCTGCGTCCCCAGGCCGTACGTCACGTCCCAGTCCCCTGGGGGCAGAGGCGACGCCGGCGCCCGCATCTCCCGCACCGTATCGGCGCACAGGACCCGGTCGTCGCCCTCCAGGAGGAAGGCGGCGAAGCGACCCAGGTCCGCCGTCGTGGACCACAGCTGCCCGGCCGGAGCCATGAGGCCCAGGTCCTCGGCGGGTTCGGGCATCATCACGTCCGCCCACGGATGGACGGCCCAGCCACCGGCATGCGGGGCCTGCGGCTGCGCACTCGTCCGGTCCAGGCCCAGCGGCTCCAGGACCTCGCGGCGCAGCACCGCTTCCCAGGAGTCCCCCCGCAGCGCCTCGATCAGCGAACCGAGCAGCGTGTAACCGGGGTTGGAGTAGTGGAACCGGCGCCCGGTGGGGTGCTTGAAAGGATGCTCACCGAGTACGTCATCGAGCTCGGGGCGCTGCGAGGCCGGCGTACGCTCCCACCACTCACCTGGGGTCTCGGCCGCCAACCCGCTGGTGTGCGCGAGCAGTTCCGCGATGGTGACGTCGCCCGCGGCAGTTCCCGTGAGGTGCTTCTCCAGAGGGTCGGAGAGGTCGAGGGCGCCCTCGTCGCGCAGCCGCATCACCAGTACGGCGGTGAAGGTCTTGGTGATCGAGCCGATGCGGTACTGGACGTCCTCGTCCGGTGCATGCCCCGCGACGCAGGTGCGCCCCTCGGTCCACACCAACTCGCCGTCCCTGAGCACCGAGGCGACGAGCGAGGGCGCTCTCCCCTCCGCCTGAGCGGTGGCGACTCGGTGCAGCAGGGCTCGACGGGTGGTGGGCAGCAACTCTTCACGCGGTGATGTCATGGCCCCAGTCCACCTTCGGAGAAGCCGCGCGTCGAGCGAATTCCGCCGGCCACGCTACGCGGAACGCGTAGATCAACCGCGCCGATCGGAACGCGTACCCGTGGCCTTGAAGAACGTGTAGTGGAAGGTCCCGTCGTCGTCCGCGGTCCTGCGCAGATCGGCCATCCCGCGGTCCCAGTCGGCCTCGGTGATGAGGGACGAGGCCAGCGCGTCGCCCCTGACGGATTCGATCATGGCGATGAACGTGCTGCGAGTGAAGCCTTCGACCAGCTTGGGCCGGGTCCGGTCCGCGTAGACGGTGCAGGGCCGCACCCGGACGCCTTCGTAGCCGGCCTGCCTGAGGAGCGGCTGCAACTGCCGCCCGACCAGGGCGTTTCCCCCGCCGTCTGCCTGGAGCTGAACCAGGCAGTCGATCGCCGCACGGGCGTAGGCGCTGTCGGGATGGAAGAACGCCGACCCGTGGTCCCCTTCGATCACGGTGATCGTCCCGCCCGGCCGCAGCAGCCGCCGCAGTCCGGCGAGCGCCCGCTGGGCCGCCGCCAGATGCTCCAGGACGAAGCAGACGAAGATGTGGTCGAACTCGGCGTCCGGGAAAGGGAGAGCGAAGAGATCAGCACGGCGCCACTGCACGTGCGCGTCGGGCGCGTGCGCCGTCACGCGGGCGCCGGCCTTCGCCAGGGAGTCCGCCGAACGGTCGACGGCCACGAAACGGGCCCCCGGGCTGGAGTCGATCAGGTGAACGGTCTGGGCGCCGACCCCGCATCCGACCTCCAGGACCCGGCTCCCCGCCGGATACGCCGTGTCGGCGTGCAGCAGCGCGGCGAGGGTGTCCGCCTGGTCCCCCAGCCTGCGGGCCTCACGGTGCGAGTATCCGTGGACGTAGTCAACTGCCGGTCGCGCGGCGGGATCCGGTGTCGTTGTGGTGGTGTCGGCTGCTGCGGCTGCTGTCTGCATGACTTCACCCTGGTGCCACTATGGCCCGGTGAACAGGTCCAATGACAGCGCCACTGACCAGTCCATAACGAACGGGGCAGGGTCCCAGGGCCCGGGATCCGCAACCGACGCGGCAGAGTCCCCGCCCCAAGGATCCGCGACGTACGAGGCACCGGCCGGTGCCGACTTCCTCCAGCTGAACATCGACGACGCCCCGGCGGGTGGCCGCGCGGACTGGCTGGCCCGGCACCTGCGCCTCGCGATAGCGGACGGCCGCCTGCCGGTGGGCAGCAGGCTCCCGGCCACCCGCGTCCTCGCGGGCGAACTCCGCGTGTCCCGCGGCGTCATCACCGAGGCCTACCAGCGCCTGAGCGAGGACGGACACGTCGCCGGGCGGGGGCGAAACGGCACGGTAGTGGTCGCCGCACCGGCGAAAGCCCGGCCCGAGGCGCCCGCGGACCCGCCTCCGCCGCCCCCGAGTGTCTTGTTCGCCGCCCCGCCCGGCACGGATGTCTTCGACGCGCTGCGATCCGCCCCGGCCCGGATCGATCTCTCGCCCGGCATGCCCGATCTCGCCGCCTTCCCCCGCACCGCGTGGCTGAGCGCCGAACGCACCGTACTCAAGGAGCTCTCGGCGTCCGACTTCGGTTACGGAGACCCGCGCGGGGCCCCGGCGCTGCGGATCGCCGTCGCCGACTGGCTGGCCCGCAACCGAGGCATCCGCGCCGACCCGGGCGACGTGGTCATCGCCGCGGGCACCGCCCAGACCCTCACCCTGCTCGGCCAGGTGCTGCACGGCGACGGCATCCGCGCGGTAGCCGTGGAGGACCCCGGCTCGCTCGGCGCCCGCCAGCATCTGCGCAACGGCGGCCTCGCCACCCCACCGGTCCCGGTCGACGCCGACGGCATCCGCGTCGACGAGCTGCGTGCCACGGACGCCCCCGCGGTGCTGCTGACTCCGGCGCACCAGTTCCCGACGGGCGTGGTGCTCGGCGGTGAACGGCGGCGTGACCTGATGCGCTGGGCCACCGAGCGGGGCGGGCTCATCATCGAGGACGACTACGACGCCGAGCACCGCTACGACCGCGCTCCGGTCCCCGCCCTGCGCTCCCTGCTCGCCGAGCACGTCTGCTACGCCGGGAGCGTGTCCAAGCTGCTCGCTCCGGCGCTGCGCATCGGCTGGGTCCTCGCGCCGCCGAGGTACCGGGACGCGCTGGTCGCCGCCAAGCGCTTCGCCGACCTCGGCAACGCCGTCCTGCCCCAGCTCGTCCTGGCCCAGCTGATGGAATCGGGCGCCCTGGAACGCCAGTTGCGTCTCCTGCGCGGCCGCCACCGCCGCCGCCGGGACGCGATGATCGCCGCGGTGAGCACTCATCTGCCGCAGGCCCTCGTGCACGGCGCCGCGGCGGGCCTGCACCTGACGATCACCTTCGACGCCGGCTTCCGCGACACCGACCTCGCGGCGGCAGCCCTGGCCCGCGGCGTGAAGGTCCAGCCCCTGTCCTGGCACAGCCAACGGCCGCACCGCCCCGGCCTGGTACTCGGCTACGCCGCTCCCACCGCCACCGACATCGCCGAGGGCATGGCCACCCTCGGCAAGACCTTGCGGCACCTGTCCTGACGTACCGCCGGAACGAAACTGCTACGACGGTGGAGGGTCTCGCCGCCGATGAGTTTCCCGCTCCGTGCCGGTCTATACGCGTGAGACCTCCTCACGGAAGGCTGGCGCCATGCGGAAATTGATCTTCGGCATGAACCTGACCCTGGACGGCTACATCGCCGCGCCCGGCGACGACATCGGCTGGAGCGTGCCGAGCGACGAGCTGTTCCAGTTCTGGTCCGACCAGTTGCAGGCGACCGACCTGTCGCTCTACGGGCGCAAGCTGTGGCAGACGATGAGCTCCTACTGGCCGACCGGCGACCAACAGCCCAACGCCACCCCGGCGGAGATCGAGTTCGCGCACCGCTGGCGGGACATGTCGAAGGTGGTGTTCTCCTCGACGATCGACAAGGTCGACTGGAACACCCGCCTGGTCACCGGCGACGCGGCCGCCGAGATCACCCGGCTCAAGGCCGAGGACGGCGGCCCGATGGACATCGGCGGCGCGACGCTCGCCGGGGCGGCCATGCGGGCCGGGCTGATCGACGAGTACGTGCTGGCCACCGCGCCGGTCCTGGTGGGCGGCGGCACGCCGTTCTTCACCGCGCTGGACAGCTGGGTGAACCTGAACCTGGTGGAGACGCGGACGTTTCCCTGCGGCGTGATCCTGACCAGGTACGAGACGAGGCGCTGAGCGCCGTCCGGGAGTCACGGACCCGGAACCGCTACGTCTGCGCCATGTCCACGAAGCGCGAATAGTGCCCCTGGAAGGCGACCGTGATCGTCGCCGTCGGGCCGTTACGGTGCTTGCCCACGATGATGTCCGCCTCCCCCGCGCGCGGTGACTCCTTCTCGTACGCGTCCTCGCGGTGCAGCAGGATCACCATGTCCGCGTCCTGCTCGATCGAGCCGGATTCACGCAGGTCGGAGACCTGGGGCTTCTTGTCCGTGCGCTGCTCGGGGCCACGGTTGAGCTGCGAGAGCGCGATGACCGGGACCTCGAGCTCCTTGGCGAGCAGCTTCAGGTTTCGCGACATGTCCGAGACCTCTTGCTGGCGGCTCTCGGCGCGCTTGGAACCACCGGACTGCATCAGCTGCAGATAGTCGATGATCACCATCTTGATGTCGCTGCGCTGCTTGAGGCGGCGGCACTTGGCGCGGATCTCCATCATCGACAGGTTCGGGGAGTCGTCGATGTAGAGCGGGGCCGCCGAGACCTCGGGCATCCGGCGCGCGAGCCGCGTCCAGTCCTCGTCCGTCATCGTGCCGGAGCGCATGTGGTGCAGCGCCACCCGCGCCTCCGCGGACAGCAGACGCATCGCGATCTCGTTGCGTCCCATTTCCAGGGAGAAGATGACGCTGGGCAGGTTGTGCTTGATGGACGCGGCGCGCGCGAAGTCGAGCGCCAGCGTGGACTTACCCATGGCGGGACGGGCCGCGATGACGATCATCTGGCCAGGATGCAGACCGTTCGTCAGCGAGTCGAAATCGGTGAAGCCCGTCGGCACACCGGTCATCTCACCGCTGCGCGAACCGATCGCCTCGATCTCGTCGAGCGCGCCCTCCATGATGTCGCCGAGCGGCAGATAGTCCTCGCTGGTTCGCTGCTCGGTGACCGCGTAGATCTCTGCCTGGGCGCTGTTGACGATCTCGTCGACGTCGCCGTCGGCCGCGTATCCCATCTGGGTGATGCGCGTGCCCGCCTCGACGAGGCGGCGCAGGACCGCACGCTCGTGAACGATCTCCGCGTAGTACTCGGCGTTCGCCGCCGTCGGCACCGTCTGCACCAGCGTGTGCAGATACGATGCGCCGCCGACCTTGGTGATCTCACCGCGCTTGGTGAGCTCGGCCGCCGCCGTGATCGGGTCGGCCGGCTCGCCCTTGGCGTACAGGTCGAGGATCGCCGTGTAGATCGTCTCGTGCGCGGGCCGGTAGAAATCGTGGCCCTTGAGCACCTCGACGACATCGGCGATGGCGTCCTTGGAGAGCAGCATGCCACCGAGCACGGACTGCTCGGCATCGAGATCCTGCGGCGGTACGCGTTCGAAGGCGGTGCCTCCGCCGTCCCAGCCGCCGCCTTCACGACCGCGGTCGTGCTGCTCGTCGCGGCCTCGGCCTCCGTCGCGGCGCTGTCGGGAGGCGGGCAGACGGTCACCGGGACCGCTGTCGGCCCAGGGGTCGTCCAAGGGCTCGGAAATACTCACCGGGCCACCTCCCTCATGTCCGCCGCGCGGACCTAGCCGTGCCCCTCTTTCTTACGGCACGACACTGACAAATAAGCGGCCCAACTCCGGTTCTGACGCGTCGGATTTACGGGCTTTCCGAGGCAGGATCACGAGGGGGGCGCCGCCCTACGGTAGGCCCGTGGCCACCGTCAGCCAATCTGGTTATCCACAGGCGGTGTGGATGACGGGCGCGTTGCTGTGGAGAACCCCGCCAAACCTGTGCACGGCTCGGTGGACAGCCCTGTGAACAAGCACTCAGCCTTCTCTATAAACACGCCCTGACCTGCACGTTTCGCATCCACCGGCTGTGCAGAAGAAAAACTTCCCCAGTCGGACCAAGATCCTGCCGAACAGCGTCCCGAAGAGTGTCCGACTCGAGACCAGGTAAGGGTCTTAATGGCATTGCATCTCTTACCTGTGGAAGATTAGATTGGTGTCCATGACGCAGGCTCCCGCGGCGACCAAGGCCGCTCGGCGACAGCATGACCGAGAGATCATCGCCCTCGCCGTTCCCGCCTTCGGCGCACTCGTCGCCGAGCCTCTCTTCGTGATGGCCGACAGCGCCATCGTGGGCCATCTCGGCACCGCACAACTGGCCGGACTCGGCGTCGCCTCGGCGCTCCTCACCACCGCCGTGAGCGTCTTCGTCTTCCTCGCCTACGCGACCACGGCCGCCGTAGCCCGCCGGGTGGGCGCCGGTGATCTGCAGGCCGCCATCCGCCAGGGCATGGACGGCGTCTGGCTCGCCCTCCTGCTCGGCGCCGCCGTCATCGCCGTCGTCCTTCCCACCGCGCCCGCGCTCGTGGAGCTCTTCGGAGCATCGGACACCGCGGCACCGTACGCGATCACGTACCTCCGTATCTCCTCGCTCGGCATCCCCGCCATGCTCGTCGTGCTCGCCTCCACCGGTGTCCTGCGCGGACTGCAGGACACGAAGACCCCGCTGTACGTGGCGATCGGCGGCTTCGTCGCCAACGGCGTCCTCAACGTGGTCCTCGTCTACGGAGCCGGCCTGGGCATCGCCGGCTCCGCCTGGGGCACCGTCATCGCCCAGTGCGCGATGGCCGCCGTCTACCTCTTCGTCGTCGTCCGCGGAGCCAGACGCCACGGCGCCTCCCTGCGCCCCGACGCCGCCGGCATCAGAGCCTGCGCCCAAGCGGGCGCACCACTCCTCGTCCGTACGCTCTCACTGCGGGCGATTCTGATGATCGCGACCGCGGTGGCGGCCCGCCTCGGCGACGCCGATGTGGCCGCCCACCAGATCATCCTGTCCCTGTGGAGCCTGCTGGCCTTCGCACTCGACGCCATCGCCATCGCCGGCCAGGCGATCATCGGCCGCTACCTGGGCGCGAACGATCCCCAGGGCGCGCGCGACGTCTGCCGCCGCATGGTGCAGTGGGGCATCGCATCGGGGGTCGTGCTCGGCGGGCTTGTCGTCCTCGCCCGGCCGCTGTTCATCCCGCTCTTCTCCAGCGACTCCGTCGTCCAGGACGCGGCCCTGCCCGCACTTGTGGTGGTGGCCATCTCCCAGCCGATCTGCGGCATCGTCTACGTCCTTGACGGCGTCCTGATGGGCGCGGGAGACGGCCCGTATCTGGCCTGGGCGATGCTGGCCACACTGGCGGTCTTCGCTCCGGCGGCGCTCCTCGTGCCGACCTTCGGCGGCGGACTGACCGCCGTCTGGGCAGCGATGACCCTGATGATGGCGGTCCGCATGGTGACCCTCTGGCTGCGCACACGCTCCGGCCACTGGATCGTCACCGGCGCCACCCGCTGAGCCTGACCCGCTGTTTCACGGCGGCTGTTTCACGTGAAACACGTTGGGCCGCACCCTGAGGGTGCGGCCCAACGGTTGCTTCAGCTCTGCCAAGCGCAGTGCTTAGGCGGAGACGACCTCGATGTTGACCTGAGCGGCAACCTCGGGGTGCAGACGCACGGACGTCACGTGGGCGCCCAGCGTCTTGATCGGCGAGCCCAGCTCGACACGGCGCTTGTCGATCTTCGGACCACCGGCAGCCTCGATCGCCGAAGCGACGTCAGCCGGGGTGACGGAACCGAAGAGACGACCGGCGTCGCCGGAGCGGACGGCCAGACGGACCTTGACGCCCTCGAGCTTGGCCTTGACCTCGTTGGCCTGCTCGATGGTCGCGATCTCGTGGATCTTGCGAGCACGACGGATCTGCTCGACGTCCTTTTCGCCACCCTTGGTCCAGCGGATCGCAAAGTTCCGCGGGATCAGGTAGTTGCGGGCGTAGCCGTCCTTGACGTCTACGACCTCGCCGGCGGCACCGAGGCCGGAGACCTCGTGGGTGAGGATGATCTTCATTAGTCAGTCACCCTTCCCTTATCGCGCGGTGGACGTGTAGGGCAGCAGCGCCATCTCACGGCTGTTCTTCACGGCCGTGGCGACGTCACGCTGGTGCTGCGTGCAGTTGCCGGTCACGCGGCGGGCACGGATCTTGCCGCGGTCGGAAATGAACTTCCGCAGCATGTTCGTGTCCTTGTAGTCCACGTACGTGACCTTGTCCTTGCAGAATGCGCAGACCTTCTTCTTAGGCTTGCGCACAGGCGGCTTCGCCATGGTGTTTCTCCTGTGTGATCAAGAAGTGTGGGAACGGCCCACCCTTGGCCCTGAGGCCTAGAAGGGGGGCTCGTCCGAGTAGCCGCCGCCAGAGGAGCCGCCGGAGCCGCCGGAGCTTCCGCCCCAGCCACCGCCGCCGCCCTGCTGGCCGCCGCCGGCCGGCGCACCGGTCGCCCAGGGGTCGTCGGCGGGAGCACCGCCGCCGCCCTGCTGCTGACCGCCACCGGAGCCGCCGCCCCAGTTGCCGCCGCCCTGCTGGCCGCCGCCACCGCCGCCGCCGAATCCGCCGCCCTGGCCGCCTCGGCCGGTGGTCTTGGTGACCTTGGCCGTGGCGTTCTTCAAGCTGGCGCCGACTTCCTCGACGTCCAGCTCGTAGACCGTGCGCTTGATGCCCTCACGGTCCTCGTAGGACCGCTGCTTCAACCGGCCCTGCACGACGACGCGCATGCCTCGCTGAAGCGACTCCGCGACGTTCTCCGCCGCCTGACGCCAGACCGAGCAGGTGAGGAAGAGGCTCTCGCCGTCCTTCCACTCATTGGTCTGGCGGTCGAAGGTGCGGGGAGTGGACGCGACACGGAACTTCGCGACCGCCGCACCGGACGGGGTGAAGCGCAGCTCGGGGTCGTCGACAAGATTGCCGACGACCGTGATGACGGTCTCGCCTGCCATGGGGGAACCTCTCGGCGGGTTTGCTGCTGGCTGCTTTTGCTGCTGCTACTCGGATCCCGAGTACCGCTGAGCTACGAAGCTCAGTGGGTCTCGGGACGGAGGACCTTGGTCCGGAGGACCGACTCGTTCAGGTTCATCTGGCGGTCGAGCTCCTTGACGACCGCAGGCTCGGCCTGGAGGTCGATGACCGAGTAGATGCCCTCGGGCTTCTTCTTGATCTCGTACGAGAGACGACGACGGCCCCAGGTGTCGACCTTCTCAACCTTTCCGTTGCCCTCACGGACGACGGAGAGGAAGTTCTCGATCAACGGGGAGACAGCGCGCTCCTCGAGATCGGGGTCGAGGATGACCATCACTTCGTAGTGACGCATGTGGAACCCACCTCCTTTGGACTCAGCGGCCACGGTCGTTCCGTGGCAGGAGGGTCGTGATGCGTACGCAACGGTATCGGCAGCCACTGACAATCGGGCTCCCCGATCAGTAGACCGATCGGGAGTCCCTGCCATGGCCTGGGCAGACACCGGTGCAGACGGTACAGAGTACCCGCACCTGGGCTTCCGGTTGAAATCCGGCCGCGGAAGGGCAGAATCTGTACACATCGGGTGTGTATGGCGCTACAGTGCGCCGCCTTCCGCAGGAGGTGCCTTATGGCACAGACATTGCGACCGAACAGCGCCGGCTCTCTCTTCGCCACGGACGGCAAGGCCCATCCCCTGCAGGACACGCTGCTCGGCGTGACCCTGATCCTGGGTGCGATCGCCTTCGTCTCGGCGATGTTCCACAACCTCCACCTGCTCAGCTCATGGGCCGGCCTGGTGGGGATCGCCACGGGTGCGTGGGGACAGTTCATCTCCGAGACGACCCGCGAGCGCTTCGGCCTGATCCTCGGCCTCGGCGCATCGGCGATCGGATTCTTCCTGGGTATGGCCCACGGCGGACTCTTCGGCGGGCTCTGGTAGCCGCCCCTCGACGCCCCCGCCGCGCATAGGGCGGGGGCCAAGGTTCCGTACGCCCAGACGGGGCGCTCTCGGGGCACAGTAGGCTTCGGCGCGAGAGCCGGAGCCCCTGTACCCATGGGGACACACCAGCCCGAGGAGCGCCCCGAATGAGTCTGACCCTGAGGACCATCAGTCGCGAGCAGCATCTGGCGTATATCCAGAGCCTGCCGTCGGCAAGTCATTGCCAGGTCCCGGCATGGGCGGATGTGAAGAGTGAATGGCGTTCGGAGAACCTGGGCTGGTTCGACGACCGGACCGGCGAACTCGTCGGTGCGGGCCTGGTGCTCTACCGCCAGCTGCCCAAGGTGAAGCGCTACCTCGCCTACCTTCCCGAGGGCCCGGTCATCAATTGGTACGCCCCGAACCTGGACGACTGGCTGCAGCCGATGCTCGCGCATCTGAAGCGGCAGGGCGCCTTCTCCGTGAAGATGGGCCCGCCGGTCGTCATCCGGCGCTGGGACGCTCCCGCGATCAAGTCCGGCATCCAGAACCCGGACGTGAAGCGACTGCGGGACGTCGAGGCCACGCACATCGAGCCGCGTGCCTTCGAAGTCTCCGACCGGCTGCGCAAGATGGGCTGGCAGCAGGGCGAGGACGGCGGCGCCGGCTTCGGTGACGTACAGCCGCGTTATGTCTTCCAAGTCCCGCTGGCCAACCGCTCCTTGGACGAGGTCCTCAAGGGCTTCAACCAGCTGTGGCGACGCAATATCAAGAAGGCTGAGAAGGCCGGCGTCGAGGTCGTCCAGGGCGGTTACGAGGACCTCGCCGAATGGCAGCGCCTCTACGAGATCACCGCGGTCCGCGACAAGTTCCGTCCGCGGCCGCTGGGTTACTTCCAGCAGATGTGGCGGGCCCTCAACTCCGAGGACCCCAACCGCATGCGGCTGTACTTCGCGCGGCACAACGGCGTGAACCTGTCCGCGGCGACGATGCTCGTCGTCGGCGGGCACGTCTGGTACTCCTACGGCGCGTCGGACAACATCGGCCGTGAGGTCAGGCCCTCGAACGCGATGCAGTGGCGGATGCTCCGGG
Organism: Streptomyces sp. BA2; assembly: GCF_009769735.1. Lineage (NCBI taxonomy): Bacteria > Bacillati > Actinomycetota > Actinomycetes > Kitasatosporales > Streptomycetaceae > Streptomyces > Streptomyces sp. BA2. Next base: position 4,835,908 of record NZ_WSRO01000002.1, read on the forward strand.
ACGCCTACGCGCTCGGCGCCACCGTCTATGACTTGCGGGGCATCTCCGACTCTCTGGACGAGACGGACCACCTCTTCGGACTGATTCAGTTCAAGGTGGGCACGGGTGGAGAGGCTGTCGAGTACATCGGCGAGTGGGACTTCCCGCTCAACAAGCTGCTCCACAAGGCGCTCGACATCTACATGTCGCGTCGCTGACCGCACCGCCCCGGCACAATTCGCGCAACCACGAATAGTCTTCATACCTCTGATACACCGCAGCCACGAGAAAGGTTCCGGGATCCGGCCATGGCGCTCACGCTCTATGTCGACACCGCGCGCTGGCGGGCACACCACAAGCACGTGCTGGAGCAGTTCCCGGGAATCGTCCCGGTCTGCAAGGGCAACGGCTACGGCTTCGGTCATGAGCGCCTCGCGGAAGAAGCGACCCGCTTCGGCTCCGACGTCCTCGCCGTCGGCACCACGTACGAAGCCGCCCGGATCAAGGACTGGTTCAGCGGTGACCTGCTGGTCCTGACCCCGTTCCGGCGGGGCGAGGAGCCCGTGCCGCTGCCCGACCGCGTCATCCGCTCCGTGTCGTCCCTGGACGGCGTACACGGCCTCGTGGGCGCCCGCGTCGTCATCGAGGTCATGTCCTCGATGAAGCGGCACGGCGTGAGCGAGCAGGAGCTCTCACAGCTGCACGCGGCCATCGAGGACGTGCGGCTCGAGGGCTTCGCGATCCACCTGCCGCTGGACCGCACCGACGGCTCGGATGCCGTCGAGGAGGTCATCGGCTGGATGGACCGGCTGCGTGCTGCCCGTCTTCCGCTGCACACGATGTTCGTCAGCCACCTCAAGGCCAACGAACTCGCCCGCCTGCAGCAGCAGTTCCCCCAGACGCGTTTCCGCGCGCGCATCGGTACGCATCTGTGGCTGGGTGACCACGAGGCCACCGAGTACCGCGGCGCCGTCCTGGATGTCACGCAGGTGACCAAGGGCGACCGCTTCGGCTACCGCCAGCAGAAGGTCGCGTCCGACGGCTGGCTGGTCGTCGTCGCGGGCGGCACGTCGCACGGCGTCGGCCTGGAGGCCCCGAAGGCGCTGCACGGCATGGTGCCGCGTGCGAAGGGCGTGGCCCGCGCGGGCCTCGCGACCGTCAACCGCAACCTCTCGCCGTTCGTCTGGGGCGGCAAGCAGCGCTGGTTCGCGGAGCCGCCGCACATGCAGGTCTCCATCCTCTTCGTACCCTCGGACGCTCCGGAGCCGAAGGTGGGCGAGGAGCTGGTGGCCCATCTGCGCCACACCACCACGCAGTTCGACCGCATCGTCGACCGCTGATCGCGGCCGGAACGACCACAGACTGAACAGACTGAAGGGCCAGGAGCGACAGTCGTCGTTCCTGGCCCTTCAGGCGTTCCCGGCCCATCAGTCGTTCCTGGCCCTCAGTCGTTCCCGACCACCCCAGCGGCCTGTTCGCTCAGGGCGAAACGTCGCCCGACGTCGTCCCCCATCGCACCTGGGGCGCCTCGGTGGCGTGCACCGCGTGCCGCGGCGGATGGGCCGCCTGACCGAGGACGAAGACGTCCTGTGCGCCGTCCAGGACGCCCCCTGAGGGGTCATCGTCCCCGGACCGCCGCACCGGGTCCCTCTCCGGCATCAGGATGTCGCGTACGACCACGGCACACAGGTACAGCGTCCCCAGCAGGTGGACCACGATGGCGAGTTGATAGCCCTCGGTCGGCAGTCCCTTGTGAGCGTCTCCGCTTGTCGTGTACGCGAGGTACAGCCAGATCCCCAGGAAGTACGCGACCTCGCAGGCCTGCCAGATCAGGAAGTCACGCCAGCGCGGCCGGGCCAGCGCTGCGAGGGGAATCAGCCACAGTACGTACTGCGGCGAGTAGACCTTGTTGGTGAGGATGAACGCGGCGACCACCAGGAAGGCGAGCTGCGCGAAGCGCGGGCGGCGCGGTGCGGTCAGTCCCAGTGCTCCGACCCCGAGGCAGGCAAGCAGCATCAGCGCCGTCGCCAAGGTGTTGACCGTGTCCGTGGACAGCGGGTCGTCCATGCGCTGCGAGAGGATCAGCCAGAACGAGCCGAAGTCGACGCCCCGCTCCTGGCTGAAGGTGTAGAACTTCGCCCAGCCCTCGCGGATGTGGAAGCCCGTCGCGTCATGCGTGATCATCACCGGCAGGTTCACCACGAGCCAGGCCCCCACCGCGGCCCCGGCCGTCATGAGGAACGGCCGCCAGCGCCCTGCCCGCCAGCACAGGATGAGCAGTGGCCCCAGGAGCAGCGCCGGGTAGAGCTTCGCGGCGGTCGCCAGGCCCAGCAGGACGCCCGCGGAGAACGTCCCCCCGCGCGCCCACATCAGCATCGCGGCAGCCGTGAGAGCAACGGCGAACAGGTCCCAGTTGATGGTGGCCGTCAGCGCGAAGGCGGGTGCCAGGGCGACCATCAGGCCGTCCCAGGGGCGGCGCCTGTGAGTGCGGGCGACACAGACGGCGATGACCGCCGTACAGGCCATCAGCATCCCGGCATTGACCATCCAGTAGAACTTCTCCTGGTGCTGGATGCTGCCGCTGCCCGGTGTCAGCCAGGAGGCCACCTCCATGAACACACCGGTCAGCACCGGGTACTCGAGGTACTCCATGTCGCCGGGCAGCTTGTCGAAGTAGGGCACGAGCCCGTCGGCGAAACCACGCCCCTGGTAGAGGTGCGGGATGTCGGAGTAGCAGGCGTGCGTGTACTGCGAGCTCGCGCCCTGAAACCAGGCGCCGTCGTAGCACGGCATCTTCTGCACCATGCCGAGCGCGAACATCCCGATGGCCACGAGCGCGATGACGCGTACGGGAGTCCACCATGTCGCCGCGTACAGCACTCTGCGGCCGATGGGTCCACCGATCAGCTCGCTGCCGGCCGCGGCGACCTCATCCTCCTTGGTCGGCCGTACGGGCTCCGGCTGTTGCGCACTGGTGGTCTTGTGCACGCTCGTGCGCGTCGTCTCTGCACTGGGCATGCCGCACATCCTGCCGTACGCGCCTGAGAACACGACGAGGGCCGCCACACCGGTGCGGTGTGGCGGCCCTCGTCAGCGCTCAGCGGCGCATGTTTCACGTGAAACCGGGTGTTTCACGTGAAACACCCGCACAGGGAAGCAGGTCAGCCGTCCGGGCCCCCGAGCCAGCCTCCGTTGCCGCTTCCGTTGTTGCCTCCGCCACCTGTCGGTTCATCGGTGGCCGGTGGCGACTCCCCGCCGGTACTGCCGTCGGTGTCCCCACCTTCGGACGCACCTCCGTTGTTGTTGCACTGCCAGTCCCAGTCGGCACAGGACTCACCGGGGTCGGGGGTTTCTGAGGGGCTCGGCGACGGCCCGGTATCCGAGGGGCTCGGCGAGGGGGACTTCTCCGGCTCCTCGGTCTTCGACGGGGTCGGGCTCGGAGCGGGCGGCGGGGTCTCACCGACGACCGAACCAATCGGGTCCGGCACGGGGAAGTTCTCCACACGAGCGCCCTTCAGGGCCTGCTCCATGTAGTCCTGCCAGATCTGCGCGGGGAACGAGGCACCGTGGATCTTCTCCTCGCCACCCGTACCGAACATCTCCAGGAACTCGCGCTTCTTGTTCCCTTCGTTGTCGTCGAGGCGGTACATGCTGATCGCGGTGGAAAGCTGCGGGGTGTACCCGACGAACCAGGCGGACTTGTTGCCGTCGGTCGTACCGGTCTTGCCCGCCACCTGGCGGCCGCTCAGCTGGGCCGAGGTGCCCGTGCCCTTCTCGACGACGGTCCTGAGCACGTCGGTGACGTTGTCGGCGACCGACTCGTCGAAGGCGCGCTTGGTCTGCGACTCGTGCTGGTAGACGGTGTTGCCCTTGTGCTCGACCTTCTTGACCGAGTACGGATCGTTCTGCTTGCCGCTGGACGCGAAGGTGGAGTACGCGCCGGCCATGCGGATCGCGCTCGGAGAGGACGTACCGAGGGAGAAGGATGGGTAATTGGCGCTGGCCAGGCTGTTCTCCTTGATGCCGGAAGCGATGGCAGCCTCCTTCACCTTGTCCAGGCCGACGTCCATGCCGAGCTGCACATAGGCCGAGTTGACGGACTCCCGCATCGCTTCACGGAGGTCGATCTGGTAGGTCGGCGCGTTGTACGACTGGTCACCGTCGTTGGTCTGCAGCCATTCCTTGCCTTCTCGGTCCGTCCAGATGCTGTCGTTGTAGTTCTTGATCTTGAGCTTGTTCTTGCCGCTGTAGAGGCTCTTGGGGTTGACAATCGTGCGCTGAGTCTCGTCCTGGACTTCCGGCCCGTCCTTGGCGCGCGTCCCGTCCTTGAACGCCGCTGCCAGCACGAAGGGCTTGAACGTCGAGCCGACCTGCGCACCGGTCTGGTCCGCGTTGTTGGTGAAGTGCTTGGTCGCGTCCTCACCGCCGTAGATGGCCTCGATCGCCCCGTTCTTGGGATTCACGGACGCGCCACCGAACTGGACGTGCGTGTCCTTGTCAGGACGCTGTTTGGGTTTGATCTTCGCCTTGCGGACCTTCTCCACGGACTTCTCGAGTTCCTTGACCTTGGTCCTGTCGAAGGTCGTGTGGATCTCGTAGCCGCCCTGCTGGAGGTCGTTGGCCGTGATCTGGCCGTCGCTATTGTTGATCACGTAGGCCTTGGCAAGGTCGACCAGGTATCCGACCTGACCACCCAGCTGAGCGTTGGAGCGAGGGTTGTGCAGCCTCGGGAATTCCTTGTACTTGTTCCGGACCTCGGCGGTCAGGTGACCGTCCTTGACCTCTTCGTCGAGGATCCAGTTCCAGCGCTTGGTGGCCCGCTCGGTGTTGGCTTCCCGAGAGGCCGCCGGGTCGACCTCGGGGGAGCCCGCCGGGTCGTAGTACGTGGCGCCCTTGAGGACCGTCGCCAGGAGCGCGCACTGGCTGGGGTTCAGGTCGGCGGCGTCCTTGTCGAAGTAGGCGCGGGCGGCGGCCTGGATGCCATAGGCCCCGCGGCCGTAGTAGGCGGTGTTGAGGTACCCCGCCATGATGTCTTCCTTGGAGACCGTCCGGCCGACCTTTATGGAGATGAAGAGCTCTTTGAACTTACGCGTGAACGTCTGCGACTGGTCTCCCAGGCGCGCGTTCTTCACGTACTGCTGAGTGATGGTCGAGCCACCCTGGGTCTCGCCGCCCTTGGCCATGTTGACCAGGGCACGCGTGATGCCCATGGGGTCGACGCCCTTGTCGTCCTCGAACGTCTTGTTCTCGGCCGAGATGACGGCGGTGCGCATCGCCACGGGGATCTTGTCGAAGTCGATGATCTGGCGGTTCGTCTCACCGCCGGTCGCGACCATCTGCTTGCCGTCGGCCCAGTAGTAGACGTTGTTCTGCGCCTTGGCCGCTTCGTCGACCTTCGGCACCTCCACCAAGGCGTACGCGATCCCCGTGATCGCCATCAGGCTGCCGAGGAGGCCGACGAACAGGCCGGTGACCAGACGCCAGGACGGAACCCAGCGCCGCAGACCATCCTTGTTCGCACGCGGGTAGTCGATGAACCGCTTCTTGCGGGGCTCATGACCGCCACGGCCTCGGCCGCGGCCCGGCCCGTTCGGGCCACCACCGCCGCGCCGACCGCCGCCACCGGCGCCTCCGCGCCCGGCACCGGCTCCTTCGGCCGCTCTGCGGCGGCCTCCGCCCGCGCCGACAGCACCACTGCGCTGCGCGGCACGACGGGCCTCGGCACGGCCGCCGTAGGAACGGTCCCCGTCGTCAGGGGCCCCTGATCCGTGCGAACCGGTTGAGGAAGTGGGCGATCCAGTGGCGCCACGCGGTGCCGCGCGGCGACCCGACGACGCGCCTGGGACGCCGCGTCTGGCCGCGGCGCGTCCGCCGCCCTGCGGCTGCGGCGGTTTGCGACGGTGCTCGCTCATCGAACGATTACTCCTCGGGCAGGCGCAGGTATCCGCGCCTGGAAACGGCGGCTGGTTTCCGGTCCCCCCGAAGTACGGATGCGCCCTTCTCAGCGCTCATCCGCACTACACCAGGGACAACGACGCCCTCACGCGTCACTTGGTTCCCGGCGGTCTGCATGGCGCACAGACTACGCACCGTCAAAACCCTCTTAGGGCAGAAGTTCACCCCAAATCAGGCAAGTTACTTCCTACGAATCGGTGATGTGATGCCGTTCACCGTTTCCCCCCTTGCCCCAGCAGGAAGGCCGTTCTATCGTCTCGATGTATCGAGTCGATACATCAGCTCGGCATAAAGACCGTGTCGACAGACGCTGGCAGACGGGAGGCGAAGATGAGCAGACGCTCCGGCATCCTCGAGTTCGCCGTGCTCGGCCTGCTGCGCGAGTCCCCGATGCACGGCTATGAGCTGCGAAAACGGCTCAATACATCGCTGGGAGTGTTCCGCGCCTTCAGCTACGGGACGCTCTACCCCTGCCTCAAGACGCTGGTCGCCAACGGCTGGTTGATCGAGGAATCGGGCGGCACCCCGGAGGAGGCCCTCGCGGCCCCCCTCTCCGGGCGCCGCGCCAAGATCGTCTATCGGCTGACGGCGGAAGGTAAGGAGCACTTCGAGGAGCTGCTCTCACAGACCGGCCCCGACGCGTACGAGGACGAACACTTCGCCGCCCGCTTCGCCTTCTTCGGGCAGACATCGCGGGACGTACGCATGCGGGTGCTCGAGGGGCGTCGCAGCCGCCTCGAGGAGCGTCTGGAGAAGATGCGCGCCTCCCTGGCCCGTACTCGGGAGCGCCTGGACGACTACACGCTTGAGCTGCAGCGGCACGGAATGGAGTCCGTGGAGCGCGAAGTGCGCTGGCTGAACGAGCTCATCGAGAGCGAGCGCGCGGGGCGGGACCAGCAACGGTCCGCCCCGGACAGCTCCGCTCAGCACGACAGCACATCTGGGGAGTCGGGCGGCCTGCCCCGGCGGCGGGACATGAACCCGCCGCCGGATCCGTCCGATGACACCGCCAAGTGAGGCCCCGCGGTCCGCAGGGTCTCATCCGGAATACACAGATCACACAGGGAGCAACCGGAATGGGTTCGGTTCGCGTAGCCATCGTCGGCGTGGGCAACTGCGCCGCCTCGCTGGTCCAGGGCGTCGAGTACTACAAGGACGCAGACCCGGACACCAAGGTCCCGGGCCTGATGCACGTCCAGTTCGGCGAGTACCACGTCGGCGATGTCGAGTTCGTCGCCGCGTTCGACGTGGACGCCAAGAAGGTCGGGCTCGACCTCGCTGACGCCATCGGCGCCAGCGAGAACAACACCATCAAGATCTGCGACGTGCCGAACAAGGGCGTCACCGTCCAGCGCGGCCACACCCACGACGGTCTGGGCAAGTACTACCGCGAGACGATCGAGGAGTCCGCCGAGGCCCCCGTCGACGTCGTCCAGATCCTCAAGGACAAGCAGGTCGACGTCCTCGTCTGCTACCTGCCGGTAGGTTCCGAGGACGCCGCGAAGTTCTACGCGCAGTGCGCCATCGACGCCAAGGTCGCCTTCGTCAACGCCCTTCCGGTCTTCATCGCCGGCACCAAGGAGTGGGCCGACAAGTTCACCGAGGCGGGCGTCCCGATCGTCGGTGACGACATCAAGTCGCAGGTCGGCGCCACGATCACGCACCGCGTGATGGCGAAGCTGTTCGAGGACCGCGGTGTCCGTCTCGAGCGCACGATGCAGCTCAACGTCGGCGGCAACATGGACTTCAAGAACATGTTGGAGCGCGACCGCCTCGAGTCCAAGAAGATCTCGAAGACGCAGTCCGTCACCTCGCAGATCCGCGACCGTGACATGGGCGCCGACAACGTCCACATCGGCCCGTCGGACTACGTCGCGTGGCTCGACGACCGCAAGTGGGCGTACGTCCGCCTCGAGGGCCGCGCCTTCGGTGACGTTCCGCTGAACCTGGAGTACAAGCTCGAGGTCTGGGACTCCCCGAACTCGGCGGGTGTCATCATCGACGCCCTGCGCGCCGCGAAGATCGCCAAGGACCGCGGCATCGGCGGCCCGATCCTCTCCGCGTCCTCGTACTTCATGAAGTCCCCGCCGGTGCAGTACTTCGACGACGAGGCGTACGAGAACGTCGAGAAGTTCATCAAGGGCGAGGTCGAGCGCTAGCGAGACACAGAGGGGCGCGCTAAAGCCCGCCGCTTGAACAGCTGTTGAGGGTCCTCGGGCAATCCGCCCGGGGACCCTCCTCGTATGTGAGGCTGTGCCCCATGGCTGTCGTCGGTGACCTGCGCATACTGCTGCGCCTGCGGGACTTCCGGCGCCTGCTCGCCGTGCGGCTGATCTCCCAGGGCGCGGACGGCGTCTATCAGGTGGCCCTCGCGACGTACGTCGTCTTCTCGCCGGAGAAGCAGACCTCGCCGGCGGCGATCGCCTCCGCGATGGCGGTGCTGCTCCTTCCATACTCACTGATCGGCCCCTTCGCCGGCGTGCTCCTCGACCGCTGGCCACGCCGTCAGGTCTTTCTGTACGGCAACCTGCTGCGGACCGCTCTCGCCTCGGTGACCGCGGTGCTGATGCTGAGCGGCGTGCCGGACTGGCTCTTCTACGCCTCCGCGCTCTGCGTCACCGCCGTCAACCGTTTCGTCCTCGCCGGGCTCTCGGCGGCGCTGCCGCGCGTGGTCGACGACGAGCGCCTGGTGATGGCCAACTCCCTCTCACCGACCGCGGGGACACTGGCCGCCACCGTGGGCGGCGGTCTCGCGTTCACCGTGCGCCTGGTGGGCTCCGACTCGGACGCGGCGGTCGTCCTGCTCGGGGCCGCCCTGTACCTCTGCGCGGCGCTCGCCTCACTGCGGATGGCGCGTGACCTCCTCGGCCCGGACCCTGAGCTGGTGCGGCCGCGGCTCGGCGCGGCACTCTCCGGTACGGCGCGGGACCTGGCGGCCGGGGTGCGGCATCTGTCGCAGCGGCGCCCGGCCGCCCGCGCGCTCCTCGCGATGACACTCATGCGGTTCTGCTACGGCGCCCTGACGGTCATGGTCCTGATGCTCTGCCGGTACGCCTGGTCGTCCTCGGAGTCCGACGGGCTCGCCCTGCTCGGCCTCGCCGTGGGCGTCTCCGGGGCGGGCTTCTTCGCGGCGGCCGTGGTGACTCCCTGGGCGGTGAACCGGCTGACGGCCGGCGGCTGGATCGTCACCTGCGCGGGCGCCGCGGCAATCCTGGAACCGGCGCTCGCCCTCCCCTTCACCCCCGCCCCGCTGCTCGTCGCCGCGTTCCTGCTCGGCCTGACGACACAGGGCGCGAAGATCGCCACGGACACGGTGGTGCAGTCGGCGGTGGACGACAGTTTCCGTGGCCGGATCTTCTCGGTCTACGACGTCCTGTTCAACGTCGCCTTCGTCGGCGCGGCGGGAGTAGCCGCGCTGATGCTGCCGCCTGACGGGCGATCGGTTCCGCTGGTGGTCACGGTGGCCGTTATCTACGCAGCAATTGCTGCCGCTATGGCCAGGTTTGACGTGCAGTAAGTGTCACATCAGTGACACAGAGCACCTCTGGACTTCAGAGATGTCACCGCACCCCTATAACTTACGGACGTCGTATCCGCGCCATCGCGCTTCCGTTCGAGGGGGATCCCCAAGTGACTACTCCGCCCCAGGGCCAGAATCCGTACGGCCAGGGCGTGCAGCCGCACCCCGGGCAGCCGGGCCAGCCCGGCCAGCCCACCGTGCCGCAGCAGCCTTACCCGCCGTACAACCAGGGGGCGCCGGTTCCTCCTCCGGCCGCGCCGAGTGGTGGCCGCGGCAAGAAGCTCATGCTGCGCATCGGTGGCTTCATAGTCGTCGCCATCCTTATCGCCGCCGGTAAGTGGTACTTCGGCCAGAGCGACGCCGAGACGACCGCCGTCGGTGACTGCCTGCATAACAAGGGCACGCAGTCCGCGCCGGACCTCAAGAACACCGACTGCTCCTCGAGCGACGCCGAGTTCGAGGTCATCGAGAAGTTCGACGACACGAGCAGCGTCAGCAAGTGCGATGCGGTCAAGGGGACCGAGGTCTCCTACTACCAGACCGGTAGCGGCCACGACGTGGTGCTCTGCCTGAAGAACAAGTAACGGCATACGCGAAAGGGGGCACTGTTTCACGTGAAACAGTGCCCCCTTCGCATGTCCGGATCCGGTGCGATGTTTCACGTGAAACATCGCACCGCGCCTCATCTCACTCCTGTGCGGCCCACCACTCCTTGAGCGCCGCGATCGCCGCGTCCCGCTCCATCGGCCCGTTCTCAAGGCGCAGCTCCAACAGGAATTTGTAGGCCTGACCGATCACCGGGCCCGGCCGCACATCCAGAATCTCCATGATCTCGTTGCCGTCCAGGTCGGGGCGGATCGAGTCCAGCTCCTCCTGCTCCTGGAGCCGCGCGATGCGCTCCTCCAGGCCGTCGTACGCCCGCGACAGCGCATTGGCCTTGCGCTTGTTGCGCGTCGTGCAGTCGGACCGGGTCAGCTTGTGCAGCCGGCTGAGGAGAGGGCCCGCGTCGCGTACGTAGCGGCGTACGGCCGAGTCCGTCCACTCACCCGTCCCGTAGCCGTGGAAACGCAGGTGCAGCTCGACCAGGCGCGAGACGTCCTTCACGAGCTCGTTCGAGTACTTGAGCTCCGTCATCCGCTTCTTGGTCATCTTGGCGCCCACCACCTCGTGGTGGTGGAAGGAGACCCGGCCGTCGTCCTCGAAGCGCCGCGTCCGCGGCTTCCCGATGTCATGCAGCAATGCCGCGAGCCGCAGCGTCAGGTCCGGGCCGTCCTCCTCCAGCGCCATCGCCTGCTCAAGGACGATCAGCGAGTGGTCGTAGACGTCCTTGTGGCGGTGGTGCTCGTCACTCTCCAGACGCAGCGCCGGGAGCTCGGGCAGTACGCGCTCGGCGATGCCTGTGTCGACAAGTAGAGCCAGTCCCTTCGCCGGGTACGGCGAGAGGATCAGCTTGTTCAGTTCGTCACGGACACGCTCCGCGGAGACGATGTCGATGCGCTCGGCCATCGCCTTCATGGCGGCGACGACCTCTGGAGCCACCTCGAAGTCGAGCTGCGCGGCGAACCGCGCGGCCCGCATCATCCGCAGCGGGTCGTCGGAGAAGGAGTCCTCCGGGGTGCCAGGAGTACGCAGGACCCGCTCCGCCAGGTCATCGAGCCCTCCGTGCGGGTCGACGAACTCCTTCTCCGGGAGAGCGACGGCCATCGCGTTGACGGTGAAGTCACGGCGTACGAGGTCTTCCTCGATGGAGTCGCCGTACGACACCTCGGGCTTGCGCGAGGTCCTGTCGTACGCCTCGGAGCGGTACGTCGTGACCTCGATCTGGTAGCCATTCTTCTGGCTGCCCACCGTGCCGAAGGCGATCCCGACCTCCCACACCGAGTCCGCCCACGGCCTGACGATCTTCAGTACGTCCTCGGGGCGGGCATCGGTCGTGAAGTCCAGGTCATTGCCGAGCCGGCCAAGGAGCGCGTCTCTGACCGACCCGCCGACCAGGGCAAGGGAGAACCCGGCCTCCTGGAATCGGCGGGCAAGGTCGTCCGCGACAGGGGACACACGCAGCAGTTCACTGACCGCGCGGCGCTGCACCTGGCTCAGTGCGCTGGGATTTTCTTCATTGGCGTTCGGCACAACAGAAAAGGGTACGTGCCCCGGACGCCCCCAGCCGCCCCGTTTTCGGCGGGGCCTCCGAGGCCGCGCGCCCCTCCCCGGCCAGGTCTTCCGATCATGTGGAGCAGTCCGCGGCACTTCGCCACAGCGCACCTCGTTACCATGCGTGGACGCACAACCGACGACCACTGACGACGACGAGGACGGGCAACGCGTGGCCGAGGCGGCAGACTTCCCGGGGACCAGTCCCTCACCTGCCCGCCGGTGGCTGCGGCGTACGGCAGCGTTGCTGGCCGGCGCCCCATTGCTGGCCGGCATGCTGCAGGTGTCGGCGGAGCCGACCGCGCACGCCGCGACGCCGAGCGCGCCGGCGGACGCCACCGGTTCGAACACCGTCGACGTCTCGCTCAACAAGCTCACACCGACCGCCCCGTCGGACGGAGACACGCTCACCGTTTCCGGCACGGTCACCAACGAGGGCAAGCAGGCGGTGACAGGGGCCGAGGCCGGGCTGCGCCTGGGGCCGACCCTGAACGGCCGGAGCCAGATCGACTCCGCCGCCAAGCGCACCGGCTACCAGCCGGGAGCCGACGGCACTGAGGTCGGCGGCAAGTACGTCAAGAAGTTCTCCAAGCTCGCCCCCGGCGCCCGCCAGGACTTCAGCATCTCCGTCCCGGTCAAGGCCCTGGACCTCGGCGCCGACGGCGTCTACCAGCTCGGCGTCTCCCTCACGGGCCGGACCGCCGCCCAGCCGTGGTCCCAGGTGCTCGGCTTCGAGCGGACCTTCCTGCCCTGGCAGCCAAGCGCCGCCGGCACGAAGACCAAGACGACCTATCTGTGGCCGCTCATCTCCACCGCGCACCTCACGGCGGAGACCGGCTCGGACGAGCAGCAGACGCCCGTCTTCACGGACGACGACCTGGCCAAGGAGCTCGCCCCGGGCGGCCGCCTGGAGCAGATGCTGTCCCTGGGCCGCCAGCTCGATGTCACCTGGGTCATCGATCCCGACCTGCTGGCCTCGGTCGACGCGATGACGCGGAACTACCGAGTACAGACCGCCGACGGGAAGAGCACCACGGCGGGCAAGAACCAGGCGGTCGCCAAGGAGTGGCTCAACAAGCTCGAGCAGACCGTGAAGGACAAGAAGGTCGTCGCGCTGCCCTTCGCCGACCCCGACCTGGCCTCGCTCGCCCACAACGGCAAGGCCGTCACCGGCTACCTGGGCCAGCTCAAGGACGCCACCGATGTGGGTGCGGAGGCCGTGGAGGTCATCCTCCACGTCAAGCCGCAGTCGGACTTCGCGTGGCCCGTGGACGGCGCCCTCGATCCGTCGATCGTCGATGTCTCCACCTCGGCGGGCGCCCACTCGGTGATCGCCCGTAGCGACAGCCTGCGTGAGGGCGACGCGCTGCCGTACACGCCCAACGCCGCCCGGCCCATCGGCGGCGGCACGACGGCCGTGGTGGCCGACGCACGCCTCTCCACGGCCTTCCAGGGCGACATGACAGGGGCCGAGAGCTCCACGCTCGCCGTGCAGGAGTTCCTCGCCCAGAGCCTGATGGTCACGCTGCAGGACCCGGACAAGCAGCGCAGCATCGTCGTCGCCCCGCAGCGCATGCCGTCCGCCAGCCAGGCCCAGTCGATGGCGAAGGCGCTGACCGCCCTCTCCGACGAGCGCTGGTCGGAGCCGCAGGGCCTGTCGACGGCGGCGAAGGCGAAGCCGGACCCGTCGGCCACGACCCAGGTGCCGTCGGCCAAGTCCTATCCGGCATCGCTGCGCAAGCAGGAGCTGCCGCAGTCGGCCTTCAAGTCCATTCAGAACACCCAGAGCAAGCTCAACCGCTTCCAGACGATCCTCAGCGAGCCCGACCGCGTCATCACGCCCTTCGGGCGGGCCATAGACCGCGAGATGTCGACGTCCTGGCGGGGCAGGGCAGCCGAGGCGGCGACATTCCGCCAGGGCGTGGAGAACTACCTGACCACGCTCATCGAGCAAGTGGCGCTGATCAAGAAGTCCGACGCGAAGCTCTCGGGGCGCAGCGCGACGATCCCGGTGACGGTGCAGAACAACCTGGTCCAGGGCGTCGACCACATGGTTCTGCGCCTGACGTCGGAGAACCCCACACGCCTGAAGATCGGTGGCAAGGCCTACTCGGAACAGGCGGTCAAGGTCGCGGGCGGCCACGCCCAGTCGGTGAAGTTCACCACCACGGCCAACGCCAACGGCCCGGTCCCGGTCTACGCCCAGCTCTACACCGAGGACGGCCAGCCGTACGGCGAACGGGTCAAGTTCGACGTGAACGTCACCGAGATCACCCTCACGGTGATGCTGGTCATCGCGGGCGGCGTGCTGCTCCTCGTGCTCGCCGGGTTCCGCATGTACACGCAGCGCAAGCGGGCCGCCCGGCAGCAGGCCGAGGAGGGCCCGGACGACGGACCCGACGGCGAGTCCGGCCCGGAGTCGGGGGAGGACGACCCCGAGCAGCCGAGTGACCCGACACCGGACACCGCTCCGGAAAGCACCGACCCGTCGGACACGGGTGAGAGAGTGGACCGTTGAGCGATGTCGTGGCCGGTGGGCCCGGGGACGATGAGGTGGGGTAATCCATGAACGCGCCGTACGACGGTGACCGTGGCCAGGGCGCGGGCGGTTCCGGTCCCCCCGAGGACGGGCAGGTGCCACCCGAGCCTGCCCCGGATGTGTACCTCCAGGACGCCTACGACCAGGACCCCTACCGCGCACAGGACCTCGCCGCCCAGGACCCGGTGACCGAGGCGCTCTACGACCGCGCCGCGCACCCCCCGCCGCCGCCCGGCTACTACCAGGACCCTCAGCCGCTCTACGCTCAGCCGCCCTCCCCCCAGCACGCCCCGGACCCCCGCGTGTGGGCGCAGACCCCGGCCCCCGAACCCGAAGGCCCGACCCGGCACCTCCCGTACGGCGACGACGCCCGTACGACGCAGTTCGTGGGCGTCGACGACCTGGTCACGCATTCCGGCGAGGAGCGCCACGAGCCGGACGCCTTCGCTCACCTCTTCCGGGACCAGCAGCCGGGCGGCTACCGCGAGCAGCCCGGCGGCTACCAGCAGGACGGCTACCCCCAGAGCAACGGCTACCCCCAGGGCAACGGCTACCAGCAGCCAGGCGGCTACCAGCCCCCCGAGCCTCCGATGGTGCCTGCCCCGGCGGCTCCCCCGGCCCCCGCCCCGGCCCCGAAGTCGGGCGGCGGCGGACGCGCGGCGAGCCTGCTGAAGTCGAGCGCGGTGATGGCCGCGGGCACGATGGTCTCCCGGCTCACCGGCTTCGTACGCACCATGGTGATCACTGCGGCCCTCGGCGCCGCGACACTCGGTGACGCCTGGACCGTCGCGTACACGCTCCCGACGATGATCTACATTCTGACCGTCGGTGGTGGCCTCAACTCGGTCTTCGTGCCGCAGCTGGTGCGCGCCATGAAGGACGACAAGGACGGCGGCGAGGCCTACGCCAACCGCCTGCTGACCCTCGTCATGGTCGCGCTCGGCCTCATCGTGGCCCTGGCCGTCTTCGCGGCGCCGCTGCTGGTCAAGCTGATGTCGACCCCCATCGCGAACAACCCGCCGGCCAACAACGTCGCGGTCACCTTCGCCCGCTACTGCCTGCCCACCATCTTCTTCATGGGCGTGCACGTGGTGATGGGCCAGATCCTCAACGCCCGCGGAAAGTTCGGCGCGATGATGTGGACCCCGGTCCTCAACAACATCGTCATGATCTTCACGTTCGGCCTGTTCATCTGGGTCTACGGAACGTCCGGTGACTCGGGCATGCGGGTCGAGAACATCCCGGCGGACGGTGTCCGTCTCCTGGGCATCGGCACCCTGCTCGGTCTGATTGTCCAGGCCCTGGCGATGATCCCGTATCTGCGCGAGACGGGCTTCCGGTTCCGGCCCCGCTTCGACTGGAAGGGCCACGGCCTCGGCAAGGCGGTCAAGCTCGCCAAGTGGACGGTGCTCTTCGTCCTCGCCAACCAGGCCGGCGTGCTCGTCGTCACCCAGCTGGCCACCGCCGCGGGCAAGGCCTCCGGCAAGGACGGCACGGGCATCATGGCCTACTCCAACGCCCAGCTGATCTGGGGCATGCCACAGGCCATCATCACCGTCTCCGTCATGGCGGCCATGCTGCCCCGCATCTCGCGGGCGGCCCACGACAACGACCCCGGCGCGGTCCGCGACGACATCTCACAGGGCCTGCGCACCTCCGCGGTGGCGATCGTCCCGGTCGCCTTCGCGTTCGTCGCCCTCGGCGTCCCGATGTGCACCCTGCTGTTCGCCTCCAGCGGCAGCCAGGCCGCCCAGTCCATGGGCTTCGTCCTGATGGCGTTCGGCCTGGGGCTGATCCCGTACTCGGTGCAGTACGTCATCCTGCGCGGCTTCTACGCCTACGAGGACACCCGGACGCCCTTCTACAACACGGTCATCGTGGCCGCCGTCAACGCGGCGGCGAGCGCCCTGGCCTACGTCCTCCTGCCCGCCCAGTGGGCTGTGGTCGGCATGGCCGCCTCGTACGGCCTCGCCTACGCGGTCGGCGTCGGTGTCGCCTGGCGCAGGCTGCGCAACCGGCTCGGCGGCGATCTGGACGGCACCCACGTCCTGCGTACGTACGCCCGGCTCGCCATGGCGTGCATCCCGGCAGCGATCCTCGGCGGCGCCGTGGGCTACGGGATCCTCAAGGCTCTGGGCGACGGCGCCGGCGGTTCCCTGATCGCCTTGGTGGCCGGTGGAATCATTCTCGGCGGCGTCTTCTTCGTGGCCGCCCGAAAGATGCGGATTGCGGAGCTCAATTCCATGGTCGGGATGGTCCGCGGCCGTCTCGGACGGTGAGATACAGGGGTTCGCACAACCATCACCGGCCACCGCGTGTCGTGCATAGCGCCGGACTGTGGGCACAATTGGCTTTGGCGTCTGACGAAGCGCAACGGATGGGGAGGCAGGAACGACGGTGGCGGAACGGAGCACAGCTGCCGTCGACGTGGCAGACAACAGCGGCGATGAGCCGCTGACCGCGAAGGCGGACGAGGCCACGGCCGACGGGGTGGCCCAGACCCGGGAGCGGGAAACGGCAGAAGAAGGCACAGCGGAGACCGAGGAGCCCACAAGCCCGGGGGCGGCATCACCCCCCGAGCTGCACAGCGGTCACAAGCTCGCCAGACGCTATCGACTCGAAGAGTGCGTCACCCGTCTGGACGGTTTCAGCAGCTGGCGTGCGGTGGACGAGAAGCTCCGCCGGGCCGTCGGCGTGCATCTCCTGCCGGCCGACCATCCGCGGGCACGATCGGTTCTGGCCGCGGCCCGCTCGTCGGCACTGCTCGGCGACCCCCGCTTCGTCCACGTCCTGGACGCGGTCGAGGAGAACGACCTCGTCTACGTGGTGCACGAGTGGCTGCCCGACGCCACGGAACTGACCGCGCTGCTCGCCGCGGGCCCTCTCGAGGCGCACGACGCGTACCAGCTCGTCACCCAGGTCGCCCAGGCCATGGCGGCCGCCCACCGCGAGGGCCTCGCCCACCTGCGGCTGACCCCGAGCGCGGTGCTGCGGACGTCCTCCGGTCAGTACCGCATCCGCGGCCTCGCCGTGAACGCGGCGCTGCGCGGCATCAACTCCGACACCCCGCAGCGCACGGACACCGAAGCGGTCGGCGCGCTCCTGTACGCCTCGCTGACCCAGCGCTGGCCGTACGAGGACGACGCGTACGGCCTCTCAGGGCTGCCCAAGGGCGTCGGCCTGATCGCCCCCGACCAGGTGCGCGCAGGCGTGCACAGGGGCCTCTCCGAGCTCGCCATGCGCGCGCTCGTGAACGAGGGTGCGACAGCCTCCCGCCAGGAGCCGCCGTGCACGACGCCGGAGGAGCTGGTCAAGGCGATCGGTGAGATGCCGCGCATCCGCCCGCCGGAGCCCGCGTTCACCGCACCGCCCGAGTACCAGCGCACGACCTATCAGCAGGGCACGTACGGCCGTACCGCGCCCCGTCCTGGCGTCACCCAGCCGGTTCCGACCCCGCCGCCCCCGCTGCAGAGCCGCACCGGCAAGGCCCTCAAGTGGGCCGTGTCCGCACTGCTCATCGCGGCCTTGGGGCTCGGCAGCTGGCAGCTCGCGGACGCGCTGATGGACCGGGGCAACTCCGACGACCCCGGCAACGCCGACACCTCCGACGAGGGCGACAAGAACAAGCCGAAGCCCACGCGTCCGATCAAGATCACGGACGGCGCGGAGTACGTCCTCAAGGGTGGCCCGCAGGATCTTCAGGGCGTCCCCAACACGTACGACGGCGACGACTCGACGTACTGGCGGTCCAAGAGCTTCATAGAGGGCCCCAAGCTGGCCCCGTACAAGCCCGGCGTCGGTATCGTCTACGACCTCGGCGAGGAGCAGGACGTGTCGACCGCGTCGCTCGGCCTCCGCTACGGCGGCGACCACACCACGGTCGAGCTGTACGCCGCGGACTCGATGTCCTCGTCGACGCCTCCGAGCGCGATGAAGAAGATCGGCACCGTCACGACCACGGGTCAGAGCGCGAAGATCAAGGCGAAGAAGCCCGTCTCGACGCGGTACGTACTGGTCTGGCTCACCGATGTACCGCAGTCACCGCGTGATGAGTACAGCAGCGCCGGGTACAAGCAGGCCATCACGGATGTGAAGTTCACAGGCTGAGGCCGAGGCTCACCGGGGGAGGGGGTTCGAACGGTGGACGACACCACGCACGGCGAGATGAGCGACCAGGACCTCCTGGCCCGCCACGTGGCTGGGGACAAGGACGCCTTCGGCGAGCTCGTCCGGCGCCATCGCGACCGCCTGTGGGCCGTGGCCCTGCGCACGCTGGGCGACCGCGAGGAAGCCGCTGACGCCGTCCAGGACGCTCTGGTCTCCGCCTACCGCGCCGCCCACACCTTCCGCGGACAGTCGGCCGTCACGACGTGGCTGCACCGGATCACCGTGAACGCCTGCCTCGACCGGGCACGCAAAGCGGCGTCCCGCAAGACCTCTCCCATCGACGACACCGACCGGCTCGAGCAGCTCCTCGAACCGCACGAGTCGGCGGCGGCCCCCGTCGAGCGCGGTGATCTGCACCGCGAGCTCGTCGAGGCGCTCGGCACCCTGCCGCACGACCAGCGCGCCGCCCTCGTCCTCGTGGACATGCAGGGCTATCCGGTGGCTGAGGCGGCCCGCGTGCTCGAGGTACCCACCGGCACCGTGAAGAGCCGCTGCGCACGCGGAAGAGCCAGACTGCTGCCGCTGCTCACCCACCTGCGTACGGAGCCCCGTAAGCAGCGCGGAGACAGCGGCGACGACGACGAAGGCAAGAAGTCGGACCCGGAAAGGAACCGGACGCAGGGGACATCCGTCCCACCTGCAGCGGGACCACGGGATGCGGGACCAAGCGATTCAGCTGCTGTGAAGGGCGGAGGTGGGCGAGCGTGACAACCACGACCGACTCGGCCGGGCACCCAGAAGTCGCTGAGATCTCCGACCTCACGGAGGGGCTGCTCACTCCGTCCCGCACCGCCGATGTGCGGCGGCATCTTGATGACTGCACGCTCTGTGCCGATGTCTACGACTCCCTGGAGGAGATCCGCGGCATGCTCGGCACGCTGCCGGGACCGCCACGGATGCCGGCCGACGTCGCCGGGCGTATCGACGCGGCACTGGCGGCGGAAGCGCTGCTGGACTCCATCGCACCCGACTCCATCGCACCCGACTCCGTCGAGATCGTGCCCGGCTCCGTCGAGTCGATCGATCCGGATCCAGCGCCACAGCCGACGGCCGCCGCGCGTGTTTCACGTGAAACAACGTCCGTCGCCGTGGAACGCCCCGCCTCCGTGGAACGCACCGAGCCCGCTGACCGGCCCGCAGGACACCCCCGCGCCTCCACGGGGCCCGGACGCAGAAGCCGCTTCAGGGGCGGCCGTCGACGCAACGTAGTACTCGGCGCCGTCTTCACAGCGGCCGCCATCGGTCTCGGTTCCTTGTTGATACAGAACGTGGGCAGCGACTCGGGCGGTAGGGGCGACACGGCTTCGGGCCACACCGACTCCGCGCACGCCTTCTCCGAAGGCACGCTCAAGGGCAAGGTGACGGACCTGCTCGCCAAGGCACCCACCAAGGGACCCGACTCCTCCGGCAGCGACGAGCCGTCCTTCGGCGTGCGGTCCAGCCCGGAGTCCCCGAAGGACCAGAAGCTGCGCGAGGCCACGGTCGCCGTCCCGAAGTGCGTCCAGCTCGGCATCGGCGACAGGACACCGCTCGCCGCCGAAGAGGGCACCTATCAGGGGAAGGACGCCTACCTCGTCGTGGCGTCCCACGACTCCGACGCCACGAAGGTCTCCGCCTACGTCATCGACGCGACGTGCGTGGACAAGGCGTCGTCGGCCACGGCCGCGGGCAAGGTACTGCTGACCAACTCCTACGCGCGGCCCTGACCCTCTCACCACTGCGGCGGGAGACCCGGCTCAGCGTGGCATCCTGGCGTCCCTGACATGCTTCCGTGCGCTCGGACACGTCGGGAATGCATGCCCCGTAGGATCCGTTGGGTGGGGTGAGAGACCTGAGACAGGCACCCGCCAGCAGTACGCAGCAGTCTCCAGAGACGAGGAATCAAGCCGTGACCGACGTCCGTAACGTGATCATCATCGGCTCCGGGCCCGCCGGCTACACGGCGGCGCTCTACACCGCGCGAGCGTCGCTGAAGCCCCTGGTGTTCGAGGGCGCCGTCACCGCGGGCGGTGCGCTGATGAACACCACCGAGGTGGAGAACTTCCCCGGCTTCCAGGACGGCGTCATGGGCCCCGAGCTCATGGACAACATGCGGGCCCAGGCCGAGCGCTTCGGCGCCGAGCTGGTGCCGGACGATGTGATCGCCGTCGACCTCAGCGGCGAGATCAAGACCGTGACGGACACGGCGGGCACCGTGCACCGCGCGAAGACCGTCATCGTGACGACGGGCTCCCAGCACCGCAAGCTCGGTCTGCCGAACGAGGACGCGCTCTCCGGCCGCGGCGTTTCCTGGTGCGCGACCTGTGACGGCTTCTTCTTCAAGGACCAGGACATCGCCGTGATCGGCGGCGGCGACACCGCGATGGAGGAGGCCACCTTCCTCTCCCGCTTCGCCAAGTCCGTGACGATCGTGCACCGCCGCGACAGCCTGCGTGCCTCCAAGGCGATGCAGGAGCGCGCCTTCGCCGACCCGAAGATCAGCTTCGTCTGGGACAGCGAGGTCGCCGAGATCAAGGGCGAGCAGAAGCTCTCCGGCCTGACGCTGCGCAACCTGAAGACGGGCGAGACCTCCGAGCTGCCCGTGACCGGCCTGTTCATCGCCATCGGCCACGACCCGCGCACAGAGCTCTTCAAGGGCCAGCTCACGTTGGACGACGAGGGCTACCTGACGGTCGACGCGCCCTCGACCCGGACGAACGTGCCCGGCGTCTTCGCCGCCGGTGACGTCGTCGACCACACGTACCGCCAGGCGATCACTGCGGCCGGTACCGGCTGCTCCGCCGCCCTGGACTCCGAGCGGTTCCTCGCTGCCCTCGTGGACAGCGAGACGGCCGCAGCCACCGTCTGACATCCCATCCTCCCTACCGCACCACCGAGTTAAGGAGCCCGCCGTGGCCGGCACTCTGAAGAACGTGACCGACGCCTCCTTCGAGGAAGACGTCCTGAAGAACGACAAGCCCGTCCTGGTGGACTTCTGGGCCGCATGGTGCGGACCGTGCCGCCAGATCGCGCCCTCCCTCGAGGCGATCGCGGCCGAGTACGGCGACAAGATCGAGATCGTCAAGCTCAACATCGACGAGAACCCGGGCACCGCGGCCAAGTACGGCGTCATGTCCATCCCGACCCTGAACGTGTACCAGGGCGGCGAGGTGGCCAAGACGATCGTCGGCGCCAAGCCGAAGGTCGCGCTGGAGCGCGACCTCGCGGACTTCATCGCCGAGTAACGAGCGGCGCCGCGACAAGCGACGCGTTGTTTCACGTGAAACACGAATGGGCCAGCCCTCCGGGGCTGGCCCATTCGCATGACTGGGGTGAGGGTGAGGCAGTGCGCGGCCCGGGGTGAGTCAGAGCGGCCGAAGCACAGGTTCCTTCTGCACCGCCCCCAGCAGCCGGTCGAGCGCCAACTCGACGTCCTCCTTCCAGGAGAGCGTCGTACGCAGCTCGAGCCTCAGCCGTGGATACGAGGGGTGCGGACGGACCGTCTTGAAGCCCACCGCCAGCAGATGATCGGCGGGCAGCACACAGGCGGGCTTCTCCCATCGGGCATCCCCGAAGGCTTCGATCGCCTTGAACCCCCGGCGCAGCAGGTCCTTCGCGACTGTCTGGACGATGACCCGGCCGATCCCCTGGCCCTGATAGCCCGGCATGATCCAGGCGGTCATCAGCTGCACGGCATCGGGGGACACAGGGCTCGTCGGGAAGGCGGTGGCCCGAGGCACGTACGCCGGCGGGGCGTACAGCACGAAGCCCACCGGAACATCATCGACGTAGACGACTCGACCGCAGGAGCCCCACTCCAGCAGGACGGCGGAGATCCACGCCTCCTTCTCGAGCTCCGGCGTACCGGCCTTTACCGCGGCCTGGCCGCTGACCGGGTCCAGCTCCCAGAAGACACACGTCCGGCAACGCTGGGGAAGGTCCGGAAGGTTGTCCAGCGTGAGCGGTACGAGCCGACGCCCCATGAAGGCTGTTCCTCACTTCCTTCGCCCGCCGCATCACGGGCGGCAGTCAGAGCGCTCCGTTCCTTCAGCAGGCTGCCGACGAATCCGCCGACGGCTCCCAGCCCAAGGCCCGCAGTCATCAGTCCGGTGCGGCTCACCGATCGCATGGGCCCTCCCCTCCCCAATGAGGTGCCGTCAGCTGGATGTGCCATACCCAATCGCATCGTATCCACGATGCGATTGCACCGATACCGTAGGAAAGCAAAGAGCGGGCCGTGTTCCGGCACAGACCGGACACGGCCCGCTCTCGGCGGACTGATTGCTGAGGCTCAGGCCTCTTCGCCTTCGGACGTGTCGTCCTCGGCGGAGTCCTCGGCAAGCCCGTTCTTCAGGACCGGCCCTTCACCCGGGGCGAGCGTCGCGAGGATGCGCTCCAGGTCCTCCAGCGAGGCGAAGTCGACGACGATCTTGCCCTTCTTCTGCCCCAGGTCCACCCTCACCCGGGTTTCGAACCGGTCGGAGAGACGAGTGGCGAGGCTGGTCAGCGACGGCGACACCCGAGCACCCGCCCGCGGCCCCTTGGCCCGCGGAGTGCTCTGCGGCCGCGACCCCATGAGGGTCACGATCTCCTCGACGGCCCGCACCGAGAGCCCCTCGGCCACGATCCGATGCGCCAGACGGTCCTGCTCCTCCGAGTCCTCCACGGACAGCAGAGCACGGGCGTGGCCCGCGGAGAGCACCCCGGCAGCGACTCTGCGCTGAACCGCCGGCGACAGCTTCAGCAGCCGGAGCGTGTTCGAGACCTGCGGGCGGGAACGGCCGATCCGGTCCGCCAGCTGGTCGTGCGTGCAGTTGAAGTCCTTGAGCAGCTGGTCGTAGGCGGCAGCCTCTTCCAGCGGGTTCAGCTGCGCACGGTGCAGGTTCTCCAGGAGCGCGTCCAGGAGGAGCTTCTCGTCATCCGTCGCGCGGACGATCGACGGGATGCGCTCGAGTCCGGCCTCACGGCAAGCCCGCCAGCGCCGCTCGCCCATGATGAGCTCGTACCGCGAGGCTCCTACCTGCCGTACGACGACAGGCTGGAGAAGCCCGACCTCCTTGATGGAGGTCACCAGCTCGGCGAGAGCGTCCTCGTCGAAGACCTCACGGGGCTGCCTCGGGTTGGGCGTGATGAAGTCGAGAGGTAGCTCGGCGAAGTGCGCGCCGACCGGACTCTCCTCGGCCTCCACCGCTCCGTTCAGCGGCTGCTCCGTTTCATGTGAAACGGGGCTCTGCGGGAGCGCCGCCACCTTCGCGGCCGCCACTCCTCGCTCGGCTGTGAGTACCGGAACAGCGCTGGGCGAGGCCGAAGCTCCGCCCATGGCTTGGGCGGCCGACTTCTCCGTCGGGGCCGCAGGGATCAGGGCGCCGAGGCCACGACCCAGTCCTCTCCGTCGCTCGCTCACTGCATCCCCTCCGTCATACTGTGCTGATCATTCTGAGCGCCCATCTGGGCGTGCTGTACGTCGTAGCGAATGCCGACGCCGCGGAGCGCGATCTCCCGTGCCGCCTCGAAGTACGAGAGGGCACCGCTCGATCCCGGATCGTAGGTCAGCACGGTCTGCCCGTAGCTCGGCGCCTCGGAGATACGGACGGAGCGGGGAATGCTCGTCCGCAGGACCTCTTCGCCGAAGTGGGTGCGCACCTCGTCCGCCACCTGTGAGGCGAGCCGGGTCCGGCCGTCGTACATGGTGAGCAGGATCGTCGAGACGTGCAGATGAGGGTTGAGGTGCCCTCGCACCAGGTCGACATTGCGCAGGAGCTGACCGAGACCCTCCAGTGCGTAGTACTCGCACTGAATGGGGATCAGAACCTCCGCGCCGGCAACCAGGGCGTTGACCGTAAGCAGCCCGAGTGACGGCGGGCAGTCGATGAGGATGTAGTCCAGCGGCTGCTCGTACGCCTGGATCGCCCGCTGCAGTCGGCTCTCCCGGGCCACCAGCGACACCAGCTCGATCTCCGCACCGGCGAGATCGATGGTGGCCGGGGCACAGAAGAGTCCTTCGACATCGGGGACCGGCTGCACGACTTCGGAGAGCGGCTTGCTGTCGATCAACACGTCGTAGATGGACGGCACTTCCGCGTGGTGGTCGATGCCCAGAGCCGTGGAGGCGTTGCCCTGCGGGTCGAGGTCGATGACCAGGACACGCGCGCCGTGCAGAGCGAGTGAAGCGGCGAGATTGACGGTTGTCGTCGTCTTGCCCACTCCACCCTTCTGGTTGGCAACCACCATGATTCGGGTCTGCTCGGGTCGTGGCAGGCCCTCGCCTGCACGGCCCAGGGCTTCCACCGCCAGTTGGGCAGCACGACCGATAGGGGTGTCGTCCATCGGGGGCGGTGTTTCACGTGAAACATCCTCCCCCGCCGACTCGGTACGGGGACCGGGGACCGGATCGGTCATCGGTCCCGCGATGTTGGCGTCGGACCGCAAGGATTCACTCTCCTCGACTTCAGGCTCGCAATGAACAGAGCCTCCCATGCTTTGAGGGTCGTGAACCAGCGAGGCCCGGTCTTCTGTGGACGAATCCACCTCTGTGGACAACTCCGTTCCCTTATCGAGGGAACCGAGTGGCCGACGCTCGCGAGGTTCCGCAGCGCGGCCGCGACTGATGATGCCATGCAGCAGTGAGCGACGTTTCACGTGAAACACGATGCACGGCAGCCGGGGTGCCGCTTGCGCGACACCCCGGTATGCGTACGTTTGGCAGCTTTTGTGGAGTACGGCTCGTCGTCAGGACGGATCAACGACGAGGGTCGAGGCCGCTCACCAACGAGGGCTGAAACCGCTCACCGAAGAGGGCGGGTCGCTCAGCGGCGACGCCGCGTCCGCCCCGTACGGGCAGCCTTCGCGCGCTTGGCCGCGAAGCGCACACCGCCGGGGCTCTCCCCGACCTCGACCCGCACGACCGTGGACAGCGGATCCACCACGCCCTCACCGACATGCAGCACCGAGGTGTTCACCGCACCGAGCTTGCTCAGCGCTGCCCCCGCGGCCTTGACCTCTTCCTCGGCCGTGTCGCCCTTGAGCAACAGCATCTCCCCGTAGGGACGCAGGAGCGGCACGCCCCAGGCCGCGAGCCGGTCCAGTGGCGCCACGGCCCGCGCGGTCACCACATGGACGGGAGGCAGCTTGCCAAGGACCTCCTCGGCCCGCCCCCGCACGACGGTCACGTGGTCGAGTCCGAGCAGCTCGACCACTTCGGTGAGGAACGTGGTTCGCCGCAGCAGCGGTTCAAGCAGCGTGATCTTCAGGTCCGGCCGGACGAGAGCCAGCGGAATGCCCGGCAGCCCCGCCCCCGAGCCGACATCGCACACCACCACGTTCTCGGGCACGACCTCGGAGAGGACCGCGCAGTTCAGCAGATGCCGCTCCCACAGCCGAGGCACTTCGCGAGGGCCGATCAGGCCGCGCTGCACTCCCGCGTCGGCCAGCAACTCCGCGTACCGGACCGCGTCCGAGAAGCGCTCACCGAATACCGCCCGGGCCTCCTCGGGCGCCGAGGGGAGCTCCGCTGCCTCCGTCACGGGGACCGTCCTTCCGTACCGCACTGGGGTGGCTGACTATCAGGCTGACAAAGACCGGCCCCGCCTGCGAACAGACGGGGCCGGGGAAACGGCGTGCGATCAGGCGGGAAGCACGACGACGAAGCGCTGCGGCTCCTCGCCCTCGGACTCGCTGCGCAGACCGGCGGCCTTGACCGCATCATGCACGACCTTGCGCTCGAAGGGCGTCATCGGCTTGAGGTTGACCGGCTCACCGGAGCTCTTCACCTCGGCCGCAGCCTTGGCTCCCAGCTCGGAGAGCTCCTCGCGCTTCTTGGCGCGGTAGCCCGCGATGTCCAGCATGAGGCGGCTGCGGTCACCGGTCTCGCGGTGCACCGCGAGACGCGTCAGCTCCTGGAGCGCCTCCAGGACCTCACCGTCACGGCCGACGAGCTTCTGCAGATCGCGGCTGTTCGAGTCACTGATGATCGAGACAGCGGCGCGGTCAGCCTCGACGTCCATGTCGATGTCGCCGTCGAGATCGGCGATGTCCAGCAGACCCTCGAGGTAGTCCGCCGCGATCTCACCCTCCTGCTCAAGACGGGTGAGAGTGTCGCCGGCCTCGACCTCGACCTCGACCTCGGCGGGGGCGGTGGTGCCTTCCGTCACGGGATGGACTCCTTCTACTTCTTGGACGGGTGCTTGGGCCGCTGCTGGCCCTTGCGCTGCCCCGACTTGGCTTGGCGTGCGTTACCTGACCCGGACTTGCCACCCGCGGCCTTGCCCTTGGGAGCGGCGTCCTCAGGCTCGTCCTGAGTCTTCTCCAGTGACGTCTTCGCATCCGAAGCCGTCTCCGAGTCGCTCTCCGCCTTGCTGTGTGCGGCGGCGGACTGGCGCTGCGACTTGCTCTGGCGCTTGGGCTGCTGCCGCTTCGGGGCACCGCCGCCGGCGGCGGTGGCGCCGTCCTCGGTCTCCGTGGCGACAGTGGAGTCGCTCTGCGCGACGGAGCCGTCGGCCTGGGCCACCAGGCCCGCCTTGCTCAGACCGTTGATGAACTTGCGCTCGAACTCGTTGCGGTCACGGCCCTTGGCGACGATCGCCTTGATGACGTTCGTGTTGCCACGACCCCGCACCTTCTTGGAGTGCGTGAGCTGCTTCTGCAGGCGCTCCAGGAACGCGGCCTGGGCCTTGGAGCCCGGAGTCGGGTTCCGGCGGATCACGAACATCTGCTGACCCATGGTCCACACGTTGGTGGTCAGCCAGTAGACGAGGACACCGACGGGGAAGTTGATGCCGAACACGGCGAACATGACCGGGAAGACGTACATCAGCATCTTCTGCTGCTGCATGAACGGCGTCTTGACCGTCGTGTCCACGTTCTTCGTCATCAGCTGGCGCTGCGTGTAGAACTGCGAGAACGACATCAGGACGATCATGATCGCGGTCACGACGCGGACGTCGGTCAGCGAGGCGTGCAGCGCCGCGACCTTTTCCTCGCTGTCCATGAACTTCGCGGCCAGCGGGGCGCCGAAGATGTGCGCCTTCTGCGCGCTCTCGAGCAGCGGCTTGTCGATGACGCCGACGGTGTCGTTCGACGCGATGCCGGAGAGCACGTGGTACAGGGCGAAGAAGAACGGCGACTGCGCCAGGATGGGAAGGCACGAGGAGAGCGGGTTCGTGCCCGACTCCTTGTACAGCTTCATCATCTCTTCGGACTGACGCTGCTTGTCGCTCTTGTAGCGCTCCTGGATCTTCTTCATCTCGGGCTGCAGCGTCTGCATCGCCCGGGTCGCCTTGATCTGCTTCACGAAGAGCGGGATCAGGCAGATACGGATCAGGATCACCAGGGACACGATGGACAAGCCCCAGGCCCAGCCCGTGTCAGGACCGAAAATGGCCCCGTACAGCGAGTGGAACTGGACGATGACCCAGGAAACGGGTGTCGTGATGAAGCTGAACAGACTGGCAATCGTGTCCACTAATCAGGCTCCTTGAGCATGGGACGGGGTCTCGGCGGCCGGGCTCGGGGTATCCGGGGAGACCTCCCCGGTGGGCACGCCAGCGGCGGAGGGCCCGCCCTTGCGCTCGCGCCACATGGCGCGCAGCATCTCGTGCCACCGCGGACGCTTGCGCGGCGGGACATGGTCGACACCACCGAGCGACCACGGATTGCACCGCAGGATGCGCCAGGCAGTGAGCGCCGTTCCCTTGATCGCACCGTGCCGGTCGATGGCCAGGTAGCCGTAGCGGGAGCACGACGGGTAGTACTTGCACACCGGTCCAAGCAACGGACTGATCGTCCACTGATACAGCTTGATCAGAGCCAGCAGTGGGTACTTCATCGAGCGCCCCCTCCCAGCAGCCGCTGAAGGGCGGCATCCAGGTCTTGGGCCAGCTGTGCATGGGCGGCGTCGCCCGATCCGGGCAACGCTCGTACGACTACCAGGCTACCGGGGGGCAGCTGGCCCACCCGGTCGCGCATCAGATGGCGAAGCCTGCGCTTCACCGTGTTGCGTACGACGGCTCCGCCAACGGCCTTGCTCACGACGAAACCCGCACGCGTCGGGGGAACGCTCTCCCCAGGCACGTGCGGGTCCGTTGCACCGCTACGAAGATGGACGACGAGAAGCGGGCGTCCGGCCCGTCGTCCTCGGCGTACCGCGGTCGCGAAGTCTTCGCGCCGCCTCAGCCGATGCTCGGTAGGCAGCACGACGTCATGACCTGATGCGATTAGGCGGAAAGGCTGGCGCGACCCTTGCCACGACGGTTCGCGAGAATCGCGCGGCCGGCACGGGTGCGCATCCGCAGGCGGAAGCCGTGGGTCTTGGCGCGACGGCGGTTGTTCGGCTGGAAGGTGCGCTTGCTCACTCGGGGGCTCCAGAAATGATTGTGTGGTGGCGGGACATCGCCTGGCTGTCACCGTGCGCCCACGAGAAGCTCGCGAATACGCACCGAGTGCACCGCTTCACAATCACAGATCGTGATCTTTGCCCATCGGAGGCAGGCGGCAGCAGCCATCGACAACTCGACCTGGTCACGGTACGCGGGGCTACGCCATCCGGTCAAACCGATCGTCAGGGAGAGACACTGTGCACAGCCTGTGGACAACAACTTGAACCGCAGCCGTTGGCCTGACTACCGTGGGCAAACTCCGATTCATTCCCTTCTCCCTGCCCATCCCGATTTCCCGTCCCAAGAACCACACCTTCGTGGGACCCCGTGAGAGAGCGTGCCTTGTGGCTGACGTACCTGCCGATCTTGCCGCAGTGTGGCCACGAGTTCTGGAGCAGCTGCTGGGTGAGGGGCGGGGGCACGGTGTAGACGCGAAGGACGAGCGCTGGATCAAACGCTGCCAGCCGCTGGCACTGGTCGCCGATACCGCTCTGCTGGCCGTACCGAACGAGTTCGCCAAGGGCGTGCTCGAGGGGCGCCTGGCCCCCATCGTCAGCGAGTCGCTGAGCCGCGAGTGCGGCCGCCCGATCCGTATCGCCATCACGGTGGACGACTCGGTCGGCGACCCCATGGACCGGCCCACCCCGCCGGCGCCGCCGCTCCAGCAGCAGCCCGGCCAACAGCAGCAGCAGCGCTATGAGGAGCCCGAGCAGCACCCCGGCCCCGGTCAGGGCCATGATTCGTACGACAGTTACGGCCGCCGCGCCCCGGATGAGCACTCCCCGGGCCGCGGCTCCGATCAGCTGCCGACCGCCCGCCCCGCGTACCCCGACTACCAGCGCCCCGCGCCCGGCGCCTGGCCGCAGCAGCAGCCCCAGCAGCAGGACGACTACGGCTGGCAGCAGCCGCGGCTGGGCTTCCCCGAGCGGGACCCGTACGCGAGCCCCCAGCAGCCCCAGCACGACTACCGGTCGCAGCCTCCGCAGGGGCACTCCCCGTACGACCAGCACCGCCAGGACCGGCAGGAGCGCCAGGACCGGCAGGACCAGCAGGACCGCCACGACAGACATGACAGACACGACCGGCGCGAGCGTCACGAGCAGTCCCCGGGCTCCGGAGGCCACGACCCCAGGGGCGGCGGCCACGGCAACGGCCACGGCGTCCACGGCAGCGGCGCACCCGGCCCCCTGGCAGCTCAGCCCGCCCCCGCGTCGGCCCCGGGCGAGCCCACCGCGCGCCTCAACCCGAAGTACCTCTTCGACACCTTCGTGATCGGTGCCTCGAACCGTTTCGCGCACGCGGCAGCCGTCGCCGTGGCCGAGGCGCCCGCCAAGGCGTACAACCCCCTCTTCATCTACGGAGAGTCGGGGCTTGGCAAAACGCATCTTCTGCACGCGATCGGGCACTACGCCCGCAGCCTCTACCCCGGCACGCGCGTGCGCTACGTGAGCTCGGAGGAGTTCACGAACGAGTTCATCAACTCCATCCGCGACGGCAAGGGCGACACCTTCCGCAAGCGGTACCGCGAAATGGACATCCTGCTCGTCGACGACATCCAGTTCCTCGCGAGCAAGGAGTCGACGCAGGAGGAGTTCTTCCACACCTTCAATACGCTCCACAACGCGAACAAGCAGATCGTGCTCTCCAGCGACCGGCCGCCCAAGCAGCTGGTGACCCTGGAGGACCGGCTGCGCAACCGCTTCGAGTGGGGACTTATCACCGACGTCCAGCCGCCGGAGCTGGAGACGCGTATCGCCATCCTTCGTAAGAAGGCGGTGCAGGAGCAGCTCAACGCCCCGCCGGAGGTCCTGGAGTTCATCGCGTCCCGCATCTCACGCAACATCCGTGAGCTGGAGGGCGCGCTGATCCGGGTCACTGCCTTCGCCTCGCTCAATCGGCAGCCGGTGGACCTGGGGCTGACGGAGATCGTTCTGAAGGACCTGATCCCGGGGGGCGAGGACGCGGCTCCGGAGATCACGGCGACGGCCATCATGGCCGCGACCGCGGACTACTTCGGCCTCACGGTGGACGACCTCTGCGGATCCTCGCGCAGCCGCGTACTGGTGACGGCCCGCCAGATCGCGATGTACCTCTGCCGCGAGCTGACGGACCTCTCCCTGCCCAAGATCGGCGCACAGTTCGGCGGCCGCGACCACACGACGGTCATGCACGCAGACCGCAAGATCCGCGCGCTGATGGCCGAGCGGCGCTCGATCTACAACCAGGTCACCGAGCTCACCAACCGCATCAAGAACGGCTGACAGACGCCGAGAAACACCTCTGAAGGGCGCCCCGGAGCAACTTCCGGGGCGCCCTTTGCCGTTGTGCACGCGCGCGTGGAGGCCGTCCGCCCCTCTCCGCTGTTCGATTTCCCCAGCTGAGAGGGGTGTTCTCCACAGATGTGCGTCCTTTTTTCCTTCCACACCCTGGGGACCCGGAAGTTGTCCAGATGATGTCCACAGGGGACCCTGCTGAAGGATCATCAAGCCAGGTCAGGTGGTTGTGGATTGGTGGACGAAGGCCCTCCACAGGCTGTGGAGGAAAATCTCGTCCACAGGGTGTGCATGAACTTGTCCACCGGCAACCCACAGGCTCGGGCCGGTTGTCCCCAGCTTTCCCCAGCTTCTCCACACGGCTGTCCACTGTTCGGCAACGCAACGCGCCCCGTCACCGTGCCGAGTGAAAGGCGTCACACCAAGGTGGTCGGTTGGCCTGTGGGGAAGGTGGGTAAAACTGGGGACGGCGCTGGGGAGAAGTGCCCCCTGCCTGTGCATCGGGTGTGCAGAACTTTCGCCCGTCCACAGAAACCACCGGTTGTCCACCGCCTCCGCCCACAGGCGCAGTGGATAAAAAACCGGCACTGACCTGCGCATACGCGGTTATCCACGGTTTCCACAGGCCCTACTACTACTGCCCCCTAGAGTCACCGGGGAATTGGCTTCGAAGAGGGGCCTGTGCACAACTCGCGCTCCGGACCTCCGACGCCGCTCGTCACGACTTGACCCCGACGGGCACCCACTGTCAGTGCGGTGCGTCAGACTGGTCCCCAGTGCCAGCAACAGCAGGAGGGCGGCTAAGTGAAGATCCGGGTGGAACGCGACGTACTCGCGGAGGCAGTGGCGTGGGCGGCGCGCAGCCTCCCGGCCCGGCCACCGGCACCTGTCCTCGCGGGCCTGCTGCTGAAGGCCGAGGAAGGCGCACTGAGCCTTTCCAGCTTTGACTACGAGGTCTCGGCGCGTGTCTCCGTAGACGCCGAGATCGACGACGAGGGCACGGTCCTCGTCTCCGGCCGGCTGCTCGCCGACATCTGCCGCGCCCTTCCCAACCGTCCGGTGGAGATCTCCACAGACGGTGTGCGGGCCACGGTGGTCTGCGGCTCGTCGCGATTCACACTCCACACACTTCCTGTGGAGGAGTACCCCGCGCTGCCGCAGATGCCCACCGCGACCGGCACGGTCCCCGGTGAGGTCTTCGCCTCCGCCGCCGCCCAGGTGGCCATCGCCGCGGGCCGCGACGACACGCTGCCCGTCCTGACCGGCGTACGCATCGAGATCGAGGGCGACACCGTCACCCTGGCCTCCACCGACCGCTACCGCTTCGCGGTCCGCGAGTTCCTGTGGAAGCCGGAGAACCCCGAGGCGTCCGCGGTCGCCCTGGTGCCCGCCAAGACGCTCCTGGACACCGCGAAGGCGCTCACGAGCGGCGACACGGTCACCCTGGCGCTGTCCGGCTCCGGTGCCGGTGAGGGTCTGATCGGTTTCGAGGGCGCCGGGCGGCGTACGACCACGCGTCTCCTCGAGGGCGACCTGCCGAAGTACAAGACGCTCTTCCCCACGGAGTTCAACTCGATCGCGGTCATCGAGACCGCCCCGTTCGTCGAGGCCGTGAAGCGCGTGGCCCTGGTGGCCGAGCGGAACACTCCGGTGCGGCTCAGCTTCGAGCAGGGCGTGCTGATCCTGGAGGCCGGTTCCAGCGATGACGCACAGGCTGTGGAAAGGGTCGACGCCCAGCTCGATGGCGACGACGTCTCGATCGCCTTCAACCCGACGTTCCTGCTCGACGGCCTGAGCGCGATCGACTCCCCGGTCGCCCAGCTGTCGTTCACGACGTCGACGAAGCCCGCGCTCCTGAGCGGCAGGCCGGCCGTGGACGCGGAGGCCGACGAGGCCTACAAGTACCTGATCATGCCTGTACGTCTGAGCGGCTGAGCCCACAGGTGTGAGCGTGCGTCCGGGCGTAGGCTCGGACGCGGGTACGAAGGTGCCTCCACGCCACATCGCTACTTAAGGAACCACTGATGGAGCTCGGTCTCGTCGGCCTCGGCAAGATGGGCGGCAACATGCGCGAGCGCATCCGCCGCGCAGGCCACACCGTCATCGGATACGACCGCAACCAGGACGTCGCGGATGTCCACAGCCTCGAAGAGCTTGTGGGCAAGCTCAAGGGTCCGCGTGTCGTATGGGTGATGGTTCCGGCCGGAGCCGCGACCCAGTCCACCGTCGACGAGCTCGCCGAGCTGCTCCAGCCCGGCGACGTCGTCGTGGACGGCGGCAACTCCCGCTGGACGGACGACGAGAAGCACGCCGAGGAGCTCGCCGCCAAGGGCATCGGGTTCGTCGACTGCGGCGTCTCCGGCGGCGTCTGGGGCCTGAAGAACGGGTACGCGCTGATGTACGGCGGCGACGCCGAGGACATCGCGAAGGTCCAGCCGATCTTCGACGCCCTCAAGCCCGAGGGTGACTTCGGCTCCGTGCACGCCGGCAAGGTCGGCGCGGGCCACTTCTCGAAGATGGTTCACAACGGCATCGAGTACGCCATGATGCAGGCCTACGCCGAGGGCTGGGAGCTCCTGGAGAAGGTCGACTCCGTCACGGACGTGCGCGAGGTCTTCCGCTCCTGGCAGGAGGGCACGGTCATCCGTTCCTGGCTGCTCGACCTCGCGGTCAACGCCCTGGACGACGACGAGCACCTGGCGAAGCTGCGCGGCTTCGCGCAGGACTCCGGCGAGGGCCGGTGGACGGTGGAAGCCGCCATCGACAACGCCGTGCCGCTGCCCGCGATCACGGCCTCGCTCTTCGCCCGGTTCGCCTCGCGGCAGGACGACTCCCCGCAGATGAAGATGATCGCGGCGCTGCGCAACCAGTTCGGTGGCCACGCCGTCGAGTCCAAGAGCGAGCACTGATCCACAGCCTGTGGGGAACACCAGCTGTTTCCCACAGGCCTCTCAGCAAGTGAAGTAAGGCCGGGGGAGGTCGGCGCACACCATGCACGTCACGCATCTGTCGCTGGCCGACTTCCGCTCGTACGCCCGGGTCGAGGTCCCTCTCGATCCGGGCGTCACCGCGTTCGTGGGCCCGAACGGCCAGGGCAAGACGAACCTCGTGGAGGCCATCGGCTATCTCGCCACGCTCGGCAGCCACCGGGTCTCCTCGGACGCCCCGCTGGTGCGCATGGGCGCCGAGCGTGCCGTCGTCCGGGCGGCGGTCCAGCAGGGCGAGCGCCAGCAGCTGGTCGAGCTCGAACTCAATCCGGGCAAGGCCAATCGCGCCCGCATCAACAGGTCCTCGCAGGTCAGGCCCCGTGATGTGCTCGGGATCGTGCGCACGGTGCTGTTCGCTCCCGAGGATCTGGCGCTGATCAAGGGCGACCCGGGTGAGCGCCGGCGCTTCCTCGACGAGCTGATCACTGCGCGTTCCCCGCGCATGGCGGGCGTGCGGTCCGACTACGACCGCGTGCTGAAGCAGCGCAACACCCTCCTGAAGTCGGCGGCCCTTGCGCGGCGGCACGGCGGACGCTCCATGGACCTGTCCACACTCGACGTCTGGGACCAGCATCTCGCGCGCGTGGGCGCCGAACTGCTCGCGCAGCGGCTCGACCTGATCGCCGCGCTGCAGCCGCTCGCCGACAAGGCGTACGAGCAGCTGGCACCCGGCGGCGGGCCCGTCACCCTGGACTACAAGCCGTCGGCGCCGGGCGAGGGCCACACGCGTGAGGTCCTGTTCGAGCAGCTGATCGCCGCTCTCGAAGAGGCACGCAAGCAGGAGATCGAGCGGGGCGTGACGCTGGTCGGCCCGCACCGCGACGACCTGCTCCTGAAGCTCGGCCAGCTCCCCGCGAAGGGGTACGCGAGCCATGGCGAGTCCTGGTCGTACGCCCTGGCGCTGCGCCTCGCCTCGTACGACCTCCTGCGTGCCGAGGGGAACGAACCCGTGCTCGTCCTGGACGATGTGTTCGCGGAGCTCGACACGCGCCGCAGGGAGCGGCTCGCGGAGCTGGTGGCGCCGGGCGAGCAGGTCCTGGTCACCGCAGCGGTGGACGACGACGTGCCGGGCGTGCTCGCCGGAGCGCGGTTCGCGGTGGCGGACGGCGCGGTGGAGCGCGTATGACACGCCTGAGCCGGGAGTGCGTATGAGCGCCGAAGAGCCCGCCAAGGACACGCCTCAGGACGCC
This sequence comes from Streptomyces sp. BA2, assembly GCF_009769735.1. NCBI lineage: Bacteria > Bacillati > Actinomycetota > Actinomycetes > Kitasatosporales > Streptomycetaceae > Streptomyces > Streptomyces sp. BA2. The sequence goes on from NZ_WSRO01000002.1 coordinate 4,871,021, forward strand.
CCCAAGGAGATGCCGAAGACGCCCGAGCCCTCCGGCGTCGACCTCGCCCGTGTCGCCCTCCGTGCCGCCAAAGAGCAAGCACGCGCGCGTGGCGACGCCGCGCAGCAGAAGAAGCAGGCCCGCAGGGGCGGCCTTCGCTCCGGCGCGCGCGCCGACGGGCGTGACCCGCAGCCGCTCGGCTCCGCCATCAACCGCTTGATCACCGAGCGCGGCTGGGAGACGCCTGCCGCGGTCGGCGGGGTGATGGGCCGCTGGCCGCAGATCGTCGGCGAAGACCTGGCCAACCACTGTGTCCCGCAGCGGTACGACGAGAACGAGCGCGTCCTGACCGTCCAGTGCGACTCCACGGCCTGGGCGACGAACCTGCGTCTCCTGGCGCCCCAGCTGGTGGCGCGCCTCAACGAGGACCTCGGCCACGGCACCGTGCGCCTCATCAAAGTCCTCGGTCCCGGCGGCCCCCCGCGCCGCTTCGGACCCCTGCGCGCACCGGGCAGCACGGGCCCCGGCGACACCTACGGCTGAGGCCGTACCGGGTGGTAGCTCAAGGTTGACACCCCGAAGCGCTGAGTGCCGCTGTGAGCCTCCTAGGGCCCCGCTCCGTATATGGGGAGTCGGAGGACGCCGCTTCAGGACGGCACATGCGGACTCAGGTACCGGCAAACCCCCATCACTGTCGGCGCTACCGGTAGACTGGAAGCTAATCCCGCCCCACTCGTGGGGCGCATAGAAAAAGCTGACTATCGCTGAACGACGCAGCCGCTCCGGTCACTGCCGGGTGCTTGGCTTGTGCTGTGCCAGAAAGGGCGCTTCGTGGCCGATTCCGGCAACCCCAACGAGAACATCCCGTCTACCGTCGCTGGCGAGAACGGCGAGGTCACAGCCTTGTACGACGCCAGCGCGATCACCGTCCTCGAGGGTCTGGACGCGGTCCGCAAGCGGCCTGGCATGTACATCGGGTCGACCGGTGAGCGTGGCCTGCACCACCTCGTGCAAGAGGTTGTCGACAACTCCGTCGACGAGGCCCTCGCCGGGCACGCGGACACCATCGACGTCACGATCCTTGCCGACGGCGGCGTACGCGTCATCGACAACGGCCGAGGCATCCCGGTGGGCATCCACCCCGTCGAGAAGAAGCCGGCCGTCGAGGTCGTGCTCACCGTGCTGCACGCGGGCGGCAAGTTCGGCGGCGGCGGATACGCGGTCTCCGGTGGCCTGCACGGCGTCGGTGTCTCCGTCGTGAACGCCCTGTCGACGAAGCTCGCCGTCGACATCAGGACCGACGGCTACCGCTGGACCCAGGACTACAAGCTGGGTGTGCCGACGGCCCCGCTCGCCAAGCACGAGCCGGTCGAGGACTCGGGCACCACGGTCACCTTCTGGGCCGACCCGGACGTCTTCGAGACGACGGAGTACTCCTTCGAGACGCTGGCACGGCGCTTCCAGGAGATGGCGTTCCTCAACAAGGGTTTGACGATCAAACTCACTGATGAGCGCGAGTCGGCGAAGGCGACGGCGGGTGCGGACTCGGCCGAGGCCACCGACGACGAGGCCGCCGAGGCCCGCACGGTGACGTACCACTACGAAGGCGGCATCGTCGACTTCGTGAAGTACCTCAACTCCCGCAAGGGAGAGATGATCCACCCGACCGTCATCGACGTCGAGGCCGAGGACAAGGAGCGCATGCTCTCGGCCGAGATCGCCATGCAGTGGAACTCGCAGTACACCGAAGGTGTCTACTCCTTCGCGAACACGATCCACACGCATGAGGGCGGTACGCACGAGGAGGGCTTCAGGGCCGCGCTGACGGGCCTGGTCAACCGGTACGCGCGCGAGAAGAAGCTGCTGCGCGAGAAGGACGACAACCTCACGGGCGAGGACATCCGCGAGGGTCTGACGGCGATCATCTCGGTGAAGCTGGGCGAGCCGCAGTTCGAGGGCCAGACCAAGACCAAGCTGGGCAACACCGAGGCGAAGACCTTCGTACAGAAGGTCGTGCACGAGCACCTCACGGACTGGTTCGACCGCAATCCGAACGAGGCCGCGGACATCATCCGCAAGGGCATCCAGGCCGCCACGGCCCGTGTCGCCGCCCGCAAGGCGCGCGACCTGACCCGCCGCAAGGGGCTGCTCGAATCGGCCTCGCTGCCCGGAAAGCTCAGCGACTGCCAGTCGAACGACCCGACGAAGTGCGAGATCTTCATCGTCGAGGGTGACTCCGCCGGTGGTTCGGCGAAGTCCGGCCGCAACCCGATGTACCAGGCGATCCTGCCCATCCGAGGCAAGATCCTGAACGTCGAGAAGGCGCGGATCGACAAGATCCTGCAGAACCAGGAAGTCCAGGCCCTGATCTCGGCCTTCGGCACGGGCGTGCACGAGGACTTCGACATCGAGAAGCTCCGCTATCACAAGATCATCCTGATGGCGGACGCCGACGTCGACGGCCAGCACATCAACACCCTGCTCCTGACCTTCCTGTTCCGCTTCATGCGGCCACTCGTCGAGTCCGGCCACGTCTACCTCTCGCGCCCGCCGCTCTACAAGATCAAGTGGAGCCGGGACGACTTCCAGTACGCGTACTCGGACCGTGAGCGCGACGCGCTTGTCGAGCTCGGCCGCCAGGCGGGCAAGCGCATCAGGGACGACTCGGTCCAGCGCTTCAAGGGTCTCGGTGAGATGAACGCCGAGGAGCTGCGCATCACGACGATGGACCAGGACCACCGCGTCCTCGGCCAGGTGACCCTGGACGACGCGGCACAGGCCGACGACCTCTTCTCGGTGCTGATGGGAGAGGACGTCGAGGCACGGCGCTCGTTCATCCAGCGCAATGCCAAGGACGTCCGCTTCCTCGACATCTGAGTCGGCCGCACAAGCCGCACCTCGAAAGGACTTTGACCAGCAATGGCCGACGAGAACACCCCTGTGATGCCCGAAGAGGAGCCCGCCGTCCCCGGCGTGGGCATGCGTGTCGAGCCCGTCGGGCTCGAGACGGAGATGCAGCGCTCGTACCTCGACTACGCGATGTCCGTCATCGTGTCGCGTGCGCTGCCCGACGTGCGGGACGGCCTGAAGCCCGTCCACCGCCGCGTCCTGTACGCGATGTACGACGGCGGGTACCGCCCCGAGAAGGGCTTCTACAAGTGCGCCCGCGTCGTCGGCGACGTCATGGGCACCTACCACCCGCACGGCGACTCCTCCATCTACGACGCCCTGGTCCGCCTGGCCCAGCCGTGGTCGATGCGGATGCCCCTGGTGGACTCCAACGGAAACTTCGGCTCCCCGGGCAACGACCCGGCCGCCGCCATGCGGTACACCGAGTGCAAGATGGCGCCGCTGGCCATGGAGATGGTCCGTGACATCGACGAGGAGACCGTCGACTTCACGGACAACTACGACGGCCGCAATCAGGAGCCGACGGTCCTGCCGGCGCGCTTCCCGAACCTCCTGATCAACGGCTCGGCGGGCATCGCGGTCGGCATGGCCACCAACATCCCGCCGCACAACCTCCGCGAGGTCGCGGCGGGCGCGCAGTGGGCCCTGGAGCACCCCGAGGCCTCGCACGAAGAGCTGCTCGACGCTCTTATCGAGCGCATCAAGGGCCCCGATTTCCCGACCGGCGCACTAGTAGTGGGCCGAAAGGGCATCGAGGAGGCGTACCGCACGGGCCGCGGCTCCATCACGATGCGCGCGGTCGTCGCGGTCGAGGAGATCCAGAACCGCCAGTGCCTGGTGGTCACCGAGCTCCCCTACCAGACCAACCCCGACAACCTCGCGCAGAAGATCGCCGACCTGGTCAAGGACGGCAAGGTCGGCGGCATCGCCGACGTCCGTGACGAGACCTCCTCGCGCACGGGCCAGCGCCTGGTCGTCGTCCTGAAGCGGGACGCGGTCGCCAAGGTCGTACTGAACAACCTCTACAAGCACACCGACCTTCAGTCGAACTTCAGCGCCAACATGCTGGCCCTGGTCGACGGCGTGCCGCGCACCCTCTCGCTTGACGCGTTCATCCGGCACTGGGTGACGCACCAGGTCGAGGTCATCGTCCGGCGTACGAAGTACAGGCTGCGCAAGGCCGAGGAGCGGGCCCACATCCTGCGCGGCCTGCTGAAGGCCCTGGACGCGATCGACGAGGTCATCGCGCTCATCCGGGCCAGCCAGACGGTCGACGTCGCGCGTGAGGGCCTGATGGGCCTGCTCTCGATCGACGAGATCCAGGCCAACGCCATCCTCGAGATGCAGCTGCGCCGGCTCGCCGCACTGGAGCGCCAGAAGATCGTCGCCGAGCACGACGAACTGCAGGCGAAGATCAACGAGTACAACGCGATCCTGGCCTCGCCCGAGCGGCAGCGCCAGATCATCAGCGAGGAGCTCGCGGCGATCGTCGACAAGTTCGGCGAGGACCGCCGCTCGGCGCTCGTGCCCTTCGACGGCGACATGTCCATGGAGGACTTGATCGCCGAGGAGGACATCGTCGTCACGATCACGCGCGGCGGTTACGTCAAGCGTACGAAGACGGTTGATTACCGCTCACAGAAGCGCGGCGGCAAGGGCGTGCGCGGTACGAAGCTCAAGGAAGACGACATCGTCGACCACTTCTTCGTGTCGACGACGCACCACTGGCTGCTGTTCTTCACGAACAAGGGCCGGGTGTACCGGGCGAAGGCGTATGAACTCCCGGATGCCGGACGCGACGCCCGTGGCCAGCACGTGGCGAACCTGCTCGCCTTCCAGCCGGATGAGAAGATCGCCGAGATCCTGGCGATCCGTGACTATGAAGCGGTGCCCTACCTGGTGCTCGCCACCAAGGGCGGTCTCGTGAAGAAGACCCCGCTCAAGGACTACGACTCGCCTCGCGCCGGTGGCGTCATCGCCATCAACCTCCGCGAGACGGACGACGGTTCGGACGACGAGCTGATCGGCGCCGAACTCGTGTCGGCCGAGGACGATCTGCTGCTCATCAGTAAGAAGGCGCAGTCGATCAGGTTCACCGCAACGGACGACGCGCTGCGTCCCATGGGCCGTGCGACCTCGGGCGTCAAGGGAATGAGTTTCCGTGGCGGCGACGAACTGCTCTCGATGAATGTCGTCAGGCCAGGTACGTTCGTGTTCACCGCAACCGACGGTGGGTACGCGAAGCGGACCAACGTCGACGAGTACCGCGTCCAGGGTCGTGGTGGCCTCGGTATCAAGGCCGCCAAGATCGTGGAGGACCGCGGCGAACTCGTGGGCGCGCTGGTGACGGAGGAGACGGACGAGATCCTCGCCATCACGCTGGGCGGCGGTGTGATTCGTACGCGAGTCAACGAGGTCAGGGAGACGGGCCGTGACACCATGGGCGTCCAACTGATCAACCTGGGCAAGCGCGATGCCGTGGTCGGTATCGCTCGTAACGCCGAGGCCGGGCGCGAGGCTGAGGAAGTCGACGGTGACATCGTCGTCGAATCGGCCGACGGCGAACCGGCCGCCGGTACGGACGAGGGCACGGAGTCCACGGCCGAGTAGCGCGAGGAGAGAGTCATCGTGAGTGGAGCCACGGGCGCCGGAGCGAGTGGAACCGGCCCAGCCGGTACAGACGGTGTCCGTGGCTCCGCCACTGATTCTCCCGACTCGCATGAGTCTCGTGGATCCCAGGGGGGAACCGTGACCGACACCCGAGGGCCGCAGCCGGCTCAGTCAGCGCAGTACGCAGGCGGGGCGCAGGGGACCCAAGGGACGCAGGGGACCCAAGGGGGACAGGGAGCCCAGGGAGCTCCGAGCGCCACCGGAGCTCTGCCCGGTGAGCGCCAGCCCCAGCAGCAGGCGTCCCAGCCGTACCACCCGCCGCAGGCCTACCAGCAGGGCTCCCAGACGGGCTCCGTGCGCAGGCCGCGGACGGGGGCGCGCACGACGCCTCGTACGCGCAAGGCGCGACTGCGGGTGGCCAAGGCCGATCCGTGGTCGGTGATGAAGGTCAGCTTCCTGCTCTCCATCGCGCTCGGCATCTGCACGATCGTCGCGGCCGCCGTGCTGTGGATGGTCATGGATGCCATGGGCGTCTTCTCCACGGTGGGCGGCACGATCTCGGAGGCGACGGGCTCGAACGAGTCCAACGGCTTCGACCTGCAGTCCTTCCTGTCGCTGCCCCGCGTCCTGATGTTCACGACGATCATCGCGGTCATCGACGTGGTCCTCGCCACGGCACTGGCGACGCTCGGCGCCTTCATCTACAACCTCTCCGCGGGCTTCGTGGGCGGCGTCGAGCTGACGCTGGCCGAGGACGAGTAGCGAGTCGTTCTTCGCCCCCTGTAGTTCTTCCCCTCCCGTAGTTCTTTCTTCCGCGCTCCACCACCCCTCCGGCGTTCCGCGTCGGGGGGGGGGTCTCGCGGCCGGGGCCCCGCCCACTCAGGGCGGGGCCCTGTTGCGCGTCACGGCCTGGCGCGGCCTGTCGCGGCCTGTCCGGTGCCCGCGGAGGTATCGATTTTGGGACTGGCCCGCACGTGCGCTAATCTTCAGAGGTCAGCGCGCGGGACATACCGCAGCGCGGCGGGGCTATAGCTCAGTTGGTTAGAGCGCATCCCTGATAAGGATGAGGCCACAGGTTCAAATCCTGTTAGCCCCACAGACACGAAGAAGACCCCCGGCCCGTATCGGCTGGGGGTCTTCTTCGTGTCTGTGCTGTCTGCCTGTGCTGTCCGTAGGCCCCTGGGGGGCCGGTGGCCGAGGCGGCCGGGGCGTGACTACGGTTCCGCGGCGAGCCTGCCTGGATGGGCCTCGGCCTCAATGGCCGTCTCCGTGTCGTCCGTGGGGAGGTGCCGGCAGCTGGGGGACGATCCGTGGGCCTCGGCGCGGATGCGTTGCTTCATCGTGGGCGGCAAGGACCGTTCGTACGCTGCTGCCCAGTAGGCCGCGAGTGGGGCCGTCATGCTCGGCGTGCTCTTGCACGTTTCCGTGGCCTGCTGTACCGGCGTGGCCGCCGTTGCCGTCGTGGTGAATCCCAGCGTGGCGAAGAGTGCGAGGAAGGCGGTGATGAGCGTGGTCCACAGCTTCATGGCCTTGGCGCCGGTCATGGCTTCTCACTTTCGGGTTGGGCGATTTGCGTACTTTCCTCATGATGTGTATGTGGGGCCGAGAGTGGGGGACCGACGCTCGTGGCGCGTCGATGTTCAGATGAACACCACCCGAATGGCCGTAAACGGGCCCTGGAGGCCCTGGGAGAGGGCCGGGTGAGGTCAAGAACGGTGGATGTCGCAGCGGGCCGTGAGGCGCCGGAGAGCGGCGACGGCCGATTCGACTGCTGTGTTCAGGGCGGGAGTTGGCGCGGATCCAGGTCACCGATCGGTATCGGTCGGTGTGTATAGTCGGGCGCCAGAGGTCCCTTACGTCAAGAAAGACGAGGTCGCGCGGTGAAGAAGCTTCTCCTGGTCGCACTGGCCGCCATCGGCGGGCTCCTCGTGTACCGCCAGATCCAGGCGGATCGCGCCGAGCAGGATCTGTGGACGGAGGCGACTGACTCCGTGCCCACGGGTTCGTGAGTACCGACAACAGTCTCTTCACAGGGCCCCGGCCGCTTCTGCGGCCGGGGCCCTGTGCTGTCCGGATCTCTTCGCTCCTCCGGCCCCTCGGGTTTGCTCACGCAAGCCCTCGCCTTGCGTGAGCAAAGATTGTCGCGCCTCCGCGCGGGCATAGTGGGCGGGACGACTGGGGCTCAGGGGAGGGGTGGCACGTGATGGGGCGGCTGCGCGGAGGCCGGGCGATGTCTGCTGTGGGAGCGGCGCTGTGCGCGGTGATGGCGTTCCCGGGACCGGCCGCGGCGGAGGTCACAGCTGGCCCGACCGCGGCCCCGGCCCCGACCGCGAGCCCGAGCCCGTACGCCTTCGCCGAACAGGCCGTGCCGGTCGACGGCGCGCAGAACAGCATGGACAGCGTGAGGCTCACGCCCGGGTCGACGTACAAGAGTTCCCTCGCGCGCGGGGGCAAGCTCTACTACCAGCTTCAACTCGACGCCCGGGAGACCGTGTACGTCTCCGCCACCGCCGTTCCCGGGCTTGACGCCAAGGTCGCCTATGGGGACGGCGTAGAGGTGTCCTTACAGGACACGAACGGCAACAACTGCAACTCAGGAAACGCGCGATTCGGTACGTCGCAGAGCCCGCGCCCCATCTCCGCCTGGGCGGTACGGGCGGTCGGCCCCGCCGAGAACCGGTGCAAAGTGGCCGGCACGTACTACGTAGTGGTCGAGCGGAACAGCGATCCCGGCTCCAGTGCGGAGACGTGGGACACGGAGCTTCGCGTCGTCTCGGAGCCTGGAGTGGCCAAGAGCGCCTCCACGACGCCGCCCGAGGCGTGGAACTCCGCTTCGCCCACGCCTCCCGGCGGTGCGCGCGAGGAACGCAGGGGCGGCACGGGCTTCAACGACGCCCGTGCGTTGAGGGCAGGCGTCTGGGGCGACCGGATCAAGCCCGGCCAGACCCTCTTCTACCGCGTGCCGGTCGACTGGGGGCAGCAGATCTCCGCCAGTGCCGAGCTGGGCAGTGCGCGCGGGGGCAGGGGCGAATACGTCACGTCGGCGCTCGTGATGTCACTGGCCAATCCGGTACGCGCACGCATCGACGACGCCGACACGGCATACGACGGCCAGCAGAAGACGGCCTCGCTGCGACCACTGGCCCCCGTCGCGTACGAGAACCGCTACTCCCCGGTCGACGGCGTGGCCGGAACGCGGTTCGCCGGGTGGTACTACCTCTCGGTCCATCTCAATCCGCAGGTCGCCCGGCAGTTCGGCAAGACTCCGCTGGATCTGCTGCTGCGGGTGAACGTCGACGGCGCGGCGAAGGAGGGGCCCGCGTACGTGGGGACGGCACGGCCGGCCGATGAGTTCAGCGTCACCGGTGAGGACGAGGACGCAGCGGTGCGGGGTGATACGGATGCCGCCGCCGGGAGCGGGGATGGGAGCGGGGGCGGGAACAGCGGCGGAGACGGCATGAAGGTGGTTGCCGCCGGTGGGTTCGGTGCTGGGGCCGTGCTGCTGACGGTCCTTGGGGTGTGGACGCTGATCGGGCGGAGGAGGGCGGCGGGCCGGGCCCGCTGATCGGGCGGAGGAAGGCAACGGGCCGGACCGGCTGATTCAGGGCTGGAGCAGGGGCATAGCTGAATCCGATTCGATCCGATCCGATCAGATCTGGGTCAGGGCCCAGACGCCCACCGCGAAGCACGCCAGAGCGGCGAGCAGCATCGGGATCGCCACCTTCGGGGGCGGTCCCGGTCGTTTCTGCCGGTGCGGAACTGGTCGGTGCTGGAGCGGAACCTGCGGGGCGTGAGCGGTGTATGGATAAGTAGGGGCGGATACGCGATGCGCCGTCGCCATTACAGAGTGTGACGGTTCGTGAACTGGGTGAGGGGAGGGGACATGGGCATGTGGGGCCTGAGCAGGCGGAGATGGGGGAGGCGGTGGTGTGGCCGGTTGCTGCCTTGGCTGGGCCTGTGGCTGTCGCATCTGCTGGGCCTGCGGCTGCTGTGCCTGCTGTGCCTGCCGCGCCTGCTGTACGGGGTGAACCTGCTGGCCCGACGGCGGTGTGCCCTGCGGTGGCGGAGGAGCCAGCGGGAAGCTGCCGGTCTGGGGCGCGGAGAGGGGCGGGGGCGGTACGGAAGGAGGAGCGAAGCCCGGCGGGGGCGGCGCCGTGAGAGGGCCGTCGGGGCCGAACCCCTGGGGAAGCGGGCCCAGTTGGTCGAAGATCTCGACGATCTCGTCGTCGGGCCCCGGCTCGGGCAGCAGCTCGGCGGCCGAGCTCAACGCCTTGCGCGCACCCGTCGCGGTGCGGAACCGCGCTTGCGGATCCGGCTGGAGAAGCGTGGCGATGACCTGCCACAGCGGTTCCGGCATGCCCTGCGGCGCCCCAGGTGTGCCGTGCGCGGCGAAGTGCTCGATCAAGGCCTTGGCGTCCGGCTTGGCGCCCTGCAGCAGATAGAGGGCCACCAGGCCGACGGCGAACAGATCGGCGGTGAAGTCCGGCTCCGCGCCCATCATTTGCTCGGGCGCGAAGTAACCGGGTGTCCCCACGACATAGTTGGTCTCGGTCAGCCGCGGCTCGCCCATCCGCATCGAGATGCCGAAGTCGGAGAGACGCAGATGCGGACGCGCGATGCCGGTGGCCTCGAGCAGGATGTTGGCGGGCTTGATGTCACGATGCACGACCCCCTCGGCGTGCACCGCCGCGAGCCCGGAGAGCAGCTGGTCCAGGAGCGTGCAGACCAGTCGGGGCGGCAGCGGACCGTAGTCCCCGATCACATGGGCCAGCGAACCGCCGGCGACCAAGGCCATGGTGAACAGGACCTTGTCGTCGTCGGCGGCCCAGCTGGCGGGCGCGAGCACATGAGGGTGGTCGATCCGCAGCGCCTGCTCCCGCACGAAGCGCAGCAGCGCGTGCGCGTCGCTCTGTTGCAGGACCTTGGCCGCCACATACCGGCGCCGCCGGTGGTCCCACGCGCGCCAGACCGCTCCGACTCCCCCGCGGCCGACCGGGTCGACCAGTTCGTAGCGGCCGGCGAAGACCTCACCCATGGTCGCGCATCGCTCCCCCTCCGGGCCGCCCGGTGGCCCGGCCGACGGCTCAGTTCTGGTGCGCCTCGTAGTGGGCGACCGCGTCCGCGGTGCGTCCGGCGCCGTATACCCGGAGGAACTCTGCCAGTTCCGGGTGCGTCGGGGCGAGGGAGTCCGCGGCATCGATGATGTCGCCGGCCGCCGCGACCGAGCGCAACAGCGACTGGATCTCACGCACCACACGCTTCACCGTGGGCGCGCCCGAACTCGTCGTCGACTGCGAGGTGTTGGTCAGGACGGAGCCGCCCTGGGACTTCTTGATCTCGTCCATGCGGTCGGTGGCCTCGGCGGCGCTCACACTGCCGTCGGCGACCTGGCCCGCCAGCTCCTGGAGGAGCTGGACGCGCTGGACGACCGCGGGGTTGCCGATCTTGGCGCGCTGTCCGCTCATCAGCTGGGACAGCATGGGCGCGGACAGACCGAGGACGCCGGCGAGGCGTGCCTGGTTGAGGCCCAGATCATCGATGAGACGACGGAAGAGCGCCCCCAGCGGCTCCCCGTACCAGTTCCGCTGGAGCTCTCGTGCTCTCGCGGTCGTCTCTTGCTGTGCGGCGTCCATTGCGTCTCCCCATCGCTTCCCCAAAAACCGCGGTTCGCTGCCGCGAACCACGCCGAGCATCTTACGGAGCGTGGTCGTTCACCGGGACCCCCAATCCTTTTGCGAGATCCGGGGGGTGACCCGGTACTCTGGTCTGCGTTGCCCACCGGAGCGGGATTCTTCCGGCTGGGTGCACCGTTTTCGGGGCCTTAGCTCAGTTGGTAGAGCGCTGCCTTTGCAAGGCAGATGTCAGGAGTTCGAATCTCCTAGGCTCCACACAGAACGCCGTAGGGCGGGATCCCCTCAGCTGAGGGGATCCCGCCCTACGGCGTTCATCAGTGGGTCAGTGGGTCAGCGGCAGATCAGCGCAGGTCGTCGCGGTCCGCGGCCTCGGACTCGGCCTGCTTGGCCTGGACCTCGGGGTCGAGGGACGCCTGACCGCTGCCGTCGACCGAGGTCAGCGGCGTGCTGTCGGGGACCTCCGTGGCGGCCGGCGGCTCGACGAGCCAGTCCGGGTTGGCCTGCTTGTCCCACCACTTCCAGGCGGCGACCGCACCACCCGCCAGGACGCCCAGGACGACGAGGCCCTTGGCGAGGCGCCCGGCGCGGGCCCGGCGGTTGTGCTTGCGGGCCAGCCGCTGGATCTCCTTGGGAGAGACCTCACCGCGCAGTGCGGCGAGCGCCGCGGCCCCGCGGGACGCCGCCTCGTCGCGGACGGGCTGAGCCACGGCCACGGCGTGCTCGATCCGCGGCTTCGAGTAGTCGGCGGCCTGCCGGGCTGCCTTGCGGGTCTGCTTGGCGGCCTTGCGGGTGCGGACAGCGGCTTCGTGCGCGGCGTGATCGACCTTCGGCGGCACATGCGTACGGGCCTGCTCGATGCGTGGGCCGACGTGAGCGCCGTACTGGACACGGGCTTGCTCGGCGGCCTGCGACACCTTGGGTGCGAGGCGTGCGCGGCTTTCGTGCGCGTAGTGGACGGCCTGCTCCTTGGCCGTCCCGGCGTAGGGGGCCACCGCCTCCGCGGCATGCCGCACGCTGTCCCTCGCCGAACCGGTCGCGGCGCGCACGCTGTCGATGCGGGTCACGGGATCCTCCTCCTCGGTGGCTTATAGGTATGTCACCTTTCCACCCTTTCAAGGATCATGCCTTCCGGATGGCTCCGAGGCATGACGCAGCCGGGCATCCGGGTGCGATCATTCTGATCAAATCGGTACAAGGAGAGTGCTTTGCTGACAATGCCACGGATCCTCGTGGCGCGCGCCCACTCGGTGACTACTCGTCGCAATCCGGTCCATGGGAGGATCGGGACGTCACAGAAGACAACGGAAGGCAGACCGTGGCCGAGCAGCTCTACGCCACCCTGAAGACCAACCGAGGCGACATCGAGGTGCTGCTGCACCCCAACCACACGCCGAAGACGGTCAAGAACTTTGTCGAGCTCGCCCAGGGCGAGCGCGAGTGGGTCCACCCGGAGACCGGCAAGAAGACCACGGACCGGCTCTACGACGGCACGGTCTTCCACCGCGTCATCAGCGGCTTCATGATCCAGGGCGGCGACCCGCTGGGCAACGGCACGGGCGGCCCCGGCTACGAGTTCGAGGACGAGTTCCACCCCGACCTCGCCTTCGACAAGCCCTACCTGCTCGCCATGGCCAACGCAGGGCCGGGCACCAACGGCTCCCAGTTCTTCGTGACGGTCTCCCCGACCGCCTGGCTCACCCGCAAGCACACCATCTTCGGCGAGGTCACGGACCCGGCGAGCCAGAAGGTCGTCGACGAGATCGCGGCCACGCAGACCAACCCGCGCACCGACCGCCCGGTGAACGACGTGGTCATCGAGTCCGTCGTCATCGAGACCCGCACCGCCTGACACCGGCGCATCCCGCGAGGGAACCAAACCGCCCCGCCCATCCGTAAGGAAGGGCGGGGCGGTGCGTTCGCACGCGTGGGCGTAGCTGTGCCTTCGTACGGACATTGAGGGGACCCCATGGACCAGGCACCAGGAAGCCCGCAGGGGCCACAGGACGCATCGAACCTGCCCGGCTGCTATCGGCATCCGGACCGCGAGACCGGCGTCAGCTGCGCCCGCTGCGAGCGTCCGATCTGCCCGGAGTGCATGATCAGCGCCTCGGTCGGCTTCCAGTGCCCCGAATGCGTGCGCGAGGGCTCGGGCACCGGGCACGCGCCCACGGCGAACCAGCCGCGCACCATCGCGGGCGGCTCGATCGCCGCCGACCCGCGTCTGATCACCAAGATCCTGCTCGCGATCAACGTTCTCGTGTTCATCGCGATCAGCGTGAACCAGGAGGTCGTCGGCGATCTCTTCCTGATCGGCGAATGGCCGCCCTACCCGTACGTGCCGACCGAAGGCGTCGCTGAGGGCCAGTGGTATCGCCTGGTCACAGCCATGTTCGCGCACCAGGAGATCTGGCACATCGCGTTCAACATGCTGGGTCTGTGGTGGCTCGGCGGCCCCCTGGAAGCCGCGCTCGGCCGCTCCCGCTACCTCGCGCTCTACCTGCTCTCCGGCCTGGCCGGCAGCGCGCTCACCTACGTCCTCGTCGACGCGAGCGACGCCTCGCTCGGGGCATCCGGAGCGATCTTCGGCCTGCTCGGCGCGACCGCGGTCCTGATGCGGCGCCTGAACTACGACATGCGCCCCGTCATCGCGCTGCTCGCCCTGAACCTGCTCTTCACCTTCACCTGGACCGGCATCGCCTGGCAGGCGCACGTCGGCGGTCTGGTCGCCGGTGTAGCGATCGCGTACGGGATGGTGCACGCGCCCCGCGAGCGGCGGACGCTCGTGCAGTGGGGGACCTGTGCCGTGGTGCTGATCGTGGTCCTGGCGGCTGTGGTCATCAGGACCGCGCAGCTCGTCTGAAGCTTCGTCTGAAGCTCACCGTTGTCGTCCGATGGCCAGGTTGTCCACAGCGTGTGGCCACGCTTGTGCATTCTGTGGGGAACAACAGTGCCCCTTGTCGCTGACCTGGGTTTCCCCAGGAAGGACAAGGGGCCTGTGAGGGCTTGCATGGCGATCAGCCAGTCATACCGGCGTCAACGCCCAGTGGGTTATCCACAGATCGTCTTTCTTTTCCCCAGTCGAGGCCGGGATGTGGATAGCGCTGTGGATAACTCAGGGCAAGGCTTGCGCACAGCCCTGTGGGAGTCCCGCTACTTCCACTGCGTGGAGACGCCGAACCCCGCGGCGATGAAGCCGAAGCCGACCACGATGTTCCAGTTGCCCAGCGGGTCGATCGGCAGCTTGCCGTCGGTGACGTAGAAGACGACGATCCAGGCGAGTCCGATGAGGAACATCGCGAGCATCACCGGAGCCACCCAGCTGCGGCTGGTCAGCTTGATGTTCGTCGCCTTCTTCGCGGGCGGCGTGTAATCGTCGGCCTTCTTGCGGATCCGTGACTTCGGCACGAGGGTCTCTCCTGTCGATACGGGGAGCTGAGCCCTCCCCCGGGCGTCCGTTAGCGTAGTGCTTCCGCGGCGCTGAAGGAGATAAGGGTACGTTGAGCAATTCTGCCGACTCCCCCACAGGTCCGGGCCGTCGCCCTCGTTGGCGCCCGGTCCGGCTGCTGACGGCCGCCGTTTTCGCACTCGCGGGCCTCATCTTCTTCACCAGCTTCAACACGGCCAAGGGCACGAACATCCGCACCGACGCCTCTCTCCTGAAGCTCTCCGACCTGATCGAGGAGCGCAGCCACAAGAACGGCAAGCTGGACGAGTCCAACGGCTCACTGCGCGACGACGTCGAGTCCCTGGCCGAGCGCGACAACGGCGGTACGAAGGCCGACGACGCCCGGCTCAAGGCCCTGGAGAAGAACGCGGGCACCAAGAAACTCAACGGCGAGGCGATCTCCGTCACCCTCGCCGACGCCCCGCCGAATGCCACCGCCAAGCTCCCCGGCTACCCCGAGCCCCAGCCCAACGACCTGGTCATCCACCAGCAGGACCTCCAGGCCGTGGTCAACGCGCTCTGGCAGGGCGGCGCCGAGGGCATCAAGGTCATGGACCAGCGGCTCATCTCCACCAGCGCCGTCCGCTGCGTGGGAAACACCCTGATCCTCCAGGGCCGCGTCTACTCGCCTCCGTACAAGGTGACCGCGGTCGGTGACCCGGAGAAGCTCAAGACGGCGCTCGCCGCGTCCCCGGAGATCCAGAACTACATGCTGTACGTCAACGCCTACGGCCTCGGCTGGAAAGTCGACGACGACGGGGCGGTGACTCTTCCCGGCTACTCGGGCACAGTGGATCTCCATTACGCGAAGCCCGTGGAGTAAGCGGAGTAAGCCGCTGGGGGAGCCTGTGCCGGTGCGAGTGCTCGTCAGGACGTTCAGCGAACTGTGCATCACCGCCGGCACGTTGATCGTGCTCTTCGTGGTGTACGTCCTGTTCTGGACCGGCGTGAAGGCCGACAACGCCATGGACAGCCAGATCGACACGCTGCAGGACCGGTGGGCGCAGGGTTCGGTGCCCGCGAACACGGACGACGCGCCTTCGGAGACCTCGTCCCCGAAGAAGCCCGCTCCCTATGAGGACGGCAAGCCCTTCGCCGTCATGTACATCCCGCGGCTTGGTTTCACGTGGAACAAGCCCGTGCTCCAGGGCACCGGGACCGACGTACTCAAGAAGGGCCTCGGCCACTACGGGGACACCGCGCAGCTCGGCCAGAAGGGCAACTTCTCCGTGGCGGGCCACCGCCGCACCTACGGAGACCCGTTCAAGGACTTCCCGAAGCTGCGGCCGAACGACGCCGTGGTCCTGACCGACGGCACCACGTGGTTCACGTACCGCATCGACAACAAGCCCTACAAGACGCTGCCCGGCGACATAGGGGTCATCGATCCGGTTCCGCGCAAGTCCGGATACGAGGGGCCAGGCCGTTACCTCACGCTTACGACCTGTGAGCCAGAGTGGGGACACAGCCACCGGTTGATCGTCTGGGCGCACCTCGATGCCACCCAGCCCGTCGAGGCCGGGAAACCGGACGCACTGCGCCGTTAGTCTGGTGCCGTACGGCTACGGAAGGGACGGCATGTACGGCTGGATCTGGCGGCATCTGCCGGGAAACGCATGGGTAAGGGCGCTGCTTTCGCTGGTGCTCGTCTTCGCTGTGGTCTACGTACTCTTCCAGTACGTCTTTCCCTGGGCCGAGCCGCTGCTCCCCTTCAACGATGTGACGGTGGACGGCCAGTGAGTATCGAAGGGCGTCCCAGCCGCATCCTCGTCGTCGACAACTACGACAGCTTCGTCTTCAACCTCGTCCAGTACCTCTACCAGCTCGGCGCCGAGTGCGAGGTCCTGCGCAACGACGAGGTCGAGCTGCGCCACGCGCAGGACGGCTTCGACGGCGTCCTGCTGTCGCCGGGACCTGGCACGCCCGAGCAGGCGGGGGTCTGCGTCGACATGGTGCGGCACTGCGCCGGCACCGGTGTGCCCGTGTTCGGCGTCTGCCTCGGCATGCAGTCGATGGCGGTGGCGTACGGCGGAGTGGTGGACCGTGCGCCGGAGTTGCTGCACGGCAAGACGTCCCCGGTGGTCCACGAGGGCAAGGGCGTCTTCGCCGGTCTTCCGTCGCCGTTCACCGCGACGCGCTATCACTCGCTCGCCGCCGAGCCGGCCACGGTTCCGGCCGAGCTGGAGGTGACCGCGCGTACGGCGGACGGCACCATCATGGGCCTGCGCCACCGTGAACTGCCGGTCGAGGGCGTGCAGTTCCACCCCGAGTCCGTGCTCACCGAGCACGGCCACCGCATGCTCGCCAACTGGCTGGTGGAGTGCGGGGACACGGGAGCCATTGGTCGATCGAGTGGTCTTGCCCCGGTGGTGGGCAGGGCCACGGCGTGACCGCGTTGCGCCCCGAGCGCGATTCCTCCGGAGTTCCGTACGACGAGCAGTACGCGTCGTACGGGGAGCCTGGGGCGTTTGAGGAGCCCGGGGCGTTCGAGGCGGCTGTCGATCACCTTGCTGATCCGCTGACCGATCCGCTGACCGATCCGCTGACCGATCCGCTGCCGGGCCAGCGGGGTCAGCATCCTTCGCCGTGGTTCCGCAGCGGGCCCGCCGAGCCGGAGCCGCAGCCCGCGCCTCCGCCTCTTCCGGAGCCTGAGCAGCCCCAGGAGCAGGAGTGGTACGACCCCGAGGGGTACGCCCGCGACTGGTACGGGGAGCAGCAGCCGCAGGAACCCACGTACGAGCAGCTGTACGGCGCGTACGCCCCTCAGCGGCAGCCACAACCGCAGCCTCCAGTCGACGACGAGACCGTGGGCCTGCGGACCGCGGACACCCGCCGAATAGCCGAGCCAGAGCCCGAGCCCCAGCCCGAGCCCGAGCGCCCCACGGGGGGCCGGGCCGCCCGCCGCAAGGCCGCCAAGAAGGGCGCCCCTCAGCAGCCCTCCACGGCAGCGTCCGCCGCCCCCCTCTCCCGCGTGGAGGCCCGTCGCGCCGAGCGTGCGCGCAAGCCCTCCGCGGGCGCCGTGGCGAGCCGGGGGATCGGCGAATTGTTCATCACGGTCGGCGTGCTGATGCTTCTCTTCGTCACCTACCAGCTGTGGTGGACGAACATCCGCGCCCACCAGCAGGCCAACGGCGCCGCCAGCGACCTCCAGGAGAAGTGGGCGAAGGGCAAGGGCAAGCCGGGCGCCTTCGAGCCAGGACAGGGCTTCGCGCTCCTGCACATCCCTCGCCTCGACGTGGTCGTGCCGATCGCCGAAGGCATCGACAAGTCGGGGGTCCTGGACCGCGGCATGGTCGGGCACTACAACGAGGGCGGCACCAAGACGCCCATGCCGGACGCCAAGAAGGGCAACTTCGCGGTCGCCGGGCATCGCAACACCCATGGTGAGCCGTTCCGTTACATCAATCAGCTCGAACCGGGCGACCCCATCATCGTCGAGACGCAGGACAAGTACTTCGTCTACAAGATGGCGAGCATCCTGCCGCAGACCCAGCCCAACAACATCTCCGTGATCGGGCCCGTCCCGCCGGGGTCGGGCTTCACCAAACCGGGCCGGTACATCACACTGACCACCTGCACCCCGGAATTCACGAGTAAGTATCGAATGATCGTCTGGGGCAAGATGGTCGAGGAACGACCGCGCAGCAAGGGCAAACCGAGCGCGCTCGTCAACTAGAACGGTGAGAACGGGGCAGATCCAGTGGCAGCGACGACCGACCACGCCGACCACGACGAGGAGCGGGCCGAGGCGCCCGCACCCGTGCGCGCACCGCGGCCGCGGGGACGCGGACCCATCGCCACGGCGGTCAGCGTCTTCGGCGAACTCCTCATCACCGCGGGCCTGGTGCTCGGACTCTTCGTCGTCTACTCCCTGTGGTGGACCAACGTCGTCGCGGACCGCGAGGCGCACAAGCAGGGCGACCGGGTGCGCGACCGCTGGGCGGGCGGCCCGGGGAACCTGAACACCAAGGACGGCATCGGCTTCCTGCACGTGCCCGCGATGGGCAACGGCGACATCCTGGTCAAGAAGGGCACGGGCAGCAAGGAGCTCAACAACGGCGTCGCGGGCTACTACGAGGACCCGATCAAGTCGGCCCTTCCCCAGGACAAGGAAGGCAACTTCACGCTGGCCGCGCACCGCGACGGCCACGGCGCGAAGTTCCACAAGATCGACAAGATCAAGAAGGGCGACGCGATCGTCTTCGAGTCCCGGGACAAGTGGTACGTGTACAAGGTGTACTCGACGCTGCCCGAGACCTCGAAGTACAACGTGAACGTCCTGAACCCGGTCCCGAAGGAATCAGGCGCCAAGAAGCCCGGCCGCTACATCACCCTGACGACGTGCACGCCGGTCTACACGTCCAACTACCGCTACGTGGTGTGGGGCGAGCTGGAGCGCATCGAGAAGGTCGACAACAAGCGGACGCCGCCGGCGGAGCTGGACTGACTCCGGCACCGCACACAGAACGCATGAAAGGGGCCCCGGACGCCGCCTAGCAGGCGGCGTCCGGGGCCCCTTCCGTGTACTACGTGTACTCCGTGTACTGAGGCGCGAACTAGTCCTCGTTGTTGCGGGAGAAGCCCGAGCCGCCTCCGAGGAAGCCGCCTCCGTCTTCCCCGCCGTTGCCACCGCCGTTGTCGCCCTGGTTGCCGCCCGCCGTGGTCAGGTTGATCGCGGTGTCGGGCGCGACCTGCTGGCCGGCGGGCGGATCCGAGAGGACGACGAGGGCCTCGTCGTCCTGCGGGCCGGTGATGGTGCCGACCGTCAGACCGGCGTCCTCGACCGCCTTGCGGGCGTCCTTCAGCTTCTGGCCGGTGAGGGCCGGAACGGTGGCCTGCTCGGCCTCCTTGGCGACCTTCAGCGTCACCGTCGAACCCGGGTCGGCCTGGCTCTGCGGGGTGAGGCTCTGCGAGAAGACCTTGCCGACCTCGGCATCGGCGTTCTCTTCTTCCTCGCACGTGCCGACGAGGTCGTTGGTCTTCAGCTGAGCCTTGGCCTCTTCACAGGTCTTGCCGGTGACGTCTGGGACCACAGATTTCTCGGCCGCCTTGGCCACCTCAAGGGTGATCTTGCTGCCCTTTTGCACCTCGGTGCCGGAGACCGGGTCCTGATCGAGAACCTCGCCCTCGGTGCCCGAGGACTCCACAGGCTTGGTGTCGACCTCGAACTGGTACTTGTCGCTCTCCAGCTTCTCCGTGGCGGCGTCGACGTCCAGGCCGATGACCTTCGGCACCGCCACCTTCCGCGCCCCCGTAGAAACCGTCACAGAGATCGTGTCGCCCTTGTTGACCGTCGCGTTCGCGCCCGGGTCCTGGGCGCAGATCTCGCCCTTCGGGTACTTCTCGCACGGCTTGCGCTCGGAGTCGTCGAGTACGAGGTCCACGTTCTTGGCGGACTTCTTGGCCTCCGCCAGCGTCTCGCCGACGAAGTTCGGAGCCTTGATCGTGTCGTTGCCGCCACCGCCCCCGGTGAACGCCCACTTTCCGATCAGGATCGCGCCCACCAGGACCAGCAAGCCCGCCAGGACCAGCAGGATCGTCGAAGTGCTGCTCTTCTTCTGGCGGCGGCGCGAGTGGTCGTCGTAGCCGTCGTCAGGCCCGCCGACCGGCGGCATCATCGACGTCTGGCCGCCGCCGTTCTGCGGGCGCAGCATCGCCGTCTGCTGGTCGTCCGGGTGGCCGCCGTAACCGACCGCGCCCATGGCCGCCGTGGCCTGGACGGGCTGGCCGTCGAGGCAGGCCTCGATGTCGGCGCGCATCTCGTCGGCCGACTGGTAGCGGTAGTCCGGGTCCTTGGTGAGGGCCTTCAGGACGATGGCGTCCATCTCCGGCGTGATCTCGCCGTCGAAGACGCTCGGGGCCTGGGGCTCTTCCCGTACGTGCTGGTACGCCACCGCGACCGGGGAGTCGCCCACGAAGGGCGGGCGCACCGTGAGGAGCTCGTAGAGCAGGCAGCCGGTCGAGTAGAGGTCGCTTCGCGCGTCCACCTGCTCGCCCTTGGCCTGCTCCGGCGAGAGGTACTGCGCCGTGCCGATGACCGCCGCCGTCTGCGTCATCGTCATCCCGGAGTCGCCCATGGCGCGGGCGATGCCGAAGTCCATGACCTTGACCTGGCCGTTGCGCGTCAGCATGACGTTCGCGGGCTTGATGTCGCGGTGGACGATGCCGTTGCGGTGGGAGTACTCAAGGGCCTGGAGGATGCCGATGGTCATCTCCATGGCGCGCTCGGGCAGCAGCTTGCGCCCGGAGTGCAGCAGCTCACGCAGGGTGGAGCCGTCGACGTACTCCATCACGATGTACGGGATCGAGACCCCGTCCACGTAGTCCTCGCCGGTGTCGTAGACCGCGACGATCGCAGGATGGTTGAGCGAGGCGGCCGACTGGGCCTCACGGCGGAACCGGGCCTGGAACGACGGATCACGCGCGAGGTCGACCCGCAGCGTCTTCACCGCCACGGTGCGTCCGAGGCGGGTGTCGTGCGCGAGGTAGACCTCCGCCATCCCGCCTCGGCCGAGCACCTGGCCCAGCTCGTACCGCCCGCCGAGGCGACGCGGCTCTTCCATAGCTAATCCAGCCCTCTCCGTCAGTCCCGACCGCACCCTTGTGTGGTCCGGCGGTGTGCTGTCCGGGCATACCGTACCCGGCTCGCCTTACGTGACCCGGCCACGACCGTCACCCGATACAGGACCGGTATCGCAACGTGCACTGATGTGAAGAGGCCGTGACGGGGGTCACTTCTTGCTGTCGAGAACCGCCTTCATCACGTCCCTGGCGATCGGGGCGGCCAGACCGCCACCGGAGATGTCGTCGCGGCTGGCCTTGCTGTCCTCGACGACCACGGCGACGGCCACCGGCGAACCGGAGTCGGTCTTGGCGTAGCTGATGAACCAGGCGTAGGGATTTTCGCTGTTGTCGACGCCGTGCTGGGCCGTACCGGTCTTGCCGCCGACCGTGACGCCGGGGATCTTGGCGTTCGTGCCGGTGCCGTCGTTGATCACCGTCTGCATCATGTCCTGCAGCTTCTGGGCGTTCTCCTCGGAGAGCGGCCGGCTCATCTCCTTGGGCGCGTGCTTCTCGATCACGTCCAGGTTCGGGGCCTGCAGCTCGCTCACCATGTACGGCTCCATCAGCTTGCCGTCATTGGCGATGGCCGAAGCGACCATCGCCATCTGCAGCGGCGTCGCGGCCGTCTCGAACTGGCCGATGGAGGAGAGCGCGGTCTGCGGCCTGTCCATCTTCTCGGGGAAGACGGAGGCGTTCGAACGGACCGGCACGAACTGCTCTTCGTTGAAGCCGAACTTCTCGGCCGTCTCGAGCATCTTGTCCTTGCCGAGGTCCGAGCCGATCTTGCCGAAGACGGTGTTGCAGGACACCCGCAGCGCCTCACGCAGCGAGGCGTTCTTGCAGGGGATGTTGCCCTCGTTCGGCAGCGGGGTCTGAGTGTCGGGCATCGTCCAGGGCAGCGGCGACTTGGTCGGCGCGTCGATGTCCTTGTAGAGGTCGTGCTCCAGGGCCGCCGCCGCGGTCACCGCCTTGAAGGTGGAGCCCGGCGGGTACGTCTCGCGCAGGGCGCGGTTGAGCATCGGCTGGTCTTTGTCCTTGTCCAGCTTCCCGAACTGCTCGGCTTCCTCGTTCGTGTTGCCCGCGAAGGTCGAGGGGTCGTACGAAGGAGCGGAAGCCAGGGCCAGGATCGCGCCGGTCGACGGGTCGATCGCGGCGACGGCGCCCTTGCCGCGGCCCTTCAGACCGTCGTACGCGGCCTTCTGCGCGGCCGCGTTGAGCGTCGTGACGGCGTTGCCGCCCTCCTTCTTCTTGCCCGTGATCATGTCCAGGCTGCGGGTGAAGAAAAGGCGGTCGTCGTTGCCGGTGAGGATGCCGTCCTCGATGGACTCGATCTGCGTGGCGCCGATGCGCTGCGAGGCGAAGCCGGTGACGGGGGACCACATGGGCCCGTTCTTGTACGTCCTCTTGTACTTGTAGTCACCGCTGCCGGCCTCTTTGGACCCGGTGATCGCCTTGCCGTCGACGATGATGTCGCCGCGCGGCTGGGCGTACCGCTCGATGGAGACGCGGCGGTTCTTGTCATGCTCGGCCAGGGTGTCGGCCTGTACGTACTGAAGCCAGTTGTCCCTGGCGAGCAGGGCGAGGACGAGCAGCCCGCAGAAGATCGCGATCCGGCGCAGGGGCTTGTTCACGGTCGGACCACCTGGGTCATCTCGGCGTCGGGGTTGGGGGCGGGGGCCGGCGCGGGGCGTCGTGCGGTGTCACTGATACGGATGAGGATGCCGATGAGGGCCCAGTTGGCGATCACGGAGGAACCGCCGTTCGCGAGGAACGGCATGGTCATACCGGTCAGCGGGATCAGACCCATGACGCCGCCGGAGACCACGAACACCTGGATGGCGAAGGCCCCGGACAGACCGATCGCCAGAAGCTTGCCGAACGGGTCGCGGGCGGCGAGCGCGGTGCGCACACCGCGCTCCACGATCAGCCCGTAGATCAGCAGGATCGCCATGACACCGGCCAGACCCAGCTCCTCGCCGAAGGTGGCGAGGATGAAGTCGGAGTTGGCGGCGAAGCCGATCAGGTCCGAGTGGCCCTGACCGAGGCCGGTGCCGAGCACGCCGCCCGAGCCGAACGCCATCAGGGACTGGGCGATCTGGTCACTGCCCGTGGAGGCGATGACAG